>NZ_RHFI01000003.1:0-206087 GCF_003718685.1 Marichromatium sp. AB31 | reverse complement strand
ATCTCGGCGCGCGCCACCGCCGGGTCGACGGTGGCGCGCAGCCCGATCTGCCCGGCGGCGACGCACAACCCCACCAACGCGACCAGCACCGGATCACCGTGCCGGGCGAGCCATGGGTAGGGATCACCGAGCGGCGGTATCGCAACCCGCAACAACGGACCCTCGCCGCGCAACCGCGCGACCCCGGCGAGCCGCGCCCGCTCGGCGGCATGTCGACCGATACTCAGCAGCACGTCGAGCCGGTGCACCGAGAGCACCGCGCCGCACGGAGCGCACTCGGGCAACGCGATCCGCTCGCCATCGAGCGCACTCGGTCCGGCGGGTACATCGCTCGACGTCATCCATACCGAGCGCACCGGCCCGTCCCTCGCCACCACGGCGGCAGCGGGCACGCTCAGCCACAACGGCCTCACCCGAAGGCACCCTCGGACACCGCCAGTCCGGCCAGCGCACGCTCCAGGCGGCGCCACTGGGCCGCGTCCCCGGGCAGACCGAAGCGCAGACTCGACGGCTGCTCGAACAAGCGCACCAGGATGCCCTGGCGGGCGAGCGCCTCGTGCAGACGTACCGCTGCCGGGGTCCGCACCCACTGGAAGAGCGCGCTGCCACCGCTCGGCGTCAGCCCGTGACGATCGAGCAACGCCGCCAGGCGCGCCGAGTCGCGCGCCAGCGCCAACCGCGCCGAGCCCTGCCAGGCGGTATCGAGCAGCGCCAGGCGCGCCAGCTCGCGCGCCGGTCCCGACAGCGTCCAGGGACCGAGCCAGGCGTCGAGGCGCTGGCGCAACTGCGCCTCGGTCCAGGCGAAACCCACCCGCGCCCCGGCCAGACCGAAGAACTTGCCGAGCGAGCGCAGTACCACCAGACCCGGTCGGCCGACCGCATCGAGCAGACTGTGCTCGGGGGAGGCATCCATGAAGGCCTCGTCGACCACCAGCCAGCCGCCGCGTGCGGCCAGCGCCGCATGCCAACTCAGCAGGGTCTCGCGCGACCAGCGCCGCCCGGTGGGGTTGTTGGGGTTGATCACCACCAGCACGTCGAGCGGCTCGGCGGCGTCGGCCTCGATCCGGCCACGCGGATCGCCATCGGGCAGGCGCACCAACTGGTGACCGGCCCGCCGCCAGCCATGGGCGTGCTCCTGGTAGCCGACCTCGGGCACCCCGACCCGACAGGGCGCGCGCAGCTGCGGCAGGCCCTGGATCGCCGCCTGCGAGCCGGCGAGCGCGAGCGCGCCGGGAGCGCCGTAATAGCTCGCCGCCGCCTGCTCCAGCCCATCGCCGGTCTCGGGCAAGCGCGCCCAGAGCGCACGCGGCAGCGGCGGCACCGGCCAGGCATTGGGGTTGATACCGGTCGAGAGATCGAGCCAGTCGGTCAGCGGGATGTCGTAGCGCGCGGCGGCCTGACGCAGCCGCCCGCCGTGTTCGGGACGGGGCAGATCGGAATGGATCGGGACGATGGTGGCTGTCATGCTGAGGCGCGCGGATCGAGGTGGCGATGGCTGGCTGGAAAACAATCGGTCAATCTGCCAGTTGCCCGGGGTTCGTGCAAGCTGGTGGCTGGTGGCGAGCCGCCAGCCGCCAGCCGCCAGCCTCCAGCCTCCAGTGGGAAAGCCTGGCGCCGCTGGCTGGCGACTGGCAGCTGATTGCAGGCCTCCAGCTTCCAGCCCTCAGCCTCCAGTGGGAAAGCTTGGCGCCGCTGGCTGGCGGCTGGCGGCTGGAAGCTGGCGGCTGGCGGCTGGCGGCTGGAAGCTGGAAGCTGGCGACCGGAAGCTGATAGCGTTCCCCATCTTCCGTATTCGAGCATCCCGGATGGATCCACTCTTCAGACTCACCGACATCCACTTCGCCTATCCTGGCCGACCGCCGGTACTCAGCGGGGTCGAGCTGACGATCCGGTCCGGTGAACGGATCGCCGTCCATGGTGCCAACGGCTCGGGCAAGAGCACCCTGTTGCAGTTGATGGTCGGGCTGTTGCGCCCCGCCGCCGGCACCCTGGTCGCCTTCGGCGCACCCCGCCGCGTCGAGCACGACTTCCATGCGGTACGTCGGCGCGCCGGGCTGGTGTTCCAGGACGCCGACGACCAGCTGTTCTGTCCCACGGTGGTCGAGGACATCGCCTTCGGTCCACGCAACCTCGGTCAGTCGCCGGCGCAGGCCCGAGCGACGGTCGAGCGCACCCTCGCCCGACTGGGGCTCGAACACCTGCGCGACCGCGTCACCCACCGTCTCTCCGGTGGTGAGCGTCGTCTGGTCGCCCTCGCCGCGGTGCTCGCCATGGAGCCAGAGGTGCTGCTGCTCGACGAGCCGACCAACGCGCTCGACGACCCCACCCGTGCCCGTCTCCTGCAGATCCTCGCCGACCTCGATCAGACCCTGGTGCTGGTCAGCCACGACACCCCACTGCGCCAGACCCTCGCCACCCGCCACTACCGACTCGACCAGGGACGGCTGGAGGCAGGCTGATAGCTGATAGCCACCAGCCGTCAGCTGCCAGCCACCAGCCGCTAGCCACCGGCGCCAAGCTTCCCCGCCGGAGGCTGGCGGTTCGCAATCAGCCGACAGTGGAGGGTAGCGGTGTCATGAACCGATGGCCGACTGCCTTTCCCTTCCCTTGCGGTTCGAACCAGCGGCCAGCTGACAGCCTCCGGTCGGGAGGGCCAGCGCGCATGGCCGACGATTGACAGGCAACACGGTCTCTTTGCCCCGGTGGCTCACAATCCACCGACGGCTGACAGCTGACAGCTGGCGGCTGGTCGCTGGCAGCTGGCGACTGGCGGCTAACCGCTTGACTCGCCCTCGACCGGCGGTATGATGCTCGGCCAGCGATGGTTCCCCGCGAGGGGATCAAAAGGGAACACGGTGCGGCCCGTTCGGGCCAAGGCCGTGGCTGCCCCCGCAACTGTCAGCGGCGAGTCCGCGCCCCCTCATGACGCCACTGGTCCGCGCCGGACCGGGAAGGCCGGGCGCCCGACCCCGACCCGCGAGCCAGGAGACCTGCCATCGAGACACCGATCGCCTGACCGTCGGACGGGGTGTGCCGAGGGTGGGACCCACTGGCGCCCTGCCCGGCCCCGGCGTCCGCTCACCGGGCCGGTCGTGCCAACCGTCCAGTCCCTCCCCCGAGATCCACCGCCCCGCCCAGCAACACCGCCTGGAGGCGCCCGTCGACATGGATCTCGCCAAGCTCTCTGCCGCCACACAGGCCGCGCTCGAATTCGTCCGTGCCGGCGGCCCGGTGATGCTGGTGTTGTGCGCGCTCTCGCTGCTCGCGCTCACCCTGGTGCTGTTCAAGCTGCTGCAGTTCGCGCGGTTGCGGGTCGGCGCGCGCGCCTTCATCGCGCCGACGCTCGCCGCCTGCGCCGCCGGACGGCTCGACGAGGCGCGCGGCGCGCTCGCCCCCGCCCCTCAACCGATCGCCGCGGTGCTGGCGGTGGCCATCGACGGACTGGCGGACGGCGGGCGCACCCCGCAGCAGCTGCGCGAGGAGGTGCTGCGCGAGGCGGCGGCCCAGCAGCAGCGGCTCAACGCCCATCTGCGCGGACTCGACGCCATCGTCACCCTGGCGCCGCTGCTCGGACTGCTGGGCACCGTACTCGGCATGATCGAGGCCTTCCGCACCCTCGAGCAGGCCGGCGGACAGGCCAACCCGGCGCTGCTCGCCGGGGGCATCTGGGAGGCGCTGCTGACCACCGCCGCGGGCCTGGCGATCGCCATCCCCGCCGCCGCGGCGCTGCACTGGCTGGAGGCGATCATCGAGCGCGCGCGTCACGACACCGAGGACGCCCTGACCCGGCTGTTCACCATGCCGGTGGCCGATGCACATTGAGCCGCTGCGCCGCCGCGGTCGCGGCATCGGACTCGCGCCGCTGGTCGACGTGGTCTTCCTGCTGCTGCTCTTCTTCCTGCTCGCCGCCCGACTCGACCCACTGCAACAATTGCCGATCGAGACCCGTGACGGCGGCACCGCCGACAGCGTCGCGACCACGCTGCGACTCGATGTCGCCGCCGACGGCGGGCTGCGGCTCGACGGCGTGCCCTGCCCGCACGATGCACTGGTGACACGGCTGCGCGCGCGGCTCGCCGCGGAACCGGGCAGCACGCTGGTGATCGTCCCCGAGCGCGAGACACCGCTCCAGACCCTGGTCCAGATGACCGACCTGGCGCGCCTGGCTGGCGCACAACAGCTCGCCCTGATCGAGCCCTGAGGGCACACGGATGCAGATCCCCGGACCACCCCGCAGACGCCAGCGCGACCCGATGAGCGGGCTGGTCGACGTCGTGCTCCTGCTGCTGGTGTTCTTTCTCCTGGTCGGCACCCTCGAGCCACCCTCGCCGCTACCGGTCACGCCCCCCGAGGCCGCGCCGGGCGAGCGCCTGCCCGATGGCCGCCTGCGGCTCGTACTCGCCGCCGACGGCCGGCTCGCCCTCGCCGGCGTGCCGATCACCCGTGCGGAGCTGGACGCGGAGATCGCCGCACGCGTGGCGGACGAGCCGGGGCGCGCGATCGCCGTCGAGGCCGACGCCGACACCCCGAGCGGAACCCTGCTCGATCTACTCGCGATATTGCGCGCGCAGGGGGTCGACGCGCTCTCGCTGATCACCCGGGAGTCGCCATGAGCCGGACGACGACCCGCCTGCTGTGGGGCGTGGCGCTGATCCTGGCGCTGGGCGCGCACCTGGCCCTCGCCTGGCTGCTGCCGCCGCTGCGCGAACCGACGCTCGGGACGGGCGAGATCCGACTCTCGCTCCAGGGTAGAGGAACGCCCGACGCACCCGCCGACATCGCCGACGCGGCACCAGCGAGCGCCGAACCGACGCCCACCCAACCAGCGCCAGCGCCAGCGCCAGCGCCAGCGCCAGCGCCAGCGCCAGCGCCAGAGCCAGCGCCAGAGCCAGAGCCAGAGCCAGAGCCAGAGCCAGAGCCAGAGCCAGAGCCAGAGCCAGAGCCAGAGCCGAGTATCGCGGCGCCACGCGCGAGCGCCAAGCCCCCCCCTCCACCACCGCCGCCGACTCGAAGTGAGGCGGCGACGCCCGTCGCGCCCGCACGCCAGAGCTCGACGACGCATGCGGACGTGACCCCGAGCAGACGCGCCGAGCAGACCGGCACCGACCGTCCGGCTCGCCCCCTCGCCGGCAACCCACCGCCGCGCTACCCGCGACTGGCGCGTCGCCAGGGGGTCGAGGGTCGGGTGCTGATCCGGGTCGCGGTCGGCGCCGACGGGCGGGTCGGCGCCACCACCCTGATCGAGAGCAGCGGCCATCGCCTGCTCGACGACGCCGCACTGCGCGCGGTCGAGCGCTGGCGCTTCGCACCGGCCTGGCAGGCCGGACGCGCGGTCGCGGCACAGCTCACGGTGCCGGTGATCTTCCGTCTGGAGTCGGGCTGAGCGGCCTCAGCCCAGCGCCGCAAACCCCAACCCAAAGGCGAGCGCCACCACCGAGCTCCACCCCAGCAGCCGCAGCGCACGCTGCAGATCGACGGCGCCGAGCGCCGCCGGCCACGTCGGATCGCCGAGGAAGCGATCGGTGACCAGTCGCCCGCCGGACCACACCGGTCCGATCAACCGCACCCGCAGCGCCCCGGCACAGGCCGCCTCGCTCCAACCCGAGTTCGGGCTCGGCAGCAGCGCGTGATAGCGCCAGGCCGCGCGCAGCGCCAACCCGGGGTGCTCGCGCAGCAGCACCGCGGCAAGCGCGACCACCAGCGGCGAGAGCCGGGCCGGGAGCCAGTGCACCAGATCGTCCGAGCGCGCACCGGCCCAGCCGAAGCGGCGATAACGCTCGTTGCAATAGCCGACCATGGAGTCGAGGCTGGAGACGGCCTTGACCACCACCAGCCCCGGCACCCCGAACAGACAGAGCGCCCACAGCGGGGTGAGCACGCCGTCGGTGAGGTTCTCCGACAGGCTCTCGATGGTCGCGCGCGTCACCCCGTCGGTGCCGAGCGGCTCGACATCCCGCCCCACCAGCATCGCCAGTTGCGCGCGCGCGCCGGGCAGGTCGCCGGCGACGAGCGGCGCCAGCACCCGCCGACCGTGTTCGAGCAGGTCACGGGTGCAGAGCAGGCTGTAGGCGATGAACAGATCCCAGCCGAGCGCAAGCGGCGGGTGCAGCGCCGCCAGCCCGAGGCGCACGCCCCACCAGGCGGCGAGCGCGCCACCGACCACCAGCAGCCAGTGCAGGACGCCGCCCAGATAGCCGTCGAGCCCGCGCGCGAACAACGCCTGCTCCGAGCGCGCGATCCAGCCACCGAGCAGGCGCACCGGATGGAGCCGATAGACCGGGTCGCCGAGCAGCGCATCGAGCAGCACGGCGCCGAGGATCAGCGACAGCTCGATGTTCAGCGACATGGCAGCATGCCCTTGGTCTGGATGGATCTCGGCAAGTGGCGGAGAGAACGGTGGCTCATCGGTGGAGAGAGGGTCTGAGGTCGCGGCGCGGCAGGGTAAGCCAACGAGTCGACCCCGGGCAACGTCTGGCGATCCGGGTAAAAACACCCGAGCGATGATCCCAAGCAATCAAGTCGGTAATTTTCGGCGAACCTCGGCGATCGCCCCCGATCCAATTGATATAGTCCAGGCGATCGCTCGAGCCACCGCACTCGACCCGGCCACGCCAACGAGCAGACGCCCTCGTTGCAGCGGAGGCATGAAGGTCACGCGGACGAGCCGGTCAGCCGTCGCAGGTTTCACCGACCGCCGCGCACTGCAAGACTCCACCGCCCCTGGGCGACGCCTTGAAGCTCGACGGAAACGAGACCTGCACCCTGTTTTCGTCGGCTGCCGCGGGCGCAGCCGTTCTCCCGCCGACCACGGCGAGGGCTTGTGGAGGAAACGATGAAGAAACGCACATGGCTGCTGCTCGGGAGCGGGGGCGTGCTGCTCCTGGCGGGGCTGGCGAGCGGGAGCTGGATGGTCACCGAGACCGCCCTCCAGGCGACGTCCGACCGTGAATTCTGCAGCAGCTGTCACACCATGGATGCCTTCGTCGCCTCCTATGATCAGGACGTCCACGGCGGCCAGAACCCCCAGGGACTGCGGGCCGACTGCGCCGACTGCCACCTGCCCCACGACAGCCCCGCCAATTATTTCGTGCAGAAGGGACTGTTCGGTCTCAAGGCCGGCTGGGGACAGGTGGTCTCGCTCGTCTTCGAGCCCGACTGGCTCACCAGCCTCGAGCAACGCAACGACTTCCTCTACGACTCGGCCTGCCTGAACTGTCACGCCGCACTCGAACACGCCCCCGAGCAGAGCCCGGCCGCGGCCTTCGGACACCGCACCTATTTCGCGCCGGACAACGCCCTGAGCTGCGCCGACTGCCACCCCCACGTCGGCCACAAGGATCTGCGCGCACACCTCGCCGGCGACGCCCTTCCCACCACCACGAACGAGGAGTGAAGATGTCCGTCCGTGCCATCCCGCTACTGATCGGCGCCACGCTGTTGAGCGCCACCGCCCTGGCCGACCCGAGCGGCGACGCCGCACGCGGCGCCCAGGTCTACGAGGCCAAGATGTGCAACCTCTGCCACACCCTGGGCGGCGAGTCCGGCCCCATGGCCGCACTCGGCGGCACGCTCGACCAGGTCGGCGCCGAGCGCAGCGCGCAGTGGCTGCGCGACTACCTGCTCGATCCCACCGCCACCCTGCCCGGCGCGCAGATGCCCAAGACCGAGCTGACGCCGCAGGAACTGGCCGACCTGGTCGCCTATATGCACTCGCTGCGCTGAGCCGCCCGCGGACATCGGCGCGCGCGCCGATGTCCGAAACCTTATCCATCCTGCAGACGCGCCTCGTCTCATCCGTCATGCTTCCATGCTTGACGATCGAGCGCGCGACCCACGACACAAAGACACCGGGGCTACCCGGTGCGACCGCCTCGAATGGCGCGGATCAACCCCGCGGACGCACAATTCACCACCGATATCAACGCCGTGTACAATGAAAGCCCAGATACCGGGACACCTAGACGCCCCGGTTGCGCAAGGAGCAGCAAGGAACCCGATGCCCAGTCGTCAGCAGTCCCTCCCGTTCCCCGCCACCGGCCGGCCTCAGCAACCGACGTGGCCGCACCCAGAACATCGATGACAGCGGCCCGTCGTCTTCGTGGCGTGACCCTGATCGAGCTGATGGTGACCCTGGCCATCGCCGTCATCCTGCTCTCGCTGGCCGTCCCCGGTTTCCAGCACCTGCTGCAGGACTCGCGACTCACCGGCCTCACCAACAGCCTCAGCGCCAGCCTCCAGCAGGCCCGGGTCGAGTCGCTGAGCCGGGGCCAGACCGTCGCCGTCTGCGCGACCGGCGACGCCGATGCCGATCAGCCAACCTGCACCATCACCACCGACTGGGCTGACGGCTGGCTGGTGTTCGTGCGCGACGATGCCGACGCCACCGGCGTCAAGACCGACATCGACGGTGACGGGCGGGCCGACGACCGTCTGCTCAAGGTGGTGCGCCCGTTCGGGGCCGCCACCCTCACCGCCAGCGGCGGCGACCCGATCGTCTTCACCCCACCGTTGGGCGAGGCCGCCGAGACCCGCTTCACCATCCGGGTCACCGACGGCGAGCAGCGCTGTCTGCGGGTCAAGCGCACCGGCCAGGTACGACTCGACGAGGGCTGTGATGGCTAGATACCCACGCACCGGTCGCCGCCAGCGCGGCCTGACCCTGATCGAGGTGCTGGTGACCATGGTCGTGCTCGCCGTCGGGCTGCTCGGCTTCGGCGCGCTGCAGGCGCTGACCATGAAGAGCAACCTCGGCGCGCTGCAGCGCAGCTATGCCACCCTGCACGCCCACGACATCATCGAGTCGATGCGCGCCAATCGCGCCGAGCGCGCGAGCTATGCCACCGGATTCACCGACAGCGTCTCCGGCACCTCGGTCAGCGCCCAGGACCTGCAGCGCTGGAAACAGGCCCTCGCCGCCGACCTGCCGAGCGGCGAGGGCCGGATCACCCTCGACGGCGACAAGGTCGCGATCACGCTGCGCTGGCGCGAGACGCGACTGCCGACCAGCGCCGAGGCCGACCCGACGCTGGAGTGGGTCAGCTTCGCCACCGAGACCCTGCTGCCGGAGCCCACACCATGATCCGTCAACGCGGCTTCAGTCTGATCGAGCTGATGATCGCCTCCACCATCAGCCTGATGATGATCGCCGCGCTCGGCGCGGTGATGGTCAGTACCCGCACCACCCAGCGCACCACCCAGACCCTGGCGATGCTCCAGGAGGACGCGCGCTACGCCTTCCTCGCGCTGACCCGCGACGTGCGCATGGCCGGCTACACCGGTGGCTACCAGCTCGACAGCGCCCCCGCGAGCTGGCCGCCCGAGACCACCGACATCGCCAACCCACTGCACGGACTCGACGACGAGCACGACACCATCACCATGAGCGGGCGTACGGGCGGAGACGTGCTTCATCTGGTGCGCGCCGATACCGATCATGCATTCGTGCTCGACACGGCCTGCCAGGGCGGCGCCGGCGCGGCGCGTTTCACCCTGGCGTGTCAGCCCACCCACTCCCCCCTGGCCGGTCAGACCTGGATCGCCACCAGCCCCTACTTCACCGAGACCTTCGCGGTGACCTCCACCGACCCGAGCGCCGGTTGCGCGACGGGCGCTACGACCACCCTGGCCCTGGTGTCGGACTCGACCACCGCCTGCGGCTTCGGCAGCGATACCGCCACCCCCAGGCTCTATCCGCTGATCGCCCACAGCTATTTCGTCGGCACCAACGACGAAGGCGAGCCCGCGCTGATGGTGCGCCAGGACGGCACGGACACCGAACTCGTCGAGGGCGTCTCCGACCTGCAGATCCTCTACGGGATCGATGATGACGCGGACAAGAGTGTCGATCGCTACGTCCGCGCCGATCAGGTCAGCAGCGCCACCACGGCGAGCGCGCGCGCCGAGGACTGGAGACGGGTCCTCGCCATCCGCCTCACCCTCACCCTGACCCCGACCAACGACCTCGACGGGACGCTCGACGATCGCATCGTCAGCGGCACCATCGCGGTGAGAAACCGCCTGATCCAGCCATGAGCCCAAATCCTCTCCAACACCGACAACGCGGCGCGGTACTGATCATCGCCCTGATCTTCCTCACCGTGCTCGCCCTGATCGGCACCACCAGCGCCGTACAAAACACCCAGCAGGAGCGGATGAGCACCAGCATCCGCAACCACGACCTCGCCTTCCAGGCCGCCGAGGCGGCGCTGCGCGCAGCCGATCAGGCATTGATGGCCGACACCATCAGTGACCGAGACCAGTTCGAGCAGGACCACACCATCGCCTACGATGCCGACAACACGCCCGCCTACCGGCGCGATCGCTTCAACTGGGGCCAGACCCAGGTGGTCAGCGTGAGCACCGCGCTCGACGGTCTCGCCGAACAGCCCCGTTACGTCATCGAGCGACTCTCCGAGGCCCCGTGCGAACCGGGAGGCACCAGACAGTGCGCCTACTACCGGGTCAGCGCGCGCGGGGTCGGTGCCGACCCCGCCTCGGTGGTCATCCTGCAGAGCCTGTATCGATTGGAGTGAGCATGCGTACGCGATCCCCACAACGATTCCGCGGGCTGCTGCTCGGACTGCTGCTGGCGGCCACGGCGGCACCGGCGATCGAGATCTCCGACATCCCGCCCTTCCTCATCAGCGCCGGCGTCGAGCCCAACATCCTGCTGACCATCGACGACTCGGGCAGCATGAGCTACGGCTATGCACCGGATCAGCGCGATAGCGAGGACTTCGAGGAGCGCTACTTCAAGTCGAGCGACTACAACGGCATCTATTACGATCCCGAGACCCTCTATACCCCGCCGAGCGATAGCGACGGCAACCCCCTGCCCTCGTCGAGCGATACATCGACCCCGGAGCGGGCACTCGCCACCGCCTACCGCAACGGCTACGAGCCGGACCACGGCACGCGTGACCTGACCGATAACTATCGTCCGACGCGAAGGCTGTCGTGGCGCTACGGCAACCGGCTCGAGGAGAGCTGGATGCCGCATTATTCGAACGAGGTCTACACCAGGCGATACAGCGACTACTACGGCTGGCGCGACGACGACGACGACGACGACGACGACGACGACGACGACGACGACGACGACGATCATGGTGGCAGATGGAACAATGACGTTCGTGCCTACTACTACCGCTTCGAGCCGGGCAACCGGCGCTGCAACGGCGAGCTCGACGACAACGACTGCTACACCCTGGTTCAGGTCGACGAGGACTCCGGCCCCGACGGCAGCGACGAACGCCGGAACTTCGCCAACTGGTACGCCTTCTATCGCTCGCGCAATCTCGCCACCATGACCGCGGCGACCCTGAGCTTCGCGCGGCTCGACGACAGCTCGCGAGTCGCCTGGCAGACGCTCAATCAATGCCCGCTCGACAGTCACAGCAACTGTCGAGGCACGCGCCGGCAATTCCGGCGTGGCGACAACCGCATCGACACCTTCAGCGGCACCCACCGCGAGAACTTCTTCGACTGGGTCTCCCAGATCCAGACCAATGGCGGCACCCCGCTGCGCCCGGCGATGCAGCGCGCCGGCGACTACTTCACCACCAGCGCGCCCTACGAGGACTCGTCATCGGGGCGAAACCGCGAATCCCACGGCTGTCGGCGCAACTTCCACATCATGATGACCGACGGCATCTGGAACTCCAAGGACGAGGGCCACGGCAACAATTTCTCTGGCGCCACCAACGCCACCAACCGCAACTGGACGCTGCCGGACGGCACCAAGTACCAAGCCCGGCCGCCCTACGAGGACGCGATGTACTCGGCGACGATCAGCGATCTCGCCTTCTACTACTGGGCGACGGACCTGCGCCGGGGATCGGGCGATCGCCAGCCCGACTGCACCGGCGCCACCTGCGACAAGGTGCCGGTGTTCGAGTTCGACACCCAGGGCGACAAGAAGACGCGCTACTGGAACCCCAGGAACGACCCGGCGACCTGGCAGCACATGACCAACTTCACCGTCGGCCTGGGGCTGGGGGCGAGCATGACCGACCCCGCCTGGGGCGGCAGCACCTACGGCGGCGACTACCAGGCGCTGCTCGCGGGCAGCAAGTCCTGGCCGAGCTTCGAGATCCGCTCCTACGATCCACTCAAGGTCTACGACCTGTGGCACGCGGCGATCAACAGTCGCGGCCGTTTCTACAGCGCCGAGGACCCCGCCTCGCTCACCGCGGCCTTCGAGGAGATCATCGGCGCGATCAGTTCGACCACCGACTCGGGCACCTATGCCACCCCGACGGCCAACGGTGAGTGGCTCAACGATGCCGGGACGGCCATCTTCACCGCCAGCTTCAATGCCGACTGGAGCGGCGATGTCGTCGCCACCAGCCCGGCGCGCGAGGACGCCGAGCTATGGCGCGCCTCCCAACGCCTGCCTCCCCCTTACGCGCGCCGCATCTTCACCACCAACGGCGCCGCCGGCGCCACCGCCTTCGACCGCTGCAACGGCGCCCTGGGCGCGGCACTCGGCGCCGACTGCACGCGACGACTGGCCTGGCTGCGCGGCGACGGGCGCATCGAGGGGGCCGACTGCTCGAGATCCTCGGGCGACACCCTCGCCACCTTCACGGTCAAGGGACACCCCTTCAGCAGTGGCGACCAGGTGGTGATCACCGGGGTGCAGGTCGAGGACGACCAGGGGCCGGTGGACTCGCCGCACTACAACGGACGCTTCCGGGTCGTGGAGACCACCGCCGACACCCTCGGCGTCGCCCTGCAGGCGAGTGGCTGCAACGGCGTCGGCAGCTATCATGACCCGGCTGCCGACGAACAGCCACGCTATGGCCGCATCCACGACGCCACCCTGCGCGACCGCGCCACCAGCCAGCTCGGCGACGTGCTCAATGCCGACCCGATCTACAGCGGCGCCACCGATCAGGGCTATGGCGCCACCAGCTCCGGGGTCAGCGGCAAGGACGGCTACGCGGCCTATCTGCGCGCCAAGGAGCGACGCCTGCCGATGCTCTATGTCGGCGCCAACGACGGCATGCTGCACGGCTTCCGCGCCGATCTCGACGATCCGGCCTCGGGCCGTGAGCTGTTCGCCTATGTCCCCTACGCCGTCTATCACGACCTCGACGCGCTGCCCGAGATCAATTATCAGCATCGCCCCTTCGTCGACGGTCCGCTCACCCTCGGCGACGCCCATGTCGGTGGCGCCTGGCGCACCTATCTCGCCGGCGCGCTGGGCGGTGGCGGGCGAGGCGTCTTCCTGCTCGACGTCAGCGATCCCGAGACGTTCGACGCCGACGACGTGATCTGGGAGTTCACCGACGCCGACGACCGCGATCTCGGACTGACCTACAGCGCCCCGCAGATCGCCGCCACCGCTCCCGACCACTGGGCGCTGATCTTCGGCAACGGCTACAACAGCGACAATGGGCGCGCGGTGCTCTATCTGGTCTCGCTCGGCGGCAAGTCCGATCGCGAGAAGATCACCCTGCCCGCAACCGCCGGCGACAACGGCCTGTCCTCCCCGGCGCTCCATGACGCCAACAACGACGGCATCGTCGACCGCATCTATGTCGGCGACCTCCAGGGCAACCTGTGGAAGCTGGAGCGCGAGCCCGACGGCGACTGGGCGGTGGCCACCGACGCCGGCGGCACCCCGGCGCCGCTGTTCATCGCCACCGACGAGGACGGCGCGCGCCAGCCGATCACCGCCCGCCCGGCGGTCGTCACCTCACCCGAGGGCGGGGGCGTGATCGTCTATGTCGGCACCGGGCGCTATCTCTCCCAGACCGACATCACCGACACCCAGCAGCAGAGCTTCTATGTCATCTTCGACAAGGACGAGGGGCGCGCCGGACTCGAGCGCGCCGATCTCATCGCACGGCGCACCACCGAGACCGTCAAGGACGGACGCCGGGTGAAGACCTTCACCGCCCAGGGCACGGTGAGCTGGATGGACGACCGGGGCTGGTATCTGGACCTCGACCACGACGGGCGCAACCCCGCCGAGCGCTTCGACTACATGCCCAATGTGCAGCAGTTCAGCGAGGCGACCAGCTGGGTGACCTTCATCACCAAGACCCCCTCGAACGACCCCTGCGATCGCGGCGGTCACAAGACCGACTACACCTTCTCGCTGATCACCGGCGACCTGCCCGAGGGCGACTCGCTCTACGACATCAACGACGACGGCAGCTTCGACTCAGGCGATCGGGTCGGCGGCGACGACGGCAGCCCGGTGATCGGGGTGGTGCTCGACCCGCAGAGCGGCTTCACCAAGGGCGCCTTGCTGATGCGCGACGAGAGCGGACACGTCGTCACCTACACCGCCAGCTCGACCGGCAACGCCGATCCCGACGACATCCCGAGGAAGCAGGGCCAGCCGCCCTACGGGGGCCAGATGCACCGTATCGACTGGCGCCAGCTCCTCTGACCCATCCACCCGACCGGGCGCGCGCCCGGTCGGTGCAACGACACCATCACCATGCACCAGACCAAGAACACCCGACCCCACGGCTTCACCCTGATCGAGCTGATGATCACCGTGGCCATCATCGCCATCCTCGCCGCCGTCGCACTGCCGAGCTACCGCGTCTACATCGAGCGCTCCTATCGCGCCGAGGCCAAGACCGCACTGCTGCAGAACGCCCAGTTCCTGGAGCGTCACTACGCCAAGCGCAGCAGCTATCTCGACGGCGCCAGTCTGCCCACGCTGCCGATCACCCAGGTGCCAGCGAGCGGCGGCGCCTACTACAGCATCGGCTACGACAACGCCCGCAGCGGCGCCCAGGGCTTCCAGCTCGAGGCGGTACCCACCGGCACCATGAGCGGCGACGCCTGCGGCACCCTCACCCTCAACCACGTCGGCCAGCGTCGCGTCGGCAGCGACGCCAGCCGCGACGCCGCCGCCTGCTGGGGCCACTAGCCACCGGGGGACGGACACACGCTTCGACCCCGCACACGATCGCGCGGTATCATGACCGCGCGGAACCCCAGAGGCCGGGCGCGACACCCACGCCGACCGGCATGACGCGACGCCTCCAGCCGGACGACCCCGGAACGCCGTCGCAGCGATCAATCGCCCCGCCATGCGGCGGAATTTCGCCCCCCGATTGATGTCAGGCAACGCGCGCCGCGCGCTTTTGCGCCACCATCCCCCGTCATTCCGGGGATCGCGTCATCCGGGGCATCCCTCCGCAACCAGAAAACCCAAGCGCGCGACCACCCGCGCGTCGCGAGCGAACGAGAGCGCGGCGGATTCGCCATCGGCCGCCCCATCCATCACCGAGGTCAGACGACAGCATGAGCGACCCAGTCAAGTACCTGCTCGATGAGCAGCACCTGCCCCGCTTCTGGTACAACATCAACGCCGATCTGCCGGAACCGATGTATCCCCCGCTCAACCCGGTCACCCGGCAGCCGTTGAGCGCCGACGAGCTGGAGGTGATCTTCCCGCGCGGCGTGATCGAGCAGGAGATGAGCACCGAGCGCGAGATCGAGATCCCCGGTCCGGTGCGCGAGGTGCTGCGGCAGTGGCGCCCCTCGCCGCTCTACCGTGCCCGTCGACTGGAGCAGGCGCTCGATACCCCGGCCAAGATCTTCTACAAGTACGAGGGCGTCAGCCCCACCGGCAGCCACAAGGCCAACTCCGCCGTCGCCCAGGCCTTCTACAACAAGATCGAGGGCGTCAAGCGGCTCACCACCGAGACCGGCGCCGGCCAATGGGGCTCGTCGCTGTCGCTCGCCGGGTCGATGTTCGGGCTCGAGGTGCTGGTCTACATGGTCAAGGTGAGCTTCAACCAGAAGCCCTACCGTCGTGCCTTCATGGAGGCCTTCGGCGCCCGCTGCATCGCCAGCCCCAGCGACACCACCGAGTGCGGCCGCAAGATCCTTGCCGACACCCCGGACAACACCGGCAGCCTCGGCATGGCGATCAGCGAAGCGGTCGAGCTGGCCGCGCAGAACGACGACACCAAGTACGCCCTCGGCAGCGTGCTCAACCACGTCCTGCTGCACCAGACGGTGATCGGGCTCGAGGCGCAGAAGCAACTCGAGATGGCCGACGCCGAGCCCGACATGGTCATCGGTTGCACCGGCGGCGGCAGTAACTTCGCCGGCATCGCCTTCCCCTTCATCGGCGACCACCTGCGCGGCGGACGCAAGGTCGAGTGCATCGCCGTCGAGCCCTCGGCCTGTCCCTCGCTCACCAAGGGCAAGTTCGCCTACGACTACGGCGACACCGCCCAGATCTCGCCGATCTGCAAGATGCACACCCTCGGTGCGAGCTTCGTGCCCCCGGGCTTCCACGCCGGCGGGCTGCGCTATCACGGCATGGCGCCGCTGGTCAGCCACCTCACCGAACTTGGCCACATCGACCCGCGCTCCTACAATCAGCTCGAGTGCTTCGCCGCCGGACTGCAGTTCGCCAAGGCCGAGAGCATCCTGCCCGCGCCCGAGTCCAACCACGCGGTGCGCGCCGCGATCCACGAGGCCGAGAAGTGCCGCGAGTCGGGTGAGTCGAAGACCATCCTGTTCAACCTCAGCGGTCACGGTAACTTCGACATGCAGGCCTACACCGACTATCTCGGCGGCAAGCTCAAGGACCTCGACTATGCCGAGAGCGAGGTCGCGATGGCCCTCGCCGGGCTGCCCAGCGTCGACTGACGCGGTCGCCACGCCCCGGGGTTCGGCTGCCCAGCGCACCGCCCCCCGGCACCGCCACCACCAGGGACGGTGGCGGCGGTGACAGTCCCGACTCGCCGGATGGAGTTGATCGCCTTGCGTAACCTCGTCCTCGCCCTCGCTCTGTGCAGCGCGACCCGCGCGGTCGCCGAGCCCGCCGTCCTCACCACCGCCGAGCCCGTCGCCCCGCCCTCGCGCATCGAGGAGCTGGAGACCCATATCGCCGGCATGCAGGACAAGCTGCGCGAGTCGGCCGGTGCGCGCAAGGCCGCCGATCAGGCGCGGATGGAGGCCGAGCGCCGTCTCGCCACCAGCACCCAGACCCTCGAACGGCTGCGCCAGGAGCTGGCCAGGAGCGAGGACGCCCGCGCCGCACTCGGCGAGGCGCTACGTGCCCAATCGCAAGCGCATCTCGACGCCAGCGCCGCACTCGACGAGGCACGCACCGACGCCCACCGGCTCGACCAGCTGCTGCGGCGGCTGCCGCCGGCGCTCGGCGGCACCCTGGAGATCGACGAGGCGCGCGCGGCCGCGGCGACCTCCTACCGGGTGCTCGTCGAGACCCTGCAACAGCCGGCGCGAGGCGCGGGACGGAAGATCGAGGTCGCCGGCGCCCGCACCCAGCTCCAGCTCGATCAGGCGCTGCTCGCCGTGTTGACCGACGCGCGCGGTCTCTATCGGGTCGAGGAGAACGACTCGCTGGCGCTGATCAGCCGGCGCGTCTACGGCACCGAGGGGCGCTGGCAACGCCTGTTCGCGGGCAACCGCCACCTGCTCGACGACCCCGACCGGCTCACCCCCGGGATGACCCTGATCCTGCCCTGAGGTGCACTCAATCGCCGCAGCGCCCCAGTAGCCCTTCGGCCAGCGCCTCACGACACTGCGCCCGGGTCTCAGTGGCATCGCCCTCGGCGCGCGCCTCGTCCAGCGCCAGCGCGCGCAGCTCCAGCGCCAGCCGACAGGACTCGGAGCGCAGACAGCCGGCGGCCGGACCACAGACCTGCTCGACCAGCGCATCACAGTCCGAGGGTGTCGCCACCGTCTCCCCCTCGGTCATCGGCACATCCGTCGACCACTGCTGCTGCATCGACGCGCTCGGCACCACGGTGCCCTCGCGCACGATCACCACCGAGCCGTCCTCGAGCCGATGCACCCCGTCCCACAGCGGCCGACGCTCACCGTCCTCGCCCACCCGCCAGGCACGACGCGTCTCCGGCTCGACGCGCACCTCGCCGCCAGCGGAGAGCCCGGCGCGCCACTCGCCGTCGGCCGCCACGACCATCGGGATCAGCAGCGCCGCTGCAAACACCAGACCCCAGCGCCGACTCATCGCCGCCGCTCCCCGGCGCCACGCTCGATCAGGCTCGACAACACCAGGTTGGCGAGCACGAAGGCGAGGAACAGATAGAAACCGGGCGCGAGCGCGGTGCCATTGGTGGTGAGCACGGTCGCCTCGGTGGCGCCCAGGGTGTCGAGCTGATTGGCCACCAGCGCGTCGAAGCCGAGATAGGCCATGAACAGCGCCACCACCAGCACATCGGCCATCGACCACTTGCCCGAACGCAGCGCGAAGAAGCGCACCGGTGCCGCGACCGGCGCGCCGGCGGCGCGATGATAGACCAGGGTCGCGAGCAGCTTGAGCGCGGGGAAGACGACGCTGAACAGGGTGATCAGCAACGCCACCAGCCACAGATCCGCCCCCCCGGCGCGGATCAGGATCTCGACCACCTGGAACAGACTCTTGGACTGGTAGTAGAGCACCTGATCGGTGAACACCACCGACTCGCCGAGGAACTCGAGACCGAGCCGGTCGACACGCGCCTCGATCGTGAGCATCGGGCTGAACAGCGCGGTGAGCAGCAGGAGCAGGGTGATGGCGATCGCGGCGCCCAGCGCGAAACCGTCGACCCGGCGCTCCTGCACCCGTCCCCAGGCGACCAGCGCGAAGATCAGCGCGGCGAGACCGATCAGCACGCCGAGTTGCTGGTCGATCGCCGGACGCAACGCCGCCGCCTCGCGCTCGAGCGCGGCGGCGCAGGCCCCGACCTCGGCACAGCCATGGCGCTCGAGCAGGGCCTTCAGCACCGGCGAGTGCTCGACCTCGGTGGGTGTGGCGGCGGTGAGCAGCCCCAGCAGCTCGGCGCGGATCGCCGCCTCGGTGCCCGGCCCCTCGAGCGCCGCGAGCAGCCGCTCGGCATAGCGTGGCGCCTGGGCGCGCAGGGCGTCGAAGTCGATCAGCCGCGACTGCAACTGCTGGTGCAGCGTGCCCTGGAGCTGGGTCAGCCAGTCACCGCCACGGGGCGGCGCGTTGAGCGACAACTGGCGCTCGATCTCGCCGATCAGCGCCTTGATCGCCTCGGTCAGGGTGGCGAGGACGCGCGGCCGGGTGCGCTCGTCGAGTTCGAAGTCGGCGATGCGCTCGGCGAGCACGGCGCTCAACCGCCGGGTCCACTGCTCGGTGTCGAGCATGCCATAGCGGGCGTGACGCAGCTCGGCACGATCGCCCTCGAGCCGCTGCAGCTGCCCGAGATCCTCCACCAGCCGGAACCCGAGCACCACGGCGCCGGCGAGCGCCAGCACCACCAACCCCCGCCGGATCATCAGCGCAGCCGACATCGGCGATCCCTCCACAGAGCAGTTTCTTCGGTGGGGACACTCTATCAGCGGCCAGCGGCCAGCGGCCAGCGGCCAGCGGCCAGCGGCCAGCGGCCAGGGATTGAACCGCAAAGACACAAAGCGCGCCAAGGGATTCAAGCTGCCAGCGATCAGCGGCCAGCCTCCAGCGAGTGTGTGCGCTCGACGCCAGCGCCGCTTGCCATCCGCCGCGGCCCACGCTCCCGGCGTCAGTCTTTGAGGGCAGCGCAACTGGCGACTGGAGGCTGACCGCTGGAAGCTCTTATCCCCTTTGCGCCCTTTGTGTCTTTGCGGTTCGGTCTTTCCGGCTGGCGGCCGAAAGCTGAAACCCGGCCCCCACCGACTAGACTGAACTTGGTCGAGCGAGTCATACCCTAATGAGGTCAGGACCGCCGACTCCGTCCGCGCAGATCAATGGGGTTCAACACCTCGAACCCCGGCCTGGTTGCGACCTGGCCCCGCGCGACGACCACGGCGAGACCGTTTCACCGGAGCCCGGCGATCACCGCGCGGGCCCGCCCAGGCGAACAGGAGACCGCCCGTATGTCCGACATGCCCCTCACCCTGCTCTGGATCCTCGCGGCGCTGGCCGTCGGGGTCGGCACCGTGCTGTGGCTGGCGCGACGCCACCGCGAGCGCACGCCCACCACCACCGACGCGCCAGCCGCGCCGGACTGGCACGCCTTCGATGCCGACGAGATCCTCACCCGACTCGACGCCCCGGCCGCGGGGCTGAGCGGCGCGAGCGCCGCGCGCCGCCTCGCCGAGCACGGTCCCAACCGGCTGCCCGAGGGCAAGCAACGCGGCCCCTGGGCGCGCTTCCTCGCCCAGTTCCACGACGTGCTGATCTATGTGCTGCTGGTCGCCGGGGTGGTCACCGCACTGCTCCAGCACTGGCTCGACGCCGGGGTGATCCTCGGCGTGGTGCTGGTCAACGCGATCATCGGCTTCGTCCAGGAGGGCAAGGCCGAGGACGCGCTGCGCGCCATCCGCGACATGCTCTCGCAACACGCCCTGGTGTGGCGCGACGGCCGACTGGTCACGGTCGAGGCGAGCGATCTGGTGCCGGGCGATCTGGTGCAGCTGCAGTCGGGCGACAAGATCCCCGCCGACCTGCGTCTGCTCAAGGTCAAGGGACTGCAGATCGAGGAGGCGGCGCTCACCGGCGAGTCGGTGCCGGTCGAGAAGGACGTTGAGCCGCTGGCCAGCGACGCCGTGCTCGCCGATCGGCGCTGCATGGCCTACTCAGGCACCCTGGTCACCGCCGGCCAGGGCACCGGGGTGGTGGTGGCCACCGGCGGCGCCACCGAGATCGGCCGGATCAGCGCCCTGGTCGCCGGAGTCGAGCAGATGACCACCCCGCTGCTGCGCCAGATGGCCCAGTTCGGGCGCTGGCTGACCGCGGTGATCCTGCTGGTGGCGGGGCTGGCCTTCGCCTTCGGCGTGCTGGTGCGCGACTACACCGCCGCCGAGATGTTCCTCGCCGCGGTGGGGCTCGCGGTCGCAGCCATCCCCGAGGGACTGCCGGCGATCATGACCATCACCCTGGCGATCGGGGTGCAGCGCATGGCCGGGCGCAACGCCATCATCCGCCGCCTGCCGGCGGTCGAGACCCTGGGTACGGTGGCGGTGATCTGCTCGGACAAGACCGGCACCCTCACCCGCAACGAGATGACCGTGCGCACCCTGATCGATGCCACCCAGACGGTCGAGGTCGAGGGCAGCGGCTATGACCCCCACGGCGGCTTCAGCGTCGCCGGGCAGCCGCTGCAACCGAGTGACGACGCGCTGCTCGGGCGCATGCTGCGGGCGCTCGTCTGTTGCAACGACAGCGCACTGGAGCAACAGCCCGAGGGTTGGCGGGTCAGCGGCGACCCGATGGAGGGCGCGCTGCTGGTCGCCGCCATCAAGGCCGGGCTCGATCCCGAGACGTTGAACCGCGAGCTGCCGCGCACCGACCTGATCCCCTTCGACTCGGCGCACAAGTTCATGGCCACCCTGCATCACGACCACCAGGGCGAGTGCGTCGTCTTCGTCAAGGGCGCGCCCGAGGCGCTGCTCGAGCGCTGCGAACAGGTCCAGGGCGTCGACGGGCCGCAGGCGCTCGATCGCGCCGACTGGCTCGCACGTATGGAGCGACTGGCCGACGCCGGCCAGCGGGTGCTCGCGGTGGCGCTCAAACCGATGCCGAGTGGCACCACCACGCTGGCGTTCTCCGACCTCGACCAAGGGTTGGTACTGCTCGGTCTGGTCGGGCTCCAGGACCCACCGCGCAGCGAGGCGATCAGCGCGGTGCGCGCCTGCGCCGAGGCCGGTATCCGGGTGAAGATGATCACCGGTGACCACGCCGCCACCGCCAGCGCCATCGCCCGTCAGGTGGGGCTCGCCAACCCCGAGGCGGTGCTCACCGGCGCCGAGCTCGATGGGCTCGACGAGCCGGCGCTGCGCGCCCGGGTCGGCGAGGTCGACGTCTATGCCCGCGTCACCCCCGAGCACAAGCTGCGACTGGTCGAGGCGCTGCAGGCCGAGGGTCGGGTGGTGGCGATGACCGGCGACGGGGTCAACGACGCCCCGGCGCTCAAGCGCGCCGACGTCGGCGTGGCGATGGGGATCAACGGCACCGAGGCGGCCAAGGAGGCCGCCGAGATGGTGCTCGCCGACGACAACTTCGCCTCCATCGCCAACGCCGTCGAGGAGGGGCGCACCGTCTACGACAACCTCAAGAAGGCGATCGTCTTCATCCTCCCCACCAACGGCGGCGAGGCGCTGGTGGTGCTCGGCGCCCTGGTGATGGGCTTCCACCAGTTCCCGCTGACCCCGGTGCAGATCCTCTGGGTGAACATGATCACCGCCGTCACCCTCGCCCTGGCGCTGGCCTTCGAGCCGCCCGAACCGGGGGTGATGGCCCGCGCCCCGCGCGATGCCCGCGCGCCGGTGCTCGACCGGCGCCATCTGTGGCGCATCGGCTATGTCTCGCTGATCCTGATGATCGGCACCTTCGGACTCTTCCTGTGGTCGCTGGCGCGGGAGGCAAGCATCGAGGAGGCGCGCACCGTGGCGGTCAACACCCTGGTGATGTTCGAGATCTTCTATCTGTTCAACGCCCGCTACATCGACGCCCCGGTGCTCAGCGCGCGCGGCCTGCTCGGCAACCGCTATGCCCTGCTCGCGGTGGCGGTGCTGCTGCTCTTCCAGCTCGCCTTCACCTACCTCGGACCGCTGCAGCAGCTCTTCGGCACCGCACCGATCGCCGCCGGCGACTGGCTGGCGATCGTGCTGGTCGGCTCCACCGTGCTGTTCCTGGTCGAGCTGGAGAAGGCCCTGGTGCGCCGGCGCCGGGGCGGCGGCTGATCAGGAGACGGCGCGCAGCGGCAGCGACGGCTCGCGCTGCGGCGCGGGCCGTGCCGGGCGCTCGTAGGAGACCCGCACCGCGCCGGCGCCGAGCAGCTGGCGCAGCCGCTTGAGCAACAGGTCGGTCGGCTGCACCCGCCAGGCCTCGCCGAGCACCAGCTCGCCGCGGGCGCCGGGACGACGATAGCGCAGCCGCACCGGCAGATCGCCGTCGCGGTACTCGCCGAGCAGCGCGGCGAGCGCCTCGACCCGCGCCAGCCCGGCGGTGTGCGCCGCCGGGTCGGAGAGATCGAGTTCGAGCATCAGGTGATCGGCACGCGAGGCGCGCGCCTGCTCGAAGGTGCGCACGTCGTCGGCACGCAGGCTCCAGCTGTCGCGATACTCGTCGAAGCTCAGGGTGCCGGTGATGGCGAGGATCTGGTCGGACTGCAGCAGGTGACGAGACTCCTCGTAGAGATCGGAGAACACCGTCGCCTCGATCCGCCCGGTGCGGTCATCGAGCACCACCGAACCCATCCGTCCGCGCTGGGTCTTGCCGTGACGCACCCCGACCACCAGCCCGACCACGGTGCGCTTCTCGCGATCGCGCCCGCGTCGCCCCTGGTCGCGATCGGTCTCGAGCAACCGGCCGATGCGCAGCCCGACCATGGCGCCGAGTTCCTCCTCGAAGCGATCGATCGGGTGACCGGTGAGATAGAGCCCGAGGGTCTCCTTCTCGCCGAGCAGACGCTGCTCGTCGTCCCAGTCGGGGTGCGGCTCACGTGCCAGCTGGGGATCGGGCTCGGGGGCCGCGGCGTCCTCCAGCGCGCCGAACAGGTCGCCCTGCCCGGCCGCCTCGGTGGCATGCTGCTGCTCGGCGAACTTGAGCGCCAGCGGCAGCTCCGCCATCAGGGTGGCGCGGTTGGCGCCGAGTTCGTCGAGCGCGCCGGCGCGGATCAGCGCCTCGAGCACCCGCCGGTTGGCGCGGTGCAGGTCGATGCGCTGGCAGAAGTCCCAGAGATCGCGGAAGGGACCGCCGGCCTCGCGCGCGGCGATCATCGACTCGATCGCGCCCTCGCCGACACCCTTGATCGCGCCCATGCCGTAGATCACGGTGCGATCGCCGGAGACGGTGAAGCGATAGGCCGAGCGGTTGATCGCCGGCGGCTCGACGGCGAGCTTCATCGCCCGACACTCGTCGATCAGGGTCACCACCTTGTCGGTGTTGTCCATGTCGGCGCTGAGCACCGCGGCCATGAAGGCGGCCGGATAATGGGCCTTGAGCCACAGGGTGTGATAGCTGACCAGGGCGTAGGCGGCCGAGTGCGACTTGTTGAAGCCGTAGCCGGCGAACTTGTCCATCAGGTCGAAGATATAGGTCGCGGTGGCCAGCTCCACGCCGCGCTCGACCGCCCCCTTCTCGAAGATGGCGCGTTGCTTGTCCATCTCCGACTGTTTCTTCTTGCCCATGGCGCGACGCAGCAGGTCGGCGCCGCCGAGCGAGTAGCCGGCCAGCACCTGGGCGATCTGCATCACCTGCTCCTGGTAGAGGATGACGCCATAGGTGGGCTTGAGGATGGGTTCGAGCGCGGGGTGCGGATAAGCAACCTCGGCGCGACCGTGCTTGCGGTCGATGAAGTCGTCGACCATGCCCGATTGCAGCGGACCGGGACGGAACAGCGCCACCAGCGCGGTCATGTCCTCGAAGCTGTCGGGCTGGAGCTTCTTGATCAGCTCCTTCATGCCGCGCGATTCGAGCTGGAAGACGGCGGTGGTCTCGCAACGCTTGAGCAGGCCGAAGGCGGTCTCATCGTGCGGGTCGATGAGGTTGATGTCGAGCGGCCCCTCGCCATTGCGCGCGCGCGTCTCGTTGATGGTCTTGAGCGCCCAATCGATGATGGTGAGGGTACGCAGACCGAGGAAGTCGAACTTGACCAGACCGACCTGCTCGACGTCGTCCTTGTCGTACTGGGTGACCAGATTCTCGCCGCCGGGCTCGCAGTAGAGCGGTGCGAAGTCGGTGAGCACGGTCGGGGCGATGACCACGCCGCCGGCGTGCTTGCCGGCGTTGCGCGTCAGCCCCTCGAGCTTGCGCGCCATGTCGATCAGCGCCCGGATCTCCTCGTCGCGCTCGTAGCTGTCGGCCAGGTCCTCGCTCTCGATCAGCGCCTTCTCCAGGGTCATGCCCAGCTCGAAGGGCACCATCTTCGCCACCCGGTCGACGAAGCCGTAGGGGTGGCCCATCACCCGCCCGACGTCGCGCACCACCGCCTTGGCCGCCATGGTGCCGAAGGTGATGATCTGCGACACCGCGTTGCGCCCGTACTTGCGCGCGACATAGTCGATGACGGTATCGCGCCCCTCCATGCAGAAGTCGACGTCGAAGTCGGGCATGGAGACGCGCTCGGGGTTGAGGAAGCGCTCGAACAGCAGGTCGTGCTCGATCGGGTCGAGGTCGGTGATCTTGAGCGCGTAGGCCACCAGCGAGCCGGCGCCCGAGCCGCGGCCCGGTCCCACCGGGATACCGTGTTCCTTGGCCCACTGGATGAAGTCGGCGACGATCAGGAAGTAGCCGGGGAAGCCCATGCCGAGGATCACGTCGAGCTCGACGGCGAGGCGCTCATCATAGACCTTGCGCCGCTCGGCGAAGTCCGGCGCGCTGGTGTCGAAGGTACGCCCGAGTCGCCACTCCAACCCCCGGCGCGACTGCTCGGAGAAGAAGGTCTCGATGGTCATCCCCTCGGGCACCGGGAAGTCGGGCAGCGAGTGGGTGCCGAGGGTCAGTTCGAGGTTGCAGCGCTTGGCGATCTCGACCGAGTTCTCCAGCGCCTCGGGCAGGTCGGAGAACAGCTCGGCCATCTCCTCCGGGGTACGCAGATACTGCTCGGGGCTGTAGCGAGGGGTGCGCCGCGGGTCATCGAGGGTGCGCCCGTCGTGGATGCACACCCGCACCTCGTGGGCGTCGAAGTCCGCCGCGGCGAGGAAGCGCACGTCGTTGGTGGCCACCACCGGGGCGTCGCAGCGCAGCGCCAGCGCCACGCTCGACTCGACCAGCCGCGCCTCGCGCGGTCGGCCGGTGCGGATCAGCTCGAGATAGTAGCGATCGCCGAACACCGCCTGCCAGCGCGCCAGACGCCGCTCGGCGAGCGCCGCATCGCCGTCGAGCAGCGCCCGGCCGACATCGCCCTCGGGACCGCCGGAGAGCGCGATCAGGCCCTCGGCGGCGGCCTCCACCCAATCGCGCTCGACCATGGCCACGCCCTGGTGCTGACCGTCGACATAGCCGCGCGAGATCAGCCGGGTGAGGTTGCGATAGCCGGTGGCGTTCTCCACCAGCAGTACCAGCCGGAAGGGTCGGTTGGCGTCGTCGGGGTCGCGGATCAGCAGATCGGCGCCGGCGATCGGCTTGATGCCGGCGCCGAGCGCGGCCTTGTAGAAGCGCACCAGCGCGAACAGGTTGCACTGGTCGGTGATCGCCACGGCGGGCATCCCGGCGGCGGCGGTGGCCTTGATCAACGGTTTGATCCGCACCAGGCCGTCGACCAGGGAGTACTCGGAGTGGACGTGGAGATGAACGAAGCTGGGTTCCACGGGGGTCCTTCGCGGTTGTGTGTCTGGGGCGGTCGAGGCGCTCACGGCGACCCTAGTCTAAGCGGCCCGGCGGCCCGGGGAATTCGATAAAACCCATCACGATCCGCGCCGGGATAGGCGCCCGGGCGCCCCGGGGGCCAGCCGCACCGAGACCGGCGTGGATCGTTCGATCAGGGGGCGGGACGGGGTCAGGGCGAGGTCAGCGCACGCACCTGATCGAGCACCTCGGGGGCGTCCCAGGCAAGATCGCCGAGCAGTTCGAGCGCCACCCGACCCTCGGGGTCGATGACATAGGAGGTCGGCAGCCCGCGCACCCCGTAGTCGAGCGTCACCGTCGAGCCGGGATCGACCAGCAGCGGGAAGCCGAGCCCGAAACGCGCGCCGAAATCGGCGACGGTGGCGGCGTCCTCGTCGACGTTGATGGCGAGGATCTCCACCCCGTCGTCGGCCAATGCCTCGTAGGCGCGCTGCATCGAGGGCATCTCGGCGCGACAGGGCGGGCACCAGGTCGCCCAGAAATTGAGGATCACCACCCGGCCACGATAGTCGGCCAGTCGCAGCGTCTCGCCCGCCGGGGTGTCGAGGCCGAAGTCCGGCGCCGGCAGCGGCTCGGGCAGGGTGTCCAGGACATCGGCCCGGAGCGGTCCGACCAGGATCAACGACAGCAACAGCAGCACAGGCGCACGGGACAGGACAGTCATGGCTCGGGGACTCCGCATCAGGAAACCAGGGGGACGGCGGCGCTGACGGACCGTCGCTGCCGCCTTGCATCGGTCGCCCGGACGGGTAGGATCGGGGCCCGGGAGACACGCCGGCGAGGCGCCGGATCCCGCCGTGGGCGACAAGGATAGCATCTCGCGCCCGGGCCCAACGAGCCGGGCCGAGACAACGATCATCGGGGCAGCCACCATGCAGGCCAAGACAGCCTTCGTCACACGACTGGAGCAGATACTGTGGAGCGAGCGCGGCACGCGTCCACGCTGGCAGCGACCGCTGATCGGCTTGGCGCGGCTGCTCCACGCCCTCGCGCGCGATCTCACCGAGGGCAACCTCAGGCTCCACGCCATGGGACTGGTCTACACCACCCTGCTCTCGCTGGTGCCGCTGCTGGCGGTGAGCTTCTCGGTGCTCAAGGGCTTCGGCGTCCACAACCAGCTCGAACCACTGCTGCAGAATGCCCTGGCGCCACTCGGCGAGTCGGGCCAGGAGATCAACACCCGGCTGATCGAGTTCGTCGACCGGATGCAGGTCGGGGTGCTCGGATCGGTCGGTCTGGCGCTGCTGCTCTATACCGTGATCTCGTTGATCCAGAAGATCGAGCAGGCGTTCAACTACACCTGGCGGGTCGAGCGACCGCGCCCCTTCGCCCAGCGCTTCACCCAGTACATGAGCGTGCTGCTGGTCGGACCGGTGCTGTTCTTCTCCGCGCTCGGGCTCTCGGCCTCGCTCGGCGACAATGTCTATGTGCGCTCGCTGATGGCGGTCGCCCCGCTCGGGCTGCTGCTCGAACTGGCGCGCGTACTCGCGCCCTATCTGCTGATCTCGCTGACCTTCGCCTTCTTCTACATGTTCGTGCCCAACGCCCGGGTGCGCATCGTCTCGGCGCTGGTCGGGGCGCTGGCCGCGGGCCTGCTGTGGGAGGCGGCCGGGGCGCTGTTCTCGACCTTCATCGGCGGCTCCACCCGCTATACCGCGATCTACTCCAGCCTGGCGATCCTCATCCTGCTGATGATCTGGATCTATGTCGCCTGGCTGATCCTGCTGGTCGGCGCGAGCATCGCCTTCTACCACCAGCACCCGCACTATCTCGACGGTCGCACCCGCGAGCCGCGACTGAGCAACCGGCTGCGCGAGCGCCTGCCCCTGCAGTTGGCCGCGCGCATCGCCCGCGCCCACCACCGCGGCCAGACCGCGCCGAGCCAGGTCGAATTGGCCGCCGAACTGGGGGTGGCCGAGGGCGTGCTCGAACAGCCGCTGCGGCTGCTCGAGTCACGCGAGGTGGTGCTCGCCACCGCCACCGAACCGGTCGGCTACGTCCCCGCGCAGGACCCCGGGCGCATCACCATCGCCTGGCTGCTGGCGCGGATCCGCAGCTTCGAGGAAGAGGAGGACGGCTATCGGCCGCGCCCGCCCGAGGCGGCGCTCGGCACGCTCGAGGCACGCCTCGAGGAGAGTCGCGAGGCGGTGCTCGGCACCCTCACCCTGGCCGCGCTCGCCACGGCGGACGGCGACGACAGAGACGACAGCGAGGACGGCGAGGACTGCAACAAGACTGCCGCCTGAGCCAGCGGCTCAGAGCCTCACCTCCAGCGTCTCGGCGAGCCGGTGCACCGCCGTCTCGCCGCCACGGAAGTCGAAGTGCTCGACCGCCTCGCGCAGCGTCTCCACCGCAGACGGCCCGAGCAGGCCCTCGAGATCGGCGAGCAACGGCTTGATCGCCGCCGGACTGTCGCTGTCGAGGGCCGCAAGCAGCTCGCCGAGCAACGCCCGCGCCCGTTCTGGATCCACTCCCGCGGCGACTACGGTCGCCGGCGGCGTCTCGGCACCTGCCGGAGCGAAGCGCTCGATGCTGGCAAGGGCCTGATCGAGCGCCCGCTGCAGCCGCGCGCGCGCCTCCTCGGTGTCATCCCGACCCTGGCGCTGGAGCTGGTTGAGCGCCATGGCCGCCTCGGCCACATCGGTCAGTCCGAGATTGCCCGCAGCACCCTTGAGCTTATGGGTCAGGCGCTCGCCCGACTCGATATCGACCGCACCGAGCAGCCTGGCATCCTCGCCATGATCGCGCACGAACTGGCGCAGATAACGCCGATAGCGCTTGGCATCACGCCACAGCGCCAGGCCGCGCTCGACATCCAGGCCGGGGTAGTGCGGCGCGGGCGCGGGCTGGCGGCGTCCCGCCCGCGCGGCAACCCGGCGCCTGGTCAGGCGCGCGATCAGCGCCACCACCTCGTCGACGTCGAACGGCTTGCCGACGAAGGCGCACATGCCGGCATCGAGCGCCGCCTGGCGCTCGCTCTCGAGCACCCCGGCGCTGACCGCCACCACCGGGACCCGCTCGAGCGCCGGGTTGGCGCGGATCTGTCGCGTCGCCTCGTAACCGTCGAGGACCGGCATCTGGATGTCCATCAGCACCAGATCGACACTATCGGGATGGGCGTTGAGCCAGTCGACCGCCTCGCGTCCGTTGTCGGCCAGCACCACCTCGGCGCCGACGTCAGCGAGAATGGTCCGGGCCAGATCGCGATTGATCTCGCTGTCGTCGACCACCATGACCTGCAGTCCGGCGAGGCTCAGCGCCTCGCGACCGACCTCGTCCGACCGGGATGCGTCATCACCGACCTCCTGCGGGGCAAGGACCTCGAACCCCAGGGTGAACCAGAAGCGGCTCCCCTGCCCCGGCGCGCTCTCGACGCCGATGCGCCCGCCCATCTCCTCGACCAGCCGCTGACAGATTGCCAGCCCCAGCCCGGTGCCTCCGAAGCGTCGGGTGGAGGAGACATCGACCTGGGTGAAGGGCGAGAAGATGTCGCGCTGCTGGGACGGCGCGATGCCGATGCCGGTATCGGTCACCGAGAAGCGCAGCCATACCTGTCGCGCCTCGGCCTCGCGCAGTCGCTCCACGGCCACCGTCACCTCGCCACGCTCGGTGAACTTGAGCGCGTTGCCGATCAGGTTGACCAGCACCTGTTCGATCCGCAGCGGGTCTCCACGCAGCCGCTCGCATCCTTCCGGGACCGGCAGCAGCTGCAGGTTCAGGCGCTTCTCCGCGGCCTCGAGCGCCATCAGCTCGCGAACCTCGTCGAGCAGCTCGGCCAGGTCGAAGGGGCGATCGAGGATCTCCACCCCGCCGGCCTCGATACGCGAGAAGTTGAGGATGTCGTCGATGATCCCCTGCAGGGTGCGTCCCGCCGTCTGGATACGCCCGACCAGCACGCCGGCACGGTCGGGCAGGGTCATCTTGCCGAGCAGATAGCTGAACCCGAGGATGGCGTTCATCGGGGTGCGGATCTCGTGGCTCATGTTGGCGAGGAAGTCGGCCTTGGCCCGTGTCGCCATCTCGGCCGCCTCGGCACGCTGCTCGAGCGCCTGATTGAGTCGCTCGATACGAAACTGCGAGCGGGTGATCAGCACACACAACAGCGCCGCCACCAGCGCCATCACCACGCTGACACCCGCCACCGAGGCGATGACGCGACCATACATCGCCGCCAGCTGCTGCGGTTCGAGACGCGCCAGGACCGTCCAGCGATGATCCTGCGGCCCCACCACCAAGGGTGCCGGCTCGGAGGAGCCCGGCGGCAGGCTGCTCGCCACCTCCTGCAACGGCACCACGGTCTCCCAGGTCCACAGACCGCTCTCGTCCTGACGCTGGCCACTCGGCGCGGCCTGGATCGCCGCCCAGAGCTCGGGATAGCGCGCCCCCAGGCTGACCTGGGTCCCGAGCGCGAAGCCCCATTCGTCGGCGGGATCCTGGCTGCGCAGCCAGGCGCCATCTTGATCGACCACCATCAGCCGCGCACCATCGTCACCGACGGCGGCCACCACGGCATCGAGCAACGGCGCGCCGAGATAGTTGGCGATCAGGATGCCGTGGCGCTCACCAGCATCGCTGAACACCGGCAGCGCCACCCGATAGACCGGCTTGAGCGGTCGCTCGATGATGCCGTGCTCGATGTTGAGGTCCAGCCGCGAGACATGGACCCCCCCTGGAGGCAGCGCGCTGGCGACCTGGAAATAGCGGCGTCCCGACTTGTCCTGCAGACGCGACGCCGCGACCTGCCGAGGCTGTCCGTCGACCCAGTCGACCCGCATCCGCTCGCGACCATCGCTGCCGATCCAGCGCAGCTGGTCGAACTTGGGGTTGGCGATCATGTAGAGGGAGAACTGTCGCGCCAGCCGGGGCATGGCGTCGGCGCGCCGCCCGGCCACCGCGTCGCGCAACGCCGGCAGACGGATCAGATACTCGACGTCGCTGATCGCATCGCGCAGATGCTGACGGGCCAGCTGCGCGGCGCGCGTGACCATCTCGCCATCGGCAACGGCCTTCACCGCGTGGGCGTGACGGATCTCGGCGGCGACGAAGAAGGCGACCCCGGCACCGATCAGCGCCAGTGCACCGAGATAGAGGACGAAGAAATTGCGCAGGGCGTTGCTCGCCAAGGTCTCGCATCTCCCGGATGCCGATGGACAAGGGCGGACGCCAGAACCTTGGGAGCGACGAGCGCCCGTTGCAGGCAAGTTATCACTCCCGTCCCCGTGCGCCCAGTCACCCACCGCCGAGCGGCGTCACGACTCAGCCGCCGCGATAGCGCGCCTCGGCATCCTCGACCCGTCCGGTGAGAAAGGAGCCGGCCGGATCGACCCGGGCCGCGCCCGCGACCATCGCGGTACGCCCGAGCAGCATGCGAAACAGCATCGACTCACGGTTGGTCAGGGTGAGCTCGATCGGCCACTCCCGCCCCGCGACCCGCAGCGGGGTCTGGATGACGTAACGCTCCTCGCGATGTCCGCCCGAGTCGCTCACCCGCCGCCGGTCGATCACCTCGGCCTCGGCATGGATCACCAGATCGGCGCACTGCTTCAACGGATGGACGCCGAAGCGCACATAGCGGTTGCCGCCACGACTGAAGGGGTCGACATAGAAGGCGTGCAGCGCCGAGGTCCGCGCGCCGGTATCGATCTTTGCCTTGATCAGCGGCAACCCGAGCTCGGGCAGCGCCAGCCACTCGCGCCAGCCCAGCAACAGCGGCGCGGATTCGGAAGGACTATGCATCATTTCAGGTCCATGGCCCCGGGCGGGGCAGGGTTCAGGGTCCCGACGATGCGTCCCGGACGCTCGCCGGCCACTCCGGCAACGCCTCCGCGGGAGGCGTCTCGCCGGTCTTGCGCAACAATGCCACCGCGGTCTCGACCGGGTCGCGATCGATCACTCCATCGCGGATCGCCAGGTGCGGATGCAACGAGAAGCTGGGGGCCGCGGCCACCGCCGTCAGCCAGCCCTCGCGCGCCGCCGACTCGACCCATGGCCGCGGCAGATAGGCCGAGCCACCGATCTCGCGCAACAGATCGAGCGCCGCCCGTCCCTGATCGACTCGCATCCGGCAGGCCAGATCGACGGCCAGACGCTCGGCGTGCATGGTCAGGAAGCGTGTCCCCCAATCGACCAGGATATAGCCCTCGCCGAGCGCCCGCTCCAGCCCGATGTCGGATTCGCTGCTGGCCAGCACCAGCTCGACGCGCGCCAGCGGCTCGCTCGGACAGCAGCGCGACTCGACCGGCTCGCCGAGCAGCGCGAGGTCCAGGGAGCCATCGGCCAGACGCTGTAGCAGCGTCGCCGCCGACAGCAGCTCCAGGCGCAGCTCCACCCAGGGCTGCGCCCGGCGCAGCACGGCAACCCGCTCGCGCACCCCGAGCGACCACAGATCCGGGATGCAGCCGAGCGCGAGGGTGTGACGCTGCTCGCCGACGAGCTCGGCGCGCGCCCGCGCCCAGCTGCGCACGATGCGCTCGGCGTGCTGCAACAACCGCTGCCCCGGCTCGGTGAGGCGGATATCGCCGCGTCGGCGTTCGAACAACACCACCCCGAGCACCGATTCGAGCAGCTTGACCCGCGCGCTCACCGCCGATTGACTGACGCAGAGCGCACTGGCGGCGCGACCGAAATGACGATGACGGGCGACCTCGATGAAGGTCTTGAGCAGGGCGATATCCAAGGGTTCGACTCGATAGCAGCGACACGATCGACGCCGGCGCAACCGAGGCCGACGCGGCATTCGGGAGGATTGAACCGCAAAGCCGCGCGGGACGCCAGCTACCAGCTACCAGCTACCAGCTACCAGCTACCAGCTACCAGCTACCAGCTACCAGGGGATTGAACCGCGAAGGCGCGAAGGGCGCAAAGGGGCTCAAGTTGTAAGCGACCAGTCTCCAGCAGCCAGTGGGAGTGCGCCCTCGACGACAGCACTGCCTGCCATCAGCCGTCACGCACGCTCTCGGTGCCAGCACTTGAGGGCAGGCAGCCACTGGCAACTGGCGGCTGATCGCTGGAGGCTCTTCTTCCCTTTGCGCCCTTCGCGCCTCGGCGGTTCGAACCAGCTTCCAGCGATCAGCTTCCAGCCTCCAGTCGGGGAGGCTGGTGTGCATGATCGGCGATTGACGGGCAAGACGGTATCTTGGCGGTTCAATCCCCGGCTGGCGGCTGGGGACCGATGGCTGACCGCTACCCCTCCCCGGTATCCAGCGCGAGGGCCACGGAGTTGATGCAGTAGCGCTCGCCGGTGGGGGCCGGGCCGTCGGGGAAGACGTGGCCGAGGTGGGCGCCGCAGCGTCGGCAGTGGACCTCGGTGCGTTCCATGCCGTGACTGTGGTCGGCGGCGCGCGCCACCGTCCCCGGCGCGTGCGGGCTGTGGAAGCTCGGCCAGCCGGTACCGGAGTCGAACTTGGCCGCGGCGTCGAACAGCGGCTCGCCGCAACACACGCAGCGAAACAGCCCCGGCCCCTTGTAGTCGTGATAGGCGCCGGTGAAGGCACGCTCGGTGCCCCGCTCACGGCACACCTGATACTGCTCCGGGGTCAGGCGCGCGCGCCATTCCTCATCGCTCAGCTCGATCTCGTCGCTCATCGTCCACCTCCGATTTCTGCCGCTGTCACTGGGGTGCGAGTGGTCGCGCCGGGCCGTCTTGAGCGCCCTGGGGACGCCCCGTATACTCCGGAAGCTCCCGACAGCGACCAGTCGCGGCAGATCCATCGCCCGCGCCCCGGCGCTCGCCATCAAAACGAACGACACCGGAACGCAGACCATGATCCACTCCTTCAATCCCCCTGCACGCACCTTGATGGGGCCGGGACCGGCCGATGTCCACCCGCGCGTGCTCGCCGCCCTCGCCCGTCCCACCATCGGTCATCTCGACCCGGCCTTCGTCGCCATGATGGACGAGCTCAAGACCCTGCTGCGCGGCGCCTTCCGCACCGACAACGCGCTGACCATGCCGGTCTCGGCCCCCGGATCGGCGGGGATGGAGATCTGCTTCGTCAACCTGGTCGAGCCGGGCGACACCGTAGTGGTGTGCATCAACGGGGTGTTCGGCACGCGGATGAAGGAGAACGTCGAGCGCGCCGGCGCCACCGCGGTGGTGGTCGAGGGCACCTGGGGGCGCGCCGTCGACCCCGAGCAGGTCGAGCGCACCCTCGCCGCCCATCCCGAGGCGCGCATCCTCGCCTTCGTCCATGCCGAGACCAGCACCGGCGCCTGCTCCGATGCCCAGGCGCTGGCCGAGATCGCGCGCCGTCACGACTGCCTGACCATCTGCGACGCGGTCACCTCGCTCGGCGGCAGCCCGTTGGAGGTCGACGCCTGGGGGCTCGACGCGGTCTACTCGGGCTCGCAGAAGTGTCTCAGCTGCACCCCGGGGCTGGCCCCGGTGACCTTCAGCGAGCGCGCGCTCGACAAGGTCCGCGCCCGCACCACCAAGGTCAACAGCTGGTTCCTCGACCTCAACCTGATCATGGGCTACTGGAGCGGCGAGCAGAAGCGCAGCTACCACCACACCGCCCCGGTCAACGCCCTCTACGCCCTGCACGAGTCGCTGGTGATGCTCGCCGAGGAGGGCATCGAACAGGCCTGGGCGCGGCACGCCCATCACCACCAGGCACTGCGCGCCGGGCTCGAGGCCCTGGGGCTGGAGCTGATCGTGCCCGAGGCCGAGCGCCTGCCACAGCTCAACGCCGTAGCGGTGCCGGCCGGGATCGACGAGGCCGAGGTCCGCACCCGGCTGCTCGCGCGCTACAACCTCGAACTCGGCGCCGGGCTCGGCAGCCTCGCCGGCAAGGTGTGGCGCATCGGGCTGATGGGCTACAGCAGCCGTCCCGAGAACATCCTGCTCTGTCTCGGCGCGCTCGGCACCGAACTCGGCGCGCTCGGCCACCAGACCGACACCGGCGCGGCGCTCGCCGCCGCGCGCGCGGCGCTGGGGACGGACTGAGGAGGGGATCGCGGTGCTGCTCGCCAATCGCCGCCCGCTGGCGGCACGCCTGATCCTGATGCTGCTCGCCATGGCGATACTGGTGCTCGGCTACCAGTGGGGGAACCAGTACCAGCGCCGTCATGCCGAGCCGACGACGATCAGCGGGGTGCTGCTGCGCCCGCCGCTGGCGGCCCCCGAGTTCGCCCTGGAGGACGCCCTCGGGCGTCCCTTCGACCGCGCCCGACTCGGCGCCGACTGGACCCTGCTCGCCTTCGGCGACCTCGCCGACGCCTCCGGTCAGCGCGCGCTACAGCGCCTGATCGAGACCCGCAACCGGCTCGCCGACCGGCCCGCGATCGCCGGGGCGCTGCGCCTGGTGCTGGTCGACGGCGGCGCCGACCAGGCCCGGGCGCGCGACTTCAGCCGGCTCTCGCCGGCGCTCGACATCGTCTCGGGCGCGCCCGAGGCGCGCGCGCCGCTCGCCGCGCTGGGCGACGACACGGACGCCGGATCGGCCCCGATCCTGGTATTCGCGCCGGGTGCGCAGCTGCTGGCGATCCTCCCCGGCACCGCCGCCGGTGCCACCCTGGCCGCCGATCTGGCGGCGCTTCACGCCGCCGCGCCGGCGTTGCTCGCGGAGACCCCATGACCCGATCCGACTGGGGCGAACGGCTGTTCGTCGCCCTGCAGTACCTGTTGCCACAGCGTCTGCTCTCCGAGCTGATGCACCGTCTCTCACGACTGCGCTGGCGCCCGTTGAAGCGCCTGCTGATCCACGGCTTCGCCCGCCAGTACGGCATCGACATGCAGCAGGCCGCCGAGCCCGACCTCGACGCCTATCCCCACTTCAACGCCTTCTTCACCCGCGCGCTGCGCGCCGAGGCGCGCCCGCTCGACCCCGATCCGCGCGCCCTGCTCTGCCCGGTCGACGGCGCGATCAGCCAGATCGGACGCATCGAGAACGGACGGCTGATCCAGGCCAAGGGCCAGGACTACGCCGTCGACACCCTGCTCGGGCTCGATCCCGGCGCATCGCACCCGTTCGAGGGCGGGCACTTCGTCACCATCTATCTCTCGCCGCGCGACTATCACCGCATCCACATGCCGCTGGCCGGGCGGCTGCTGGAGATGACCCATGTCCCGGGCGCGCTGTTCAGCGTCAACGCCGCCACCGCCAACCGGGTGCCGGGGCTGTTCGCCCGCAACGAGCGTCTGGTGACCCGCTTCGAGACCGCGGCCGGCGAGCTGGCGCAGGTGCTGGTGGGGGCGATCTTCGTCGGTGGCATCGAGACGGTGTGGTCCGGGGTGGTGACGCCGCCGCACCGGCTCGGCCCACCCAACCGTCAGGACTATCGCGAGGCCGCGCCGGTAGAACTCGCGCGCGGCGCCGAGATGGGCCGCTTCAACCTCGGCTCGACCGTGGTGGTGCTGCTGCCGCGCGGGCGCGTCGACTGGGAGACCGGGCTTGCCCCGGGACAGACGGTGCGCCTCGGCCAGCGCCTCGGCACCCTCGCCGACTAGACCCGTTCAGCCACGCCCGCCGTGCCGCGCGCGCGCGGCACGGTCGAGTGCGGCGAGGCGTTCGAGCTTCTCGCGGATACGGATCTCCAGCCCACGCTCGACCGGCGCGTAATAGCGCCGCTCGCCCAGCTCGTCGGGGAAGTAGCGCTCGTCGGCGGCATAGCCCTCGGGCTCGTCGTGGGCATAGCGATAGCGCCGACCGTGACCGAGTTCCTTCATCAGCCGCGTCGGCGCATTGCGCAGATGCAGCGGCACCCCCAGCGAGCCCGAGGCGCGGGCATCGGCCTGAGCGGCCTTCCAGGCGGTGTAGACGGCATTGCTCTTGGCCGCGCAGGCGAGATAGACGGTCGCCTGTGCCAGCGCCAGCTCGCCCTCGGGCGAACCGAGCCGCGCCTGCGCCTCCCAGGCGTTGAGCGCCAGATCGAGCGCGCGCGGGTCGGCGTTGCCGATGTCCTCGCTGGCGATACGCACCAGGCGGCGCGCCAGATAGAGCGGGTCGCAGCCGCCGTCGAGCATCCGCGCCAGCCAGTAGAGCGCGGCATCCGGCGCCGAGCCGCGCACCGACTTGTGCAGCGCCGAGATCTGGTCGTAGAAGTCGTCGCCGCCGCGATCGAAGCGGCGCAGCGAGGCGCTGGCCACCGCCGCCACCGTCTCGCGCCCGATCACCGCGCCCGTATCGACCGCCGCGGCGGCCAGCTCCAGCAGGTTGAGCGCGCTGCGCGCATCGCCGTCGGCGCCCTCGGCGATCAACCGCGCCGCCTCGGGGTCGAGCGCGAGACGGCGCGCGGCCAGCCCGCCGCGCGGGTCATGCAGCGCGCGTTCGAGCACCGCGACCAGATCATCGCTACCGAGTGACTGCAGCACATAGACCCGGGCGCGCGAGAGCAGCGCGTTGTTGAGCGCGAACGAGGGGTTCTCGGTGGTGGCGCCGATGAAGGTCAGGGTGCCGTCCTCGACGTGCGGCAGGAAGGCATCCTGCTGGGCCTTGTTGAAGCGGTGCACCTCGTCGATGAACAACAGGCTGGCGCTGCCGTCGGCGGCCAGCCGCGCCTGGGCGCGGGCGACCGCCTCGCGGATCTCCTTGACCCCGGCGAGCACCGCCGAGAGGGTGATCAGCTCGGCCTCGGCGCGCGCGGCGATCAGCCGCGCCAGGGTGGTCTTGCCGGTGCCGGGCGGTCCCCAGAGGATCATCGAATGGGCATGCCCCGACTCGAGCGCGCGACGCAGCGGCTTGTCGGGACCGAGCAGGTGCGACTGCCCGCGGAAATCCTCGAGAGAGGCCGGGCGCAGCCGCTCGGCGAGTGGGGTCTGGGGGTTATCGCGGGTCGCGGGCATGGCTCAGTCGAAGGAGAGGAAGTCGTCGACCGCGCTGCGATCGATCTCGAACAGGTCGGGTTCGAGCGCGAGGTTGCGGGTCGCTGCGCTGAAGTCGAGCCGGGTGTTCTGACCGAAGCCGTCCTCCATGATCAGGCTCTCGAGGCCATCGCTGCCGAAGCCGAGCTCGATGCGCTCGACCTCGGCGTCGGCGTCGAGCGGACGCAGCGCCACCCAGGCGCGCCCATCCGTGCTCGGCAGCTCGCTGACGGCGAAGTGCTCGGTGATCGGCGCGCCGCTGGCGAGCAGCAGCGCCGGGGTGCCGCGCAGCGCCCGCTCCTGGCTCTGGTGGGTGACCTGCTCGAGTTCCAGGTCGTGGACATAGACGCGCTTGCCGTCGGCGATGATCACCTGCGCCACCGGGTCGTCGTATTCCCAGCGAAAGCGACCCGGGCGCTGCAGATAGAAGCGTCCGTGCGATTCGGTCATCTGGGTGCGCGCGGCATTGAAGGTGTACTGCACGAAGTCCGCGCGCAGGCTGTCGAGACCGGCGAGATAGCGCTCGAGACGCTGCGCGCCCTCCCCGGCGAACGCCGCGACGGGCAACAGCAAGGCGAGCAGGACGGCGCCGAGGGCGCGGGCGGACAGGGTCGCTCGAATCACGCGATCACTCCTCCTGTGGCGGCGGGACCAGGACCTCGCGGTTGCCGTTGGTCTCGGCCGGGCTGACGATGCCGATACGCTCCATCTCCTCGATCAGGCGCGCGGCGCGGTTGTAACCGATCTTGAGCCGGCGCTGCACCCCGGAGATGGAGGCGCGACGGGTCTCGACGACGATCTGCACCGCCTCGTCGAACAGCGGGTCGGTGTCCTCGGTGTCGCCGCCGCGCGGCTCGGGGTCGATCCCCGGCAGCGACTCGGTCGGCTCGCGCAACACGTCGTCGATATAGTCCGGACCACCGAACTGCTTGAGATGTTCCACCACCGCGTGCACCTCGTGATCGTCGACGAAGGCGCCGTGCACGCGATTGGGGAGGTTGCCGCCGGGTGGCAGATAGAGCATGTCGCCGTGCCCGAGCAGCTGTTCGGCGCCCTGCTGATCGAGGATGGTGCGCGAGTCGATCCGCGAGGACACCTGGAAGGCCATGCGGGTGGGGATGTTGGCCTTGATCAACCCGGTGAGCACGTCGACCGAGGGGCGCTGGGTGGCCAGCAGCAGATGGATGCCCGAGGCGCGCGCCTTCTGCGCCAGGCGCGCGATCAGCTCCTCGACCTTCTTGCCGACCACCATCATCATGTCGGCCAGCTCGTCGATGATGACCACGATATAGGGCAGGTGCTCGAGCGCCGGTGCGGCGCCGAGCGCGGGGTCGTGGAGCGGATCGGCGATCGGGGTGCCGGCGGCCTCGGCCTCGGCGATGCGCTTGTTGTAGCCGGCGATGTTGCGCACCCCGAGCTTGGCCATCAGCCGGTAGCGTCGCTCCATCTCGCCGACGCACCAGCGCAACGCGTTGGCCGCCTCCTTCATGTCGGTGACCACCGGGGTGAGCAGGTGCGGGATACCCTCGTAGACCGAGAGTTCCAGCATCTTCGGGTCGACCATGATCAACCGCACGTCCTTGGGGTCGGCCTTGTAGAGCAGACTGAGGATCATCGCGTTGATCGCCACCGACTTGCCCGAGCCGGTGGTGCCGGCAATCAGCGCATGGGGCATGCGCGCCAGATCGGCAACCACCGGCTGGCCGGCGATGTTGGTGCCCAGCCCCAGGGTGAGCACCGAGCGCGCCTCCTGATAGGCGTCCGAGCCGAGCGTCTGGCGCAGGAACACGATCTCGCGCTGCTCGTTGGGGATCTCGATGCCGATCAGCGACTTGCCCGGGATCACCTCGACCACGCGCACGCTGATCGTCGACAGCGCGCGGGCCAGATCCTTGGCCAGGCCGGTAATCTTGCTGACCTTGGTACCGGGGGCGAGGTCGATCTCGAAGAGGGTGACCACGGGACCGGGATAGACCTCCTCGACCCGCGCCTCGACGCCGAAGTCGGCCAGGCGCAGCTCGACCTGACGCGACAGCTCCTCGAGCTGCTCGGCGCTATAGCCGCGACCGCTCTTGGTCGGCGCGTCGAGCAGCGAGAGCGGCGGACGCATGCCCTCGGCGGGGATGTCGCGCACCGCGACCGGCACCTGGGCCGGCGGCTCGGGTTCGGGCGCGGGCGCAGAGACCGGTGCTGGCGGCGGCGCGGGTCGCGCAGCGCGTGGCGGCACCGCACTCGGCTCGGGAGCGGGAGCAGGAGCGACCGGGCGGCGCGGCGGCGCCGGCTCTGGAGGAGGCGCCGGTTCGGGCTCGGGCTCGGGCAGTGGATCGGTCATGGTCGCGCGCACCGCCTCCGGGAACCCGTTGGGGCGAGCGCGCGAGCGACGCCGGGCCTTCGCGCGGGGCGCTGGGCGCGGGGCGGGCGCAGGCTCGGGGTCGCCGGCGAACTCATCGGGGTCGATCAGGTTGAGCGCGCGCGGCAGCCCCTCGGGACTGAGCTCGGGACCTTCGCGCAACTGCTTCAGACGCCCCCGCGAGTCCTCGAGCAGACCACGCGCGGCACGCAGCGCCTGCAGCGCCGTGGCCCCGGTGGCATCGAGCAGTCTCACCCAGGAGATCCCCCAAAACAGGCTGAGTCCGATCAGCAGGGTGCCGACCAGCAAGAGGTCGGTCCCGGGGACGTTGAAGGCACCGAGCATGGCCGAGCTGAGGCTGCTGCCGAGCGCCCCCCCGGCGCCGTTCTGCAGCACCCCGCCGAGGGTCGAGAAGTGGATCGAGGCGATGCCGCAACCGGCCACCAGGGTCAGCGCAAAACCGATCCAGCGCAGCGACAGCACCCAGGGGCGCAGCACCACCGCCTCGCCGCGACCACGGAACACCACCCAGGCGCTCCAGCCGACCAGCACCGGGATCAGGTAGGCGAAGAAACCGAACAGATAGAGGGCGCCGTCGGCGAACCAGGCCCCGGTGCGACCACCGGCGTTGCTCACCCGCTCACCATCGCCGACATAGGACCAGCCGGGGTCCTGGGGTGAATAGGTCGCCAGCGCGAGCAACAGATAGAGCGCCAGGCACATCAGTGCCCACATCGCCCCCTCGCGCAGGATGCGCTCGACATAGTCGCTCAGTGTCAATTGCCCACGGCGGGTAGCCTGTGCCATGAATCCCTCCAAAAATTACTCGCGCTATTATAACCTTACCAAAGGTTATTAGTGCGATTTATCCGGGACTCTGGCACACCGTCGCAGGGCTCAGAGCACCTTGCTGACGAGCTTCACCGACATGTCCTGGGGATCGTTGACGATACGGAAGCCGAGCGACTTGACCAGCGCCAGCATGCGGTTGTTGGCCGAGAGCACCTCGCCGTCCATCACCCGGAAGCCGCGCCGGCGCGCGTTCTGCATCAGCGAGCGCATCAGCCGTGCGCCGATGCCCATGTTGCGCCACTGGTCGGAGACCACGATGGCGAACTCGCAGGCCTCGCCGCCCGGGCGCGTCATGTAGCGCGCCACCCCGACCTGCACCTCCTTGCCCTCGTGCTCGAGCACCCCGATCAGCGCGATCTCGCGGTCGTAGTCGATCTGGGTGAAGCGCACCAGCATCTCCGGGGTCAGCTCCTTGATCGCCTGCATGAAGCGGAAGTACTTGGTCTGCTCGGAGAGTCCGCGGACGAAGTCCTGCTCCATCTCGGCATCCTCCGGACGGATCGGGCGGATCACCAGATCGCGCCCGTCGGGCAGCTGTACCCGCTCGATGAGGTGACTCGGATAGGGATAGATCGCCATGTGGCCGTAGATGCGCTGCTGCGGCGGGCGGTAGTCGACATGGATCGAGGCGTCGACCGCGATCACCTCCTTGTCGTTGCCGATCAACGGGTTGATCCGCAGACCGATGACCTCGGGCAGCTCGCAGACCATCTCCGAGACGCGTTGCAGGATCCTCGCCAGCGCCACCCGATTCATCGGCGGCATGTGCTGGAAGCTGCCCATCAGCCGCGCGATGCGGGTGTGGTCGATCATCGTCTGGATGATGAAGGCGTTGAGCGGCGGCAGGCCCAGGGCACGATCCTCGATCACCTCGATCTTGGTGCCGCCGGCGCCGAAGCAGATCACCGGGCCGAAGATCTTGTCGCGGAAGACCTCGATCATCAGCTCGCGCGCGGCGCGGCTCGAGACCATATGCTCGACCGTCACCCCCTCGAGCCGGGCGTCCGGGCGCAGCCGCCGGGCGCGCTCGACGATCTCGGTGAAGGTGCGGCGCACCGACTGGGCGTCGGCGATGTTGAGCTTGACCCCGTCGACCGCGGACTTGTGTTCCAGGTCGGGGGAGTTGACCTTCATCACCACCGGGAAGCCGAGCGCCTCGGCCGCCATCAACGCCTCGTTGGGGGTGCGCGCCATCACCGCCTGCATGGTGGGGATGCGGAAGGCCGAGAGGATCGCCTTGGCCTCGACGGTGCCGAGTACCTTGCGCCCCTCGGCCATCACCCCCTCGATGATCAGTCGCGCGCCCTCGATGTCGGGCGGGTTCTCGAAGGCCAGCGGCGCCGGCGACTGCATCAGCAGCTTCTGGTTGCGCTGGTGCACGGCGAGGAAGGCGAAGGCCGAGGCGGCGACCTCGGGGTTGTCGAAGTGCGGCACCCCGTTCTCGGCGAGCAGCGTCTGCGCATCGACCACGTACTGCCCGCCCATCCAGCAGGCGAGCACCGGCTTGCGACTGCCCTTGGCCGCATCGATCACCTCCTTGGCGGTGGCCACCGGATCGCCGAACACCAGCGGCGCGAGGATGCAGAGCACGCCGTCGACCTCGGGGTCGGCGAGGCAGGCGTCGAGCGCGGCACGATAGCGCTCCGGGTTGGCATCCCCGATGATGTCGATGGGGTTGCCGTGCGACCAGTAGTCCGGCAACACCCGCTCGAGCACCTGACGGGTGGAGTCGCTCAACTGCGCCAGGGTCAGGCCCAGCTCGACGGTGCGATCGGCGGCGAGCACGCCGGGACCGCCGCCATTGGTGATGATGGCGATGCGGTCGCCGGCAAGCCGACGGCGGGCGCCGAACACCTGGGCGGCGGCGAACAGCTGGTCGAGGTCGTCGACCTGCACCACGCCGGCGCGATCGGTCACCGCACGGAACACCTCCGCCGAGCCGACGAAGCCGCCGGTGTGCGACTTCACCGCCCGCGAGCCGGCCGGATGCCGCCCGGCCTTGACGATCACCACCGGCTTGAGCCGCGCCGCGGCGCGCAGCCCGCTGATGAAGTGGCGCGCGTTGCGGATGCCCTCGACATAGAGCAGGATGCACTGGGTCTGGCTGTCGAGGGCGAGATAGTCGAGGATGTCGCCGAAGTCGACATCGGCCGCCGCACCGAGCGAGACCACCGCCGAGAAGCCGACCTTGCGCGGCTCCGACCAGTCCATCATCGCGGTGCAGATCGCCCCCGACTGCGACACCAGGGCGACGTTGCCGCTGCGCGGCAACGCCTCGCCGACACTGGCGTTGAGCCCGTGCTGCGGGCGCATCACCCCGAGACAGTTGGGCCCGAGCACGCGGATGCGGTTGCGCCGTGCGGCCTCGACCATGCGCTCCTGGAGCACCTCGCCGCGCTCACCGTGCTCGGCGAATCCGGCCGAGTGCACCACCGCCGCCTTGGCCCCATAGCTGCCGCACTGATCGAGGATCGCCGGCACCCGTTCGGCGGGGATGGCGATCACCGCCAGATCGATGTGCTTGTCGAGCGCCGTCAGGCTCGGATAGCAGGGCTGACCGGCGACCTCCTCGTACTTGGGGTTGATCGCATAGCAGTGGCCCTTGAAGCCACCAGCGAGCAGGTTGCGGAACACCATTCCGCCGATCGAGCCTTCCTCATCGCTCGCACCGAACACCGCCACGGCACTCGGGGTGAAGAGTTGGTCAATGTCGGTCAAGCGCATGGGATCTGCCCTCCGAGGCAGGAAAGGGGTTAAGCTGCATTGAAACCCTCCAAGAGGGACTGATTATCGGCCATCCCGTCACGCCCGGCACGGAAACCGGCCATCGCCTCGGGGCAGCGACGCGCACCCGAGACGCCGGGGATGCTCCGCATTGACCGGGAATCCCCGCCGAGGCGAGGATGGAAGGTCGTGTCGGCGAGCCCGCGCCCAGCGCGTGCGCCGCCCCCCGTGCCAATGATCGCAGCCCGGATGCGTCCGTGTGGACGCCCTGTCGCGAAGAACGAAACCATGCCGGCGGCGCCTCCAGCGGACGCCGTGCTCGACGACCGAGGACCCGACATGAATCTCGCCTTCATCAGCCACCCGTCCTGCATGGAACACCGCATGGGCGAACATCATCCCGAGTGCCCCGAGCGGCTCAACGCGATCGGCGATCGCATGATCGCCTGCGGCATCGAGATGCTGCTGACCCACTACGACGCCCCCGCCGCGAGTCGCGCGCAGCTCGAGATGGTGCACGACCCGGACTATGTCCAGCACATCATCGACACCGCCCCGAGCGACGACTCGGTGGCCTGGGTCGACGGCGGCGACACCGGCATGAACCGCCATACCATGGAGGCGGCGATGCACTCCGCCGGCGCGGTGATCCTCGGCGTCGATCTGGTGATGAGCGACCGTCATCATGCCGCCTTCTGCTCGGTGAGGCCGCCGGGCCACCATGCCGGACGGCGCAGCGGCGGCGGCTTCTGCCTGTTCAACAACGTCGCCATCGGCGCCGCCCACGCCCTCGCCCATCACGGGCTCGAGCGGGTGGCCATCATCGACTTCGACGTCCATCATGGCAACGGCACCGAGGAGATCTTCCGCGGCGACGAGCGGGTGCTGTTCTGTTCGAGCTTCCAGCACCCCTTCTACCCCAACAGCGGCGCCGACACCGACGCACCCAACATCCTCAACCTGCCGCTGCCGCGACTGACCGACGGGGCCGCCTTCAAGACCGCGATCGAGCAGACCTGGCTGCCCCGGCTCGACGACTTCGCGCCCGAGCTGATCATGATCTCGGCGGGATTCGACGGCCATATCGAGGACGACATGGCGCACTTCAACCTGCGCGAGGCCGACTTCGGCTGGCTCACCCGCGAGCTCCATCAGCTCGCGCTGCGCCATGCCGGAGAACGGGTGGTGTCCTGCCTGGAGGGGGGGTATACGCTGTCGGCGCTCGGCCGTTGTGTCAGTACGCATCTCGACGAGCTGATCGGCCACGTCTGAATCGGCGGGGCCGGACCGCCGTGCTGCAACGCAGCATCAGGATAGACGGGCCGGATCAGGGTTGCAATCCTGCCTCTGGGAGACATATTGCCATCGCGACCATGCGCCCGGATATCCCCCTCATGCGGGCCAGGTCCATGCCCGCCCCAGAGATCCGCACGGAGGGAACTGAGGATGCGCATCCCGTCGCTGCTCGCCGCCGTCGCCCTGCTGGTCACGCTCGAGGTCGGGGCCACGCCCCGCACCGAGACCCTGTTCTACACCGACGGCGAGACCCGCCTCGGCGGCTATCTCAGCCTTGACGACGCCCAACCCGGCCCACGCCCCGGGGTGTTGGTGCTGCACGAGTGGTGGGGGCTCAACGATCACGTCCGCGCCCAGGCGCGCCGACTCGCCGAACTCGGCTACGTGGTCTTCGCCGCCGACCTCTACGGCGCCGGCCGGGTCACCGAACACGCCGCCGACGCCAAGGCGTGGATGACCCAGCTCAGCGAAGACCCCGAGGCCTGGCGCCAGCGCGCACTCGCCGGGCTCGATGTTTTGCGCGAGCGCCCCGAGGTCGACCCCGAGCGCATCGTCGCGCTCGGCTACTGCTTCGGCGGCGCCACCGCGATGCAACTGGCCTATGCCGGCGCGCCGCTCGCCGGCGTGGTCAGCGTCCACGGCTCCCTGCCCCCGCCGCCGCCCGAGCTCGGCCACCTCTCACCCGCGGTGCTCGCGCTGCACGGCGCCGCCGACCCCATGGTGCCGACGGCGCGCGTGCACGCCTTCCAGCACGAACTCGAACGCCTCGGCGCCGACTGGCAGCTGGTGATCTACGGCGGTGCCCGTCACGGCTTCACCAACCCGGGGGCCGACCGCTACAAGCTCGACGGGGTGGCCTACGACGCCCGCGCCGCACAACGCGCCTGGCGCATGCTCGAGACCTTCCTCGACGAGGTGCTGACAACCGCGCCCTGAGCGGGACACTCGAACACGCCCGGATCGGCTACCATCGGCATCGCGCGTCGCCAGCAGCGACGCCGTCCGTTCACACCCACCGATCAGCACCACATCATGTCCGATACCGTCATCGTCTGGTTCAGACGCGATCTGCGTCTCGACGACAACCCCGCGCTCGAGGCGGCGCTGCGCTCGGGCGCACGCATCCTCCCGGTCTATATCCACGCCCCCGATGAGGAGGCCCCCTGGGCCCCGGGCGCGGCCAGCCGCTGGTGGCTGCACCACAGCCTCGAGGCGCTCGATGCCGCGCTGCGCGCCTGCGGCGCCCGACTGTGGATCGGCCAGGGCGAGAGCCTCGCGCTGCTGCGCCGGCTGGCCGAGACCAGCGGCGCCCGGGCGATCCACTGGAACCGTCTCTACGACCCCGCCACCCGCGAGCGCGACACCGCGATCAAGCAGCAACTCCGTGCCGCCGGGCTCGACTGCACCAGCCACAAGGGCGCGCTGCTGTTCGAGCCCTGGGAGGCAGCCACCGGCAGCGGCGGTCCCTACAAGGTGTTCAGCGCCTTCTGGCGCCACTGCACACCGCGACTCGCCGAACTCCCCGACCCGATCGCGGCCCCGGTGCGCATCCCCGGCGTCGAGCTCGACGGCGGCGACACCGTCGCCGATCTCGACCTGCTGCCCCGCATCCGCTGGGACCAAGGGCTGGCCGAGGCCTGGACGCCCGGCGAGCACGGCGCCCGAACGACCGCCGAGCGCTTCCTCGCCGGCCATCTCGACGGCTACGGTGAGCTGCGCGACCACCCCGACCGCCCCGCCACCTCGCGCCTCTCGCCACACCTCCACTTCGGCGAGATCGGGCCACACCGGCTGCTCGCGCTGACCCGCGCCGCGCTCCCCGCAGCCCTGCCCCTCGGCGAGCACGCCTTCGTGCGCGAACTCGGCTGGCGCGAGTTCGCCTATCATCTGCTCTATCACTTCCCGCAAACCCCGGAGCATCCGCTCGATACGCGCTTCGCCGACTACCCCTGGCGCGAGCCGTCCGATAGCGATGTGCTCGAGCGCTGGCAGCAGGGACGCACCGGCATCCCCCTGGTCGATGCCGGGATGCGCGAGCTGTGGCACACCGGCTGGATGCACAACCGGGTGCGCATGGTCGCCGCCTCGCTGCTCACCAAGAACCTGCGCCTGCCCTGGCAGCTCGGCGCGCGCTGGTTCTGGGACACCTTGGTCGATGCCGACCTCGCCAGCAACACCCTCGGCTGGCAGTGGACGGCCGGCTGCGGCGCCGATGCCGCACCCTACTTCCGGGTCTTCAACCCGGTGCGCCAGGGCGAACGCTTTGACCCCAATGGTGACTATGTGCGCCGCTGGTGTCCGGAGCTGGCGCGGCTGCCCGACAAGGTACTGCAACAGCCCTGGACCGCCACCAGCACCACGCTGGCACGCGCCGGCGTCGGGCTCGGCGTCAACTATCCGACCCCCATCGTCGACCTGGCGCAGTCGCGCCGCGAGGCACTTGCCGGGTGGGAGGGGATCAAATCGAGCCCATAATCCACATGCGGCATCGTCAATGCCCCCTTAGAATCGACAGCGGACTTCACTGCGGAGCGATCCCGATGCGCCGAACACGACCGGACCGACCTTCTCCTCCAGCCGAACAACGACGCTGACCTTGGAGTCTGACCCCGTGCCCGTCGCACCCAAGCGTCCGCACCTCTCCTCAACCAACTCGGCGCTGGGGTTGTTGCGTACGCTCTTCGATGCCAGCCACGAAGGGTTGATCGCAATCGACCCCGACGACGGGCGCATCCTGCTCGCCAACCTGACCGCCTGCCAGCTGCTGCGTCTGGACGAACGCGAGCTGCTCGGCCAGCGGCTCGAGCCGCTGCCCTGCTGGCCGGCGGAGCGGGAACTCGACGACGAGCTGGCCGCGGTGCACACCGGCGAGCGGGTGCTCGAGGCCCCGGGCCCGGACCCGCGCACCCCGCTCGAGGTGCGACTGCAACTGGTCGAGAACACACCCAGCGGCCCGGTGGTGCTCGTGGTGCTCGTGGTGCTGTCGCATCGCGAGCGTCGCCGCATCGAGTCGGCGCTGCGCGAGAGCGAGGCGCGCTTTCGCGGCATCCTCGAGAAGCTGCCGGCGATCGCGGTCCAGGGCTACGACGAACAGCGTCGCGTCACCTTCTGGAACCGCGCCAACGAGCGCGTCTACGGCTACACCCCGCAAGAGGCGCTGGGACGGCGGATCGAGGAGCTGATCATCCCGCCGGAGTTTCGCGAGCGGATGACGGGGCTGATCGATACCTGGCTGCAGAGCGATCGCGACCCGCCGGCCGGCGAGCTGCGGCTGCGCCGACGCGACGGCTCACCGGTCGAGGTCTTCTCCAGCCATGTGATGCAGCGCTACAGCAGCGGCCGGCGCGAGATGTTCTGCGTCGACATCGATCTCACCGAGATCCGCGCCGCCGAGGAGCGGTTGCGCCTGGCCGGCACCGTCTTCGACAGCACCGCCGAGGGGATCTACATCACCGACGCGAGCGGACGCCTGCTCGAGGTCAACCGCGCCTTCACCGCGATCACCGGCTATGAGCACGACACCCTGCTCGGTCGGCCGATCTCGATCCTCAAGTCGGCCCGCCACCCCCCGGGCTTTTTCCATTCGATGCGCCGCGCCCTCGCCGAGACCGGCTACTGGCGCGGCGAGATCTGGATCCGCTATCGCGACCGCAGCGTCCACCCGGCACTGCTGCGGGTCAACCGGGTGCGCGATGCCCAGGGCGAGACGGCGCACTTCGTCGGCGTCTTCTCCGACCTCAGCCAGGTCCGTCATTCCCAGGCGCGGGTCGACTACCTCACCCATCATGACGCCCTCACCGAGTTGCCCAACCGGCTGCTGTTCCAGGCCCGGCTCGAGCACGCCATCGGTCGCGCCGAACAGGGACGTGCTCAGCTCGCCGTGTTGTTCGTCGACATCGATCGCTTCAAGGGGATCAACGATGCACTCGGTCACGCCGGTGGCGACGCCCTGCTGCGCGCCGTCGGGCGGCGCCTGAAGACACAACTGCAACGCGACGACACCATCGCCCGCTTCAGCGGCGACGAGCTGATGGTGCTCACCGAGCACATCGCCGACGAGGGCGACAGCGCCCGACTCGCCGAACAGCTGCTGCGCGCCATCGCCGCACCCTTCGAGCTCTGCGACGATGAGCTGTTGATCACCGTGAGCATCGGTGTCGCGCTCTACCCGCGCGACGGTGCCGACAGCTCCCAGCTGCTGCGCAACGCCGAGGTCGCGTTGTGCCAGGCCAAGCATGCCGGCGGCAACAGCTATGCCTTCTTCACCGCCACCCTCACCCGCATCGCCCGCGAGCGCGCCCAGCTCGAACACGAGCTCAGGCGCGCCATCCGCGACGGCGAGCTGCTGCTCCACTACCAACCCCAGGTCTCGCTGATCGACGGCGCCCTGGTCGGTCTCGAGGCCCTGGTGCGCTGGCAGCACCCCCAGCACGGACTGCTGCCGCCGGGGCGCTTCATCCCCATCGCCGAGTCGAGCGGGCTGACCCTCGCGCTCGGCGAGTGGGCACTGCACGAGGCCTGTCTCCAGACACGTCGCTGGCTCGACGCCGGGATCGCCATCGGTCGGGTGCACGTCAACGTCGCCCATGCCCAGATCCAGCGCGGCGCACTCTATGACACGACCCGGCGCATCCTCGCCGAGACCGGGCTCGAGGCCCACCATCTGGGACTGGAGATCACCGAGGGCGTGGTGATGGAGCACGATATCGAGGTCATCGCCGAGCTCGAACGACTGCGCGCCGAGGGCATCAGCCTCTCGGTCGACGACTTCGGCACCGGACACTCGTCGCTGGCGCGGCTCAAGGAGCTGCCCGTCGATCTGCTCAAGATCGATCGTTCGTTCGTCGGCGGGATCGAGAGCCAGGGACAGGATCGCGACATCATCCGCGCGATCATCGCCCTCGGCGAGGCACTGGGGCAGGAGGTGCTCGCCGAGGGCATCGAGACCCGCAAGCAGGCGCTGGCGCTGCGCCGACTCGGCTGTCGGCTAGGCCAGGGCTATCTGTTCGCCCGACCGCTCGCGCCCGAGGCGCTGCCGGACTGGATCGGCTCGCGGGCACGGGCGGACTGAACCGCTCAGCCGGCGTCCGTTCCCTCGAGCAGGCGCCGGATCACCACCCCGGCGAGGGTCAGCCCGAACAGCGCCGGCAGATAGCTGATGGTGCCGTTGACCGCCCGCGGACGCCCTTGGCTAACCGGCTCGGGCGGTGCCGGCGGGTGCGGCTCCTCGTCCGACCAGACCACGCACACCCCGCGCCCGACCCCACGGCGGCGCAGCTTGGTGCGCACCGCGCGCGCCAATCCGCAGACCTTGGTGTCCATCAGGTCGCCGACCTGGATACGGGTGGGATCGAGCCGCCCGCCGGCGCCCATGCTGCTGACCACCGGCACACCGAGACGCAGCGCGGTCTCGATCAGCGCGAGCTTGCTCGCCAGGCTGTCGATGGCGTCGACGAGCTGGTCCGGGCGCTCGGCGAGGAAGGCATCGGCACCCTCGGCGGGCAGGAAGGCGGCATGGGCGCGGACCCGGCAGGCGGGGTTGATCGCAGCGACGCGCTCGGCCATCACCTCGACCTTGGGGCGGCCCAGGGTGGTGGTGAGCGCCACCAGCTGACGGTTGAGGTTGGAGGGGGCGACGCGGTCGTGATCGACCAGGGTGAGGGTGCCGACCCCGGCGCGCGCCAGCGCCTCGGCGGCGAAGGCACCGACCCCGCCGAGCCCGGCGACGAAGACGTGCGCATCACGCAGTCGCGCCACCCCGTCCTCGCCGACGAGGATCCGGGTGCGGTCCCACAGCGGCTGATCCAGGCTCATAGCGCCAGCACCTCGCGGGCATTGGTCGTGGTGTGGGCGGCGAGCGCCTCCGCCGACTCGTCGCGGACCTCGGCCAGGGCGGCGAGCACCTGACCGAGATAGGCCGGGCTGTTGCGCTCGCCCCGGTGGCTGGCCACGGTCATGTCCGGCGCGTCGGTCTCGAGCACCAGGGCGTCATGCGGCAACGCCCGCGCCAGCCGCCGCAGCCGGGTCGAGCGCGTGAAGGTGAGCATGCCGCCGAAGCCGAGCCGGAACCCGCGCTCGAGATAACGCCCGGCCTGCTGCTCGCTGCCGCCGAAGGCGTGCGCGATGCCGCCCTCGACACCGGCGCGGGCGAGCGCCGCGAGCACCTCCTCGTGGGCCTTGCGCACATGCAGCAGCACCGGCAACCGGGCCTCGCGGGCGATCGCCAGCTGGGCCTCGAACAGCGCCAGCTGGTGGTCGCGATCGGCGTCGGCACGATGGAAGTCGAGCCCGATCTCACCGATCGCCACCGGGCGCTCGGCGGCGACCAGCGCGCGCAGCGTCGTCAGTGCCGACTCGGCCTCCTCGGGCGGCGGCAGATAGAGCGGGTGCAGCCCGAGCGCGGCGCGACAGGCCGGGCGCTCGCCGGAGGCGGCGGCACGCTGCGCCAGCACCCGCGACCAACCGTCGAGGTCGATCGCCGGCACCACCAGGGTCTCGACCCCGACGGCGCGCGCCGCGGACAGCACCGCCGCGCGATCGGCGTCGAACACCGGCAGATCGATATGACAATGGGTGTCGATCAGGGGCAGCGCGCGCTCAGCCATGGGCACGCGGGTCGCGGACGTAGAGCACGCGGTTGGGACCACGCCCGACCTGACGCGCCTCGAGCTCGAAGAGCTGGATGGCATTGAGCAGCTCGCTGAGCTTGCGGTAGCCGTAGTTGCGCGCGTCGAACCCGGGGCTGCGCTTGGCGACCGCCGAGCCCACCGCCCCCAGCCCGGCCCAGCCGGTGTCGTCGGCGGCGCTGTCGACGGCGCTGCGCAGCAGGTTGACCAGCCGGGTGTCGCACTTGAGCTCCTTGGCGCTCTTGCGCGCGTCGATGTCCTCGTCGACGTCCTCGCGCAGCACCTCGGTGAAGACGAACTTGTCGCAGGCGGCGACGAAGGGCTCGGGGGTCTTGCGCTCACCGAAGCCGTAGACGGTCATCCCCGACTCGCGCAACCGCGAGGCCAGACGGGTGAAGTCGCTGTCGCTGGAGACGATGCAGAAACCGTCGAAGTTGCGCGAATAGAGCAGATCCATGGCGTCGATCATCATCGCGCCATCAGTGGCATTCTTGCCCCTGGTGTAGCTGAACTGCTGGATCGGCTGGATCGAGTGACGCAGCAGCGTCTCCTTCCAGGAGCCGAGATTGGGCGAGGTCCAGTCGCCATAGATGCGCTTGACGTGCGCGGTGCCGTACTTGGCGACCTCGGCGAGCAGCCCCTCGACGATACTCGCCTGGGCGTTGTCGGCGTCGATCAGCACCGCAAGCTTGAGATTGACCGGTTCCGTCATCGGCGACTCCATCGGTAACAGGGACATGGGCAGCGCGACCGACTCACCACATCAGGTCGTCGGGCACCTGGAACTCGGCGTAGGGGTCGTCGGCGTCGGGCGTCTCCTCGGGGCGGTTGAGCACCAGTACCAGACGCGCGTCGCGCTCGAGCAGGCGCTCGGCGATCTCCGCCGGCACCAGCTCGTAGAAGTCGTCCTGACGCACCACCGCGAGCCGACCCGCGACCAGCTTGGCGTGCTGTGCCTTGTTGACATAGATCCGCTTGAGCTTGCTGCCGTCGGTGAAGTTGTAGGCGACGTCACCACGCTCGCGCACCACCCGGTTGCTGTGGATGAGCTGGCGGATCTCGTTCTCGGCCGCGCGCCGCGCGGCCTCCTCCTGGCGCTGGCGGTTGAGCGCGCGATCGCGCTCGAGTTTCTCGCGGCGCGCACGCTCGGCGGCCTGGCGCGCGGCCTCTTCACCGGCCCCGCCCTTGGGATTCTGCTTGACCTTCTTGCGCTTGGCCGAGCGTGCCTGCTTGACTTTCTGTTCGTTGACCAAGCCCGCCTTGAGCAGTTGGTCCTGGAGCGAGTTGCCCACGTTGCGGATCTCCGGAAAAGCTGGCCGCGCCTGCCGGACGCGGTCTGTCTATATCGAAAGGGGTCGGTCGGCGACCGGATCCGGTCGCGCCCGGAGGCCTGGACCGCGACGACGAACGAGGCGCGTCGACACCTTCCCGCCCCATGCCTGTCACCATCGAGCCCGACGACCCCGAGCCCGCCACCGCTCACGGCGGCACAGGCGATTGAGGACGCAACGGCGGTGAAGTTCCGTATATTGTCGCTTTCCGTGGTGATTTTCGCCAGGGTCGCGACCACCGGCCAGGCGCACGCCACTGTGACGCGATCCGGCGCCCTGGCTTAGAATCCCGCCGGGGCCAGAGGCCCGAACCGCCGGCACCGACCGCCATCCGTGCCGGACCACCAGATACCCGAGACCATCCCGGAGTCCACACATGAGTCGTCCGCTTCAGACCACAGCCCTGCTGCTCGCCCTCGCCCTGCCCCTGCCCGCCCTCGCGGGCCCGAGCGTCGGCTATGTCGACATGCAGAAGGTGCTCGAGGAGAGCCGCATCGGTCAGCAGGTGCAGGAGCAGCTGCGCAAGGACTTCGAGCCGCGCGGACGCGCCCTGGCCGAGGAGGAGCAGACGCTGATGCAGATGCAGCAATCGCTCGAGCGCGACGCCCCGCTGATGAGCGAAGCACAGGTCGACAAGCAGCGCGCCGAGCTCAAGGAGCGCATCGCCGCCTACCAGAAGGAGGCCGCGCAACTGCAACGCGAGCTGATGAAGGCCCAGCAGGAAAAGGGCCGCGAGATCGTCGTCCCGGCGCGCGAGGTGGTCAACGCCATCGCCGAGAAGCGCGGGCTCGACATGGTCGTCGAGCGCGGCCAGAACGGCCTACTCTACATCGACGAGGGACTCGACATCACCGAGGCGGTGATCGAGCGTCTCGACGACGACTGACCCCGGCGACCGGCCGCGCGCGGCCGGTCTCCACGCCGCCACATGGGGCCACCATCTCGATCAGCCACAGAGACCAGCTCGACGCGCAGCTGCGCGACTGCTCCCGGACACGCCGGACTGGACACTTGGGCAGAGGACTGCGAGCATCCGCGCGCAAGATCCATCAGCCCGACGACAGCCCAGTGCACTACCAGATCCAGCCCGTCACCCCCTTCCAGCAGAACTGCACCCTGGTGTGGTGCGACCAGACCCGACGTGCGGCGGTCATCGATCCCGGCGGCGAGCCCGAGGTCATCGCCACCCTGATCGAGCAGCTCGAACTCATCCCCGAGTACCTGCTGCTCACCCACGGCCATCTCGATCACGTCGGCGCCAGCGCCCCGCTCGCCGCGCGGCTCGGGGTGCCGATCCTCGGTCCGCACCGCGACGACGCCTTTCTGATCGAGACCCTGGAGCACCAGTGCGAGCTGTTCGGCTTCCCGCCGATCGAGCCCTTCACCCCGCAGCGCTGGCTCACCGACGGCGAGACCATCGCCCTCGGCGAACAGACCCTGGAGGTGATCCACACCCCGGGACACACCCCGGGACACATCGCCTATCTCAACCGCGCGAGCGGTCTGATCCAGCTCGGCGACGTGCTCTTCCGCGGCTCGATCGGTCGCACCGACTTCCCCCGCGGGGATCACGCCCAGCTGATCGCCTCGATCCGCGAGCGACTGTTCCCGCTCGGCGACGAGATCGCCTTCATCCCCGGGCACGGACCGATGTCGACGCTCGGTCGCGAGCGACGCACCAACCCCTTCGTTCGCGACCCCGCCTGAACACCACCACGGGCCGTCGCCGTCGCGCTCGGTTACACTAGGGCGGCGCCGGCCTCGAGCGACGGCGCGGGCGGGGAGACGCCCGCCGCCGCGGCCGGACGCCCGGCCCGGGGCGCGCCGTCGACGAGACGGCGCGCCCTGGAAGAACCGATCGACTCGGAGCCGTCCGAACCCTCGCGACGGCTCCGTCATTGACACCTTCAGCCACGGGCGCGGCAACGTCGCGCGCCGCGCAGGCTCGAGCGCAAACCTGGGTGGGAACGAGATGTTACTCAAACGCTTTCTCAAGCGGCGCAAGACCGACGCAACCGCACACCCGAGGACGCCACCGGCATCCGTCGCGCGTGAACCGGCCGAGACGCCGCCACCGCCGGTCGAGCCAGGCGACCTCGACCGCCTCGCCGCAACCCTCGTCAACGCGACGGCGGCGAACGAGCGCGACGCCGCCGCGACCCGTTACGGCGAACTGCTCGCCCGCCTCCAGCCGGCCACCGAGCGCGAATCGCGCCTCGCGACGATCACCGCCCCCGAGGCACTCGCCAGCCTTGCTCGCCGCTGCCCGGATCCGGCGCTGCGGCTGTCGCTCATCGCCCGACTCGATGCCGCCGAGGCACTCGCCGAGTGCGCCCTCGAGGACCCGGTGGCGGCCAACCGCCGCGCCGCGATCGAGCGACTGGAGAGGCGCGAGGCGCTCGAACGCGTGGTGCGCGAGATCGGCAAGCGCGACAAGGTCGTCCACCGGCGCGCCCGCGAGAAACTGCGCCTGATCGCCGAGCGCGAGGCCGAGCCGCAGCGCATCCGCGAGCAGTGCAGCGGGCTGTGCGAACGCGCCGAGCGACTCGGTCGGCTCGGCAACTGGACCCAGGACCGCGCGCTGCTCGACCATCTCGACCAGCAGTGGGCCGAACTCGAGGCGCGCGCCGAACCCGAGCTGCGCTCCCGCTACCAACAGGCGCGCGAGCGCTTCATCGCGGCCTTCGAGACGGCCAGCTCGGCAGCGGCCAGGGAGCAGGCCGAGCAGCAGGACCAGACCGCGCGCGCCGCGACCTATCAGACGCTGCTCGCCCGGCTCGAGACCCTCGCCGAGGCCGCCACCCCGGACGCCGCCGAACTGGCCCGGATCGAGCACGAATGGGGGGCGCTCGCCGCCCTGCCCGACCCCGAGCAGGCGCCGCTCGATGCCCGCCGCCGCGCACTCGCCAGCCGCATCGCCGATCACCACAGCCGCGAGCGCGCACAGGCGCAGGCACGCGCCCAGCTCGCCGAGCACCAGACGCGCATCGGCGAACTGCTCGACAGCCCCAAGCCGCTGGCCTGCCACCGTGCCGAGCGATTGCTCCAGCGCGCCCGCGACTGCTGCGCAACCCTCGACGGCGACCCGGCGACGGCCGCGTGCGGCACGCTCGTCGACCGGCTCGCCACACGCATCCGCACCCAGCGGCGCAACGCCGAGCAGCGACGCGACCAGCTCGGCGGCAGGCTCGCCGAACTCGAACAGCGTCTCGAGGCCGGCGAGCTGCGCAAGGCCGACGCCCTCTTCCAGAGCCTGCAGGCCGGGCTCGAACTGGTCGAGACCAGCGGCTGCGCCAACGCCGACAGCGTCCGTGCCGCCGAGCGGTTGCGTCAGCTCGCCCCCCAGCTGCGCGAGCTGCAGCAGTGGCGCCGCTGGAGCGCCGACCAGCACCGCGAGGCGCTGTGCACCGAGATCGCCGCGCTCGAGGCCGAGGCACCGGCGCTCGAACAGGCCGCCGAGCAGCTGCAGTCGCTGCAACAGCGCTGGAAGGAACTCGACCGCTCCGGGGCGCGCGCCGACGAGACGCTGCGCGCCCGCTTCCAGGAGACCGCGACCCGCATCCGCGAGCGCTGCCGCCCCCATCTCGAGGCCCAGGTGGCCGAGCGCGCGGCCAACCGCGCCGCCTGCGAACGGCTCTGCGACCAGCTCGAGGCCTTCATCGAGGGTGTCGACTGGGAGCAGGCGGACTGGAAACAGGTGGTGCAGACGCGCGCCGACATCCGGCGCGCCTGGGCGGCGATCGGCCCGGTCGAGGCGCGTCACCGCCACGTCCTGGAGCGTCGCTTCCACCGCGCGCTCAAGCGTCTGGAGCGGCGGCTCGAGGGCGAGCGCAAGCGTAACTTCGCCTTCAAGCGCGCGCTGATCGCCGAGGTCGAGACGCTGGTCGAGCACGAACCGCTCGAAGAGGCACTCGAGCGCACCAAGGCGCTGCAACGCGACTGGCACACCACGGTCGCGGCGCGTCAAAAGGATGAGAACCGCATCTGGCGCGAGTTCCGCGCCGCCTGCGACGCGGTGTTCGCCCGGCGCGAGGCGCTGCAGAAGGCCCAGTTCGCCGAGCTGGAGGACAACCTCGCCCGGCGCGAGGCACTCTGCGCCGAGGCCGAGCGGAGCGCTGCGGACGAGACCACGCCGGCGCAACTCGAGGCCCGGCTGGGCGAGTTCGACGCGCGCTGGCGCGAACTGCAGTCACTGGCGGTGCCGCGTCAGGCGGCCGGTGCACTCAAGGCACGCTGGCAGGCGGCGCGCGAGCGGCTGGTACAGGCACGACAGCACGCGCGCGAGCGGGAGCGGGGCCGGAGCATCGCGCTGCTCGAGCGCCAGGAGGCGCTGTGCGCCCGAATCGAGCAGGCGGCGATCGCCGAGCATGGACAGGGGTTCGAGCGCGCCGCGATCGAGGCGGAATGGAGCGCGCTCGGCGCGCTGCACGATCAGGCGCTGCAGGCGGCGATGGACGCGCGCCTGCGCCGGGCCTGCGAGGCGCTCGCCGATGCCGCGACGGCGCAGACGCTCGCCGCGGAGCTGGATGCGCACGGCGAGCAGCGCCGGCAGCTCTGTCTCCAGCTCGAGATCCTCACCGGCATCGACTCACCGCCGGCGTATAGTCAGCAGCGTCTGGCGTATCAGGTGGCGCGGCTCGCCGAACGCATGGGCGATGGCGAGAGCGACCCGCTCGGCGGCACCACCGAGCTGCTGCGCGACTGGTACCTGAGCGCGCCGGCACCGGCCGACGCCGCGCTCGAGACGCGCTTCGCCCGGGTGGTCGCGGCGCTCACCCCGGAGCCCGCGCGCGATACCGGCACACCGGCCTGAGCGGGGTCGGGCGACACGGGGCGCGCGCGCCCCGTGTCGCGCTCAATCCTGGCCGAGCTTGACGCAGAGCACGTCGCAGTCGGGGTTGCGCAACACCTGCCGGGCGGTGGCGCCGAACAGCCCGAGCAGACCGTGACGACCGTGACTGCCGATCACCACCAGCCCGACGCCGAGTTCGGCTGCGACCTCGTCGATCACCTGACCGGTGGCGCCGACGCGCACCAGACGATCGGCGGCGGGCACGCCGAGACGCTCGCCGAGCGCGGCCATCTCCTGCTCGGCCACCCGCAACAACTCGGCCTCGAGCCCGGCCTCGCCGCCGATCAGCGGATCGCCCGAGTAGCCCACCGGCATGTAGTCCATCGACGGCGGCACGTATTCGACCACGTGCAGCAACGTCAACCGTGCCCCGAACAGCGCCCGCAGCCGCACCGCGCGCGCCACCACCGGCTCGCTCTCGGGCTCGAAATCGGTGGCGAGCAGCAAGTGCCCATAATCCTCTGTGTCCATCACACACCTCGCTGGACTTGACCAGGGCGGACCTTGCGGCGACACCCTCGGCATCGCTAGACTGCCCACCCGCCCCTGCACTCCAGGGACATGCCGATTATCGACCATCGCCACCGGGATCGGCAGATATCCCCATCATCGACACCGCGGTTGCCCGGTCGCCGCGCGTCCTCCGACAGCCCCGCCATGCTCGAGATTACCCCGCAGATCCGTATCGCCGAGTCCGAACTCCAGGAGCGCTTCATCCGCGCCCCCGGCCCCGGCGGCCAGAACGTCAACAAGGTCGAGACCGCCGTCCAGCTCAGTTTCGACATCGCCACCAGCCCGTCGCTGCCCGAGGCGGTACGCGCACGGCTGCTGCTGCGCAACGACCGACGCATCGACCAGGCCGGGGTGGTGCGCATCGAGGCGCACCGCCACCGCACCCGAGAGCGCAACCGCGCCGACGCGCGCGAGCGCCTCGCGGCGCTGATCCGCGAGGCCACCGCACGCCCCCGCCCGCGCATCGCCACCCGTCCGACCAAGGGCTCGCAGCGGCGCCGGCTCGAGGCCAAGCGCAAGCGCGGTCGCGACAAGCAACTGCGCCGCGTACGCCCCGGCGAGGACTGATCGCTCAGTCGCCGAACTCGGCGACGATGCCGCCGCCCTCGGGCGTGATCACCAGCACCAGACGCCCCAGGGTGGGATGACGCAGGGTGAGTACCTCGACCCCGGCGCGGGTGCGCGTCTCCACCAGCTCGCACTCTCCGCGCAGATCCGCGACCAGCGCGGGTTCGGCCTCGAACAGACGCATGACGGTCTCCTTCGGCTGACCGGCCGACGGGGCCGGTGATGAGCTGCCCGGCGACGCCTCCGCTGCGGCGCCGGGGATGGGTCAGAGCATGTCCAGGTCGTCGGCGATCGCCGCCAGCCCGGCGCGCGCGCAGGCCTCGTCGGTCGCGCCGTCGGGCGCACCGCTCACCCCGACGGCGCCGACCAGCGCCGAGCCGGCGGCGTGGATCGGCACCCCGCCGGGCGACATCACCAGCCCGTCGACCCGGCCGACGGGGCTCTCGGCGCGCTCGGCCAGCGCCGAGGTGGCGGCGTTGAAGTTAGCGGCGGTGAAGGCCTTCATCCGGCTGATGTCGACGGTGATGGGCGCGGCGATGGTGTCGCGCAGCACCACCTGCACCGTCCCTTCGCGATCGACCACGGTCGCCGCGACCTGGATGCCGCGCGCACCACACTCGGCCACCGCGCCCTCGGCCACCGCGCTGGCCGCAGCCAGCGACAGCCGTTGCAGCGGCACCACCAGGGGGTCCTCGGCCCTCAGCGGACCGGCCAGCGTCAGCATGGCCGCGATCGCGACCGGGATGATCGGCTTGCGCATCACTCGCTCCTCCGTCTGCTTCGATGTGCGCCGCCGCCCCGCGGCGGCGACCGGTCAGCGCGCGCGGTAGTGACGCTCGATGTAGTCGTCCACCATGCGCTTGAACTGCTCGGCGATGCCGTCGCCCTTGAGGGTGGCGACCTTCTCGCCGTCGACGAACACCGGCGCGGCCGGGCGCTCGCCGTTGCCCGGCAGACTGATGCCGATGTTGGCGTGCTTGCTCTCGCCCGGACCGTTGACCACGCAGCCCATCACCGCCACCTGCATCTGCTCGACCCCGGGGTAGGTGCCGCGCCACTCGGGCATGCGCTCGCGCAGATAGGCCTGGATGTCCTGCGCCAGGTGCTGGAAGGTGTCGCTGGTGGTGCGACCGCAGCCGGGACAGGCGGTGACCATCGGGGTGAAGGAACGCAGCCCCATGCTCTGCAGGATCTCCTGCGCGACCTCGACCTCGCGGGTGCGGGCCTCGCCCGGCGCCGGGGTGAGGGAGACGCGGATGGTGTCGCCGATGCCCTCCTGGAGCAGCACCGCAAGCGCCGCAGTCGAGGCGACGATGCCCTTGGAGCCCATCCCCGCCTCGGTCAGACCGAGGTGCAGGGCGTAGTCGCAGCGTGCGCCGAGCATGCGATAGACGGCGATCAGGTCCTGCACCCCGCTCATCTTGCACGAGAGGATGATGTGATCCTTGGCAAGCCCCAGCTCGACGGCGCGATCGGCGCTGGAGACGGCCGACTCGACCATCGCCTCGTACATCAGCTGCTGCGGCTCCTTGGGTGCGGCGGCGCGGTTGTTCTCGTCCATCATCCGCGCCAGCAGCTCCTGGTCGAGGCTGCCCCAGTTGACGCCGATACGCACCGGCCGGTCGTAGCGACAGGCCGTCTCGATCATGCTCGCGTACTGCGCGTCCTTCTTCTCGCCGCGACCGACGTTGCCGGGATTGATGCGGTACTTGCCCAGCGCCTCGGCACAGGCCGGGTGGTCGTTGAGCAGACGATGGCCGTTGAAGTGGAAGTCACCGACCAGCGGCACCGCACAGCCCTGGGCGTCGAGCGCCTCGCGGATGCGCGGCACTGCGCGCGCCGCCTCCTCGTTGTTGACGGTGATGCGCACCATCTCCGAGCCCGCCCGCGCCAGCGCCAGGGTCTGACGCACGGTGGCCTCGACGTCGACGGTGTCCGTGTTGGTCATGGACTGGATCACGACCGGGGCGCCGCCGCCGATGGTGAGGTGGCCGACGCGCACGGGGACGCAGGCGCGTCGCTGGATGGGGGATCGATCTGGGCTCATGTGCTGTTGATTCCGCGGAATGGATGGGGTGATGATCGCCGGGCTGGGCGGCTCAGCAGGGCAAGGGCGAGCGCAGCCCCTGGATGAGGGCAAGATAGTCCGGCTCGTCGGGACCGATCAAGCCATGACGAATCAGGAAATCGATGACGACGAGGTTGCAATTGAGCTTGAACTCGTCGCTATCGCGCACGATCTCCACGACCTCATCGACCGGCATGCGATAGAAGGCCTGCACCTCGCCGTCGGTGCAGCGGGGCACGAAGTCCTCGGGCAGTTCGAGATCATAGCAGTACATGACATCGGGCTTGAGCCCGCGCTCGGAGTCGCGACAGTAGATCACCGCGCCGACCGGCACCGCCAGATCGGCCAGCGCCGCGGCCATCCCGGCCTCCTCGGCGCACTCCTTGCGCAGGTTCTCGCGCACCCCCAGGCCGTGCGGCAGGCCGCCGCCGACGAGGTTGTCGAGCCGGTTGGGATAGAGCCTGCGATCGGCGGCACGCCGCCCCACCCACATCTCCAGCCCGTGCGCGGTACGCACGAAGCCGTTGAGGTGCTGACCGAAGGCGCGGATGCCGAAGAAGGGACCGGCGGCGCGATCGACCACGCAGCAGGCGCGATCGCGCCCGTTCGGGGTCACCGGGTAGAGTTCGCCGTGGGCATAGGGGATCTCGCCCTGCGCCACCAGCGTCTCGACCACCTCGGCGAGCAGCGCCGAGCGCGCCGCGAAGTCGCGCGGCGCGTTGATCCAGTGCACCGCCTGCGGCTCGACGCGGAACCAGCGCGGCCAGCGCGTCAGCGCCCGCGCCGCGGCATGGCGCAGGGTGCCGATTCGCACCCCGTCGAGCAGCCAGGGCACGAAGTCTTCCGGGTCCCAGCGATTACAGGCGAGGATCTTGTCGTACAGCCCCATCAATCGGTCTCCGTCGCGCGCGCCCGGCGGCGCGCCATGTGATGATTCAATCCCGCTCCTCCCGCTTGACCTCGCCCCACAGCCGCTCCATCTCGTCGCGCAGCTCGGCGGCGGGCGCCCGCCCGGCCTCGCGCAACCGCGACTCGACCGCGCCGAAGCGCCGCTCGAAGCGCTGCCCGGCCTCGCGCAGCGCCTGCTCGGCGTCGACGCCGAGATGACGGGCGAGGTTGACGCAGGAGAACAGCAGGTCGCCGACCTCGTGCACCCGCTCGGGGTCGCCCGCCGGGCGCGCCAGGGTCTCGCGACACTCCGCCAGCTCCTCCTCGACCTTGGCGAAGACGCCAGCGGCGTCGTCCCAGTCGAAGCCGACCCGCGCCGCGCGCCGTTGCAGCTTCTCGGCGCGCAGCAGCGCCGGCAGCGCCCGCGCCACGCCGTCGAGCGCCCCGGGCGGCGCGGCGCCCGCGCCCTTGCGCGCGCGCTCGGCGGCCTTCACCCGCTCCCAGTGCTCGCGCACCGCCGCGCCGTCGTCGAGCGCGGTGTCGGCAAAGACGTGCGGATGACGCCGCACCAGCTTCTCGCAGATCGCCTGCACCACCTCGGCGAAGGCGAAACTGCCGCGCTCCTCGGCCATGCGGGCGTGGAAGACCACCTGCAGCAGCAGGTCGCCGAGCTCGTCGCGCAGCTCCGGCATGTCGTCGCGCTCGATCGCATCGGCGACCTCGTAGGCCTCCTCCAGGGTGAAGGGCAGGATGGTGGCGAAGGTCTGGGCGAGATCCCAGGGGCAGCCCGACTGGGGGTCACGCAGCCGCGCCATGATCGCGAGCAGGTCGTCGAGATCGTAGCGTCGCGGCGCGACGGGAGCAGAATCGGTGGAGGACATCAGAAGAACAACCCGAGCAGCATGGAGAGCAGGATGCCCCAGCCCCACACCCGGAAGGCGATGCCGATGAAGGCGCCGGGCGCGGCCGGCACGCCACGGCGCAGTCGCGCCCAGAGATGCGGGCCGGAGAGGAACCAGGGCAGAAAGCCGAGTGTGGCCGGCAGCGCGATCACGCCCGGCACCGGCGCCTGCAGCAGCAGCGACACCGCCGCCACCGGCCAGAGCACGAAATAGGCCGCGCTCAGCCGCGCCTCGAGATCGCAGGCGCGCACCCGCACGGCCAGCGCCAGCGCGACCAGCACCCAGCCGGAGACGATGGCGATGATGATCAGACGCATCCCTTCTCCCCCTGTCAGACCTGGTTCACAACGGCGCGACACGGCACGGCGCCACCGCGTCCGATGGTAGCGGATCGGCCGCGCGAGGGTCCATCGACGAAACGGATCGCGATCAGGGGTTGACAGCACGGACAAAGGCCGGAATAATTGTCGCCTCTTCGGTGTTCGATGTCGGCAACGACTCCACTGAAGCCGCTCAATCAGTCCGCAGGCATGCGAGGCTGGATAGAGCCTCCAGGGATGGAGCAAAATTCATGCGCCCGTAGCTCAGTTGGATAGAGTACCTGGCTACGAACCAGGTGGTCGGAGGTTCGAATCCTTCCGGGCGCGCCATACAGAGATCGCCTCAGATCATCATTGTCTGAGGCGTTTTCATCAGGGCCCCACCGAGCCCTCGGCCTCGCGTCGCAATCGCTGGAACACGATGCGCCCGTAGCTCAGTTGGATAGAGTACCTGGCTACGAACCAGGTGGTCGGAGGTTCGAATCCTTCCGGGCGCGCCATACAAGATCAACGGCCAGTCGAGCAATCGACTGGCCGTTTTTCGTTTCCGGGGACTAAAACGCGCTGCCCCTGCCGCAGAGCCCATCTCTACACGCTTCACTCACCAGCCCACAGACCTCGAGCCAGAGCCGCCCCGACAGCGAGCGCGGCGCGGGCGCGACGTGAAACGGGCCGCGGGTCTTACGTCTCGTCCCATCGCTCACAGCCCCCCCACCCGCCCCGCCCGCAGCAGCGGTTCGAGCTGCTCGGCGGGGAGCGGGCGGCAATAGTAATAGCCCTGGGCGACGGTGCAGTGGTGGGCGAGCAGGAAGCGGCGCTGAGCCTCGGTCTCGACGCCCTCGGCGATGCGCTCGAGGCCGAGGTTCTCGCCGAGGCCGATGATCGCCTTGAGGATGGCGATGGCCTGACGGGGGAGTTCGGGACGCTCGTCGATCTCGGCGAGGAAGGAGCGGTCGATCTTCAGCGAGTTCACCGGCAGGCGGTTGAGATAGCTCAGCGAGGCGTAGCCGGTGCCGAAGTCATCGAGCGCGATCGAGAAACCGCGTTGACGCAGCTCAGTGACCGCAGCCACCGCCCGCTCGATCGAGCGCATCGCTGCACTCTCGGTGATCTCGAACTCGAGCATCTCCGGGGCGATGCCGAAGGCCTCGGCGGTATTGGCGAGCCGCTGCGCCAAACCATCGAGGAAGAGCTCGTTGGCCGACAGGTTGACTGCGATCGGGACCACGGGCACCCCCTGCGCCTGCCAGTCGAGGAGCTGACGACACGCGAGATCAAGCACGATGGGGCCGAGCTGGAGGATCAGCCCGGTGCTCTCGGCCAGCGGGATGAAGCGTCCCGGCGGAATCAGCCCGCGCTCGGGATGCTGCCAGCGCGCCAGCGCCTCGAGGCTGAGGATACGCCCGTCACGCAGATCGACCCGCGGCTGGAAGTGGAGCAGGATCTCGTCGCGCTCGAGCGCCAGACGCAGATCCTGCTCGAGCAGGAACTGCTCGTGCAGCCGCTCGTTGGTCTCTGGGGTGAAGAAGCGATAGCTCCCCCGCCCCTCGGCCTTGGCCATGTGCAGGGCAGCGTCGGCATGACCGATCAGCTCGTCGGAGGTGGCGGCGTCGTCGGGATAGAGCGAGATGCCGGTCGAGGCACTGATCAGCACCGAGCGGTCCTCGATCGCCACCGGCGGGGCGAGCACGCCGCGGACCTGTCTGACCAGCTCGATACAGCCCTCCGGGCGCGACTGCTCGGCGGTCAGCCAGATGAAGTTGTCGCCACCGAAACGAGCCAGGGTATCGTGCGCGCCAAGGATGCCGAGCAGCCGCTGCGCGACCTCGCGCAACACCTGATCGCCGGCCTGGTGGCCGAGCGAGTCGTTGATCAGCTTGAGGTTGTCGAGATCGATCGAGAGCAGCGCCAGACCACGCCCACTGCGCGCCCCATGGGCCAGGGCGCGATGGATGCGTTTGCGCATCAGTCGACGGTTGGCCAGGCCGGTGAGCGGGTCGTAGTGGGAGAGGAAGGCGAGCTTGTCGGAGAGGGTCTTCTCGTCACTGATATCGACCAGTCCGCCGTAGTAGCGACGCACGCCGGGGGCGTCGGGATCGGCCTGGCACTCGGTGGTGGCGCGCACCCAGCGCAGCGAGTCGTCCTTATGACGCAGCCGCAGCTCGCAGGTCGAGGTCTGGCCGGGCTCGAGATCGACGATGTTGTCGTCGAACAGCTCACCATCCTCCTCGATCACCATGAAGCGCCAGCTGCGCTGCGCCAGCACCTCCTCGAGCGTATAGCCGGTGAGCGCGAGGATGGAGTCGGTCATCCACTCGATCCAGAACAGTCCGCCATCACGCCGCTGGCTGGCATAGGCGACATCGGTCATCACCGAGGTGACCTGACGGTAGCGGGTCTCGCTGAGCAACAGGTCGCGCTGGATCTGCTGACGCACCAGCAGATTGACGATGGTCTCGCCGAAGACCTGCAGCACCTGCCCCTCGTCGTGGGTCCAGGTCCGCGGTTCACGCGCGCTCTCTAGTCCGAGGGTACCGAACAGCTGACCATGGCTGGTGAGGGCGACGACCAGTAGTGCCCGGGTGCCGCGCGCGCGCAGCATCGCGCGCTCGAGATGCGCCTCGGGCGGCAGCCGTTCGATGTCGGGGATGGCGATCGGCTCCTGACGGTGGATCTGACTCATCCGCCAGGGTGTTTGCGACAGTGGCGCGGCCTGCAGCGATGGGCGGCTGGGCGGAATGCCCGCGTGACACCACTGGTGATGCTGACGCAGGGTCTGGGTCTGGGTATCGAGTCGGGAGAGGATACAGCGGTCGGCCCCGAAGAAGCGACCGATGCGCTCCAGCGCGTGACGCATCAACCCGTCCAGGGCATCCGGGGTGGCGTGGAGGAACTGCGTCGAGAGCTCGGCGATCAGTCGCTGGAAGCCGAGCTGATGGCGCAGCGCCTGCTGAATGTGCTCGCGCTCGGTGATGTCCGTGATCAAGCCCTGGAGATAGAGGATCCGCCCCTGCTCATCGCGCTGGACGCTGGTGTCCTCCTCCACCCAATGCACCGAGCCATCGGCCCAGAGGATGCGATAACGCTGGGTGAAGGCCGGCCCCTCGACGCCGAGGAAGCTGTCGAACCCCTGCTCCAGCGCGGCGCGATCATCGGGATGGACCAGGTCGGCGAAATGCATCTCGCCGGAGCGTATCTGCTCGAGCCGATAGCCCCAGCGCCGAACGTTGTCCGAGGCATAGCGGATCGGCCAGCCCGGCTCGGGCGACCAGCGGAAGGCAACGATGTTGCTCGCGTCGATGATCTCGGCGGCGGCGCTGAGCTTGGTATTGGCCTCGACCAGTGCCTCGCGCTGGGCGATGCGCTCGGTCTGGTCGACGATGTTGCAGATCAGCTCGAACTCGTCGGTGTTGGGGATCGGCAGGCGGATCAGCACCAGGTCGACGATCAGCGCGGCGCCCTCGCGCCCCCGCAGCTCGACCTCGTGACAGCTCGCCTTGCCGTCATCGAGGGCGCGCTCGAGCGCGGCGCGCAGAAAGGACTGATGTCTGGGCGCGGCCAGGCGCTCGAAGCGCCGGTGCTCGAAGGCGCAGAGTCGGGCGGCGGCGGCATTGAGGTCTCGGATCTCTCCCTCCGGACTGATCCTGAGCGTCGGCTGCGGCTGCTCCTGATAAAGCCCGCGGAAGCGTTGCGAGGCGATCTCGCTGGCCTGCTCGCTCTCACGCAACGCCTCTTGCTGCAACTCGAGCTCGGCATGGTAGACATGCAGCTCCTCGAGCAGCGCGGTGATATCGACATCACCCTGCCCGATGGCCTCGAGCACATGACCGAACCGGCCTTCGCGCAGCACCTGGCGGGCGCGATCACGCAATGCGTCGCTGGACTTCGGGGGGGATTCACTCATCGTCTCACCATGGATCACCGCGACATCACCCACCACCGATGTCGGTGGCAACTGGCGAAGGGAGGCGGCGCGCCCGGCGACATCGATACGACAGACACGCCCCGCATCGAGCCGAGAGGCGCATGCGCCTCAGCTCCCGACACAACGGCAAGGGTCGGGCCATGCAATCGATCGAGCTCGCACTCAGAGGTGAGGCTGAGGCCGGAGGATCCCAAGCATCGTCGCGCCGCGGCGCCACACGGCGACGACAACCGACTCAGCAGCCCTCGACGCCGCCCTGCCAGCCCGCCTCGGTGCGGGCGAAGCGCCAGCAAGCCGTGCCCACGAACCCGACGCCGTTCCAGGAACGCGGCTCGACCTGGATCTCGTGGGCATCGGCGCGGATCCAGTTGAAGGCGTTGGGCTCGCCCTTGTGCCGGGTGGAGACCGCAGTGCCCGCCTGGGCCACCACCACGCCCTCGGCGACGCCGGCATAGCCGCGGTGGAGATGGCCGCCGAGGATCAGATCGATACGCGCGCGACGCAGCCCCACCAGGGTGCGGCGCGCGCGCCCGACCAGACCACGGCGACGCAGCTCGGAGGAGAGCAGAAAGGGGTGGTGGGCGACGAGGACCCGCACCGCACCAGGCTCGGCGCGCGTCACCAGCCGCTCGATGCGCGCGAGCTGGGCGCGGTTGACGCGACCACGCGACCAATCGGGGTGCGGTCCCCAGCGCCGCGCGGTGTTGATGCCGACGGCGATGAAACCGGCGCCGTCGAGTTCGGGCTCGAGCGCGCGCCCAAGCCCGGCGCGCCAGCGTCCCCAGGGGTCGATGAAGCGCAGCAGCGGTCGCCATCCGGGCAGATCGTGATTGCCCGGCACCGCCAGCACCGGCGCCGGTAGCCGGGCAATGAAGTCGGCAGCGGCGGCGAACTCGGCAGGGCGCGCACGCTGGGTGAGATCGCCACTGAGCACCACCAGGTCGGGGGCCAGGGCGTGGAGTTCGGTCTGCAGCGCCGCGACCAGGTTGGGGGCGTCACGACCGAAGTGGAGGTCGGAGAGGTGGGCGATGCGCATCGGCTCAGACCGTCGGGCGCCCTGCGCGCGGTACCAGCACCGCCACCGTCGCGCGCTCCAGGGTGAAGCGTAGCGGCGTGCGCAGCCGCACCCGCTCACCATCGCACATCACCGAGACGGCGCGACGCCGACCGACGCCGATCTCGGCGTGACTGGCCGAGGTGGCGAGCAGCGCGTCGTCCTGCTGCCAGGTGCCGAGCATCAGCCGCATCCCCAGACGCATCAGCTCGACCCCCGAGGCGTCGCGTACGGCATAGAGCCCGAGCTGTCCGGCGTCGAGCCGTGGACGGCGCGGCACCGGGCCGGGCCGGTCGTCGATCAGGTTGGCGGTGACCACCAGCGCCCGCGCGCGCAGTCGCTCGTGGCGCTCGGCAGTGCGCAGCCGCAGACGCAGGTGGCGATAACGCTGGATCAGCGACAACCCCCGCCACACCAGCTTCGGCCACAGCACCCAGGGGCTGTTGCCGCGCGCGCGTTCACGCTCGCGCCAGCGCGCCAGCAGCGAGCCGAAACCGACCATGCAGGCACAGAGGAAGGGTTTGCCGTTGACCCGACCGAGGTCGATATGGCGCACCTCGGCGTCGCGCAGCGCATCGATCGCCGCCTCGGGGTCGAGCGGGATGCCGAGATCGCGCGCGGTCCAGTTCATGGTGCCGCAGGGGATGATCGCGATCGGCACCGACCGGCCGGCCAGGGCCTCGACCACCGCCAGCACGGTGCCGTCACCACCGGCGACATAGATGGCCTGATAGGTCACGCCCGAGAGCGCGGCGCGCAGCATCTCCTCGACCCGCCCGGCGACCAGCGCCAGCTCGTCGACCCGGCGCCCCTGCTCGCTCAGACGCTGACGCAGCAGATCCACCGCAGCCAGCGCCGCGGCGCTACCGGAGGCGCGATTGGCGACCACCAGCACCCGCACGCCGGGCGCGCTGGTGTGAGGCTGGAATGGCACTGCGGTGGCGAACATGTGATGACTCCTCCTGGTCGGCTGGCGGTAGCGCGGCATCGCACTGATACATGGGGACAGATTAACGCGCCTGAAGCCCCGTCATCGAAGCGACGCTTGATCCCCGGACGATGCGCTTATAACCTGATCGGCGGCGCGGCGAGGCCGTCCGAGGGCCTCGCCGCGCGCATTGACACGGAGCACCCCGTCCCGCGACGAGGGTGCGTCAAGGATCGCGCGGCGCCGCCTGGCAACCCCGCCGACGAGCGGCACACCACTCGAGGTGTTCCATGACCGAGTCGTTCGCCAGCGGTGCCCGGAGCTCGCACCAGACACATCAGGCCCGCCCCCCGGAGATCAACCGGCTGGTGCCCATCCTCGCCGGTGGCGGCACCCGGCTACCGGCCCACGTCGGCGTCATCCAGGCACTCGGCGAGCTCGATATCGACTGCGAACACATCGTCGGCGTCTCCGGCGGCAGCATCGTTGCCGGGCTGTTCGCCGCCGGCTGGTCGGCCGAGGCGATGAAGGAGCTGGCGATCAATGTCGACTTCCGCCGGTTTCGCGACTTCAACCTCTATCAGCTACTGTTTCGCGGCGGACTCTCATCGGGCGACGGCTTCGAGCGGTGGATGGACGAGATGCTCGAGGGCGCGCGCTTTCGCGATCTGTCGCGCACGCTCCATGTCGTCGCCACCGACGTGCGCAACGGCTCGCCGGTGGTCTTCGATCGCGATCACGACCCCGACATGCGCGTCTCCCAGGCGATCCGTTACTCGATGGGGATCCCGCTGCTGTTCGCCTATCGCGAGTACCGCCAACACCTGATGATCGACGGCTGCATCCTCTCCGAGGACGCGCTGCGTCGCGACTGGGCCGGCGACGGCACCCCCAGCTGCTGCTTCCGACTGCGCGCCAACGAGCAGAACGAACGCCCGGCGGAGCGCCGCCGGGTACCGCTGCCGGGCTATCTGCAGATGCTCATCCGCGCCTTCATGACCACGCTCTCGCGCGAGTTCGTCCAGGACGTCTTCTGGAACACCACGGTGGTGATCGACACCGGCGAGATCTCGCCGCTGGAGTTCCGTCTCAGCCCCGAGACCAAGCTCGAGCTCTACCAGACCGGCTACCGCACCACCCTCGAGATCCTGCCGGTGAAGCTCGGCAAGCTCGTCGCCCAGCGCGGCACCGGGGCACCCGGCTGACCCTGGCCACGCCCCCGCCCAGCAGCGAGAATGTCCGTCACCGCAACCGCGAGGAGACCCGCTCATGTCCATCGGACAACGCTCACTGACCCTGTTCGGCGCCGTACTGCTGGCCGGCTGCTCGGCCCCGGGCGAAGACGTCCGCATCACCCTGTGCAAGGGACTGGTGCTCACCCAGGGCGCGGCCAGCGACTGGCAGATCGAGACCCGTCTGCCCGCTCAGTATCGGGACCTCGAGGTCAGGCTGCAGTTCACCGACGGCGCCGGACGGCAGGCCAGCGCGCAATGCTTCTATCCCTATCGCGCGGTCGAGGACGACGCCCTGGCGCTCGCCGACCCGCTCTCGGTCTATGGCACGGCGCCGACGCGACTGCGCATCGACGGGCGCGAGTTCTCGCGCCAAGCGCTCGCCGAGGCGGTGAGCGCAGCAATGGGGGCGCAGGCCCGGGAGTGGGTCGAGGGGATGCGTGAAGGACTGGAGCAGACCGCACGCGAATTCGGCGGCGACTGAGACCGCACCCCCGGTCTGCACCGGGGGCGGGCGTGAGGGATCAGCGCGAGACGTGCGAGCGGGTCATCAGCTTGAGGATCTTCCAGTTGATGACGAGAAAACGCACGATCTGCCAGATCAGCGAGGTGCGCATGTAGCGGGTGAACCCGGTGGGCACCGGCGCGTAGTACTCCTGCTGGTAGGGCTCTTTGTTCTTGATCGGCATGACGGTCTCTCTGTGTGGGGCGTCACGGGGCGCACGCGCCCCGCCATGACAAGGGTTGCGCTCGGCGCGGCATCACTCAGTCCGGCAGCACCGACCAGCCCGGGCGCAGCTTGGCCTGGTAGATGAAGACGTGGTGCAGCAGATACTTCATCCAGTGTCCGGCCAGTCCGACCTCGCCGAAGGTGAGGTCCATGTCGCGACCGTACTCGGGATAGCGCTCATAGTCCGGCACCACCGGGAAGACGGTCATCGTCGCCGCGCTGCCGGTGAGCAGACCGGAGCCGGTCGAGGCCACGCAGGCGGCACCCATCTCGGCCATCGAGGCGGTATGGGTCGGCTCCTCGGCGCCGTTGAGCATGTCGCGGATACTGGTCGCCACCGCCTTGCCCATGGTCGCCGAAGGCATGCCGGTGCGCGGCGGGGTGGGACTGATCGGGGTGCCGTTGGCGCTCTTCATCGGCTTGCTGATCGGGTGCGGCGGGGCGAAGGCGATGCCCACCGCGAACAGGTTGCGATAGGTCGGGTTCTGATAGGTCTTGGGCCAGTCCTCGGTGGTCCAGTCCTCGAACGCCTTGGGCGTGTAATCGGCATCGACCTTCATGAAGCCGTTGGGCGCGAACAGGGTGCTGGTGATGTCCTCGCCGGCCTTGTCGAAGGCCTTGAGCAGGGCCCCGGCGAAGGGCGGGATGAGCATCGCGAAATCGAACGGCAACTCGCCATGGCTGCCGTCGAGCAGCTCGTAGTGGATCACCTTGGGCTCGACCTTGTAGACATGGGCGCGGGTGATCCACTCCACTCCGCGCTCGGCCATCAGCGACTCGGCGAAGGTCTTGCCGTTGGTGACATAGCCACCGCGGGTGATGTGCACCCCGCCCATGCCGAAGTCACCGAGCTCGTACTCGTTGCTGATCCACACCAGCCGACCGAGCTGGCGCACCCCGGCGTCGCGCAGGCATTGGTCGATGTTGTAGATGTACTCGAAGGCCGCGCCCTGGCAGGTGCACATGCCATGCCCGGTGCCGACCACGAAGGTGCGGCGCTCGCCCTGCTGCATCGCCGCGATCGCCTCCTGCAACTGGGCGTTGGCCTCGAGGGCATGGCTCGCGGTGCACACCGAGGTGGTGTAGCCGCCCTCCGGTCCGAGCCCGGGGGTGGCGCCGAAGTTGAGCCTGGGACCGGTGGCGTTGACCAGGAAGTCGTAGTCGAGCGTGTCGGTCTGGCCGAGCCGCGCCGGGTCGGTGTACTCGATGCTGACATAGGGCCGCTCGCCCGCCTCCCCGCCCTCGGGGTGGATCGAGAGCGCCTTGGCCTGACGGAAATCGATCTTGAGCTTCTTGTAGACCGGGGCCAGCTCGAAGGTGACCTGTCGCTCGGTCATCTCACCGATCCCGACCCAGATGTTGGAGGGGATCCAGTTCCATTTGGCGTTGGGCGAGACCACCACGACCTGGTGCTTGCCCTTGACCCACTTGCCGAGATATCTGGCGACCGTGTGCCCAGAAATCCCTGCCCCGAGAATGACGATACGCGCCATGTGCTAACTCCACAGTGCTTGACCTGGCGGCTCCGGCGAGACCCGTGACCGGGGCGCGAAGGAATTCGTCGCGTGTGCGCCTGCTCCCCCGAAGGGAGCCACCACCCACACCTCGAGCCATCCCTGCCGTCCCCGGCACAGCCGTGCAGAGCGACCTCAAGCCATTGATAAGAAAGGGCATCGACGATGCGATGACGACACCCCGCGCCGCGTCCGCTCGCCCTGGACCGGCGATCGGCATCGCGGCAGAAAAACCATGAACTCGCGGTGGATGTCAAATCTCGTTGACGATGCCGCCGACACGGCGCTATGGCCGCGTCACCAACAGCTCAATGAGACCGCTCGGGCTCGAGGATGTTGCGCAGCGGCTCGGGACGGCCGATGAAGTAACCCTGAACGAAGTCGATGCCGATCTCCTCAAGCAGCGCCAGGGTGGCGTCGTTCTCGACGTGCTCGGCGATGGTGCGCTTGCCGAGGATCTTGCCGATGTCGTTGATCGAGCGGATCAGCGCAAGGTTGGCCGAGTCGGTGGCGATGCCCTGGACGAACTCGCCGTCGATCTTGAGGAAGTCGACCTCGAGGTCGCGCAGATAGAGATAGGAGGCATAGCCGCTGCCGAAGTCGTCGAGCGCGAAGCGACAACCGCGCGACTTGAGCCCGGCGATGAAACGACGTGCGGCCTGCAGGTCGGAGATGGCCACGGTCTCGGTGACCTCGAAGCAGATCTTGCCCGGCGTGGTGGCGAAGTGGCGAAGCTGCTCGAGCACATAGTCGAGGAAGCCGCGACTGCCGAGCGAGTGACCGGAGAGGTTGATGGTGACATAGCCGAAGCGATCGAAGCGCTCGGCATGTTCGGCGAGCGTCTGCAGGACCGAGCGCACCACCCAGCGATCGAGCTTCACCGACAGCCCGTAGCGTTCGGCGATCGGCAGGAACTGCCCCGGCGAGATCAGATCGCCATCCTCTCCCTTGAGTCGCAGCAGGATCTCGTAGTTGATCGGCTCGGCGGCGGCCTGCGGCGCCCTGGCGTTGGCCACGATCGGCTGCGAGAACAGCTCCAGGCGGTCCTCCTCGAGCGCCCGCACCAGTCGCGACAGCGCGTGCGCCTCGTTGTTGCGCCGCTTGAGCTTGCCGTCGTGCTCGCGATACAGCCGGACGTTGCCGCCGCCGACCTCCTGGGTCGAGAGACAGGCCGAATAGGCCTTGCGCAGCAGCTGCTCGCCCGAGTCGCCGTCACGATACTCGGCCACGCCGATACTCAGGCTGATGACGAAGCGATAGCCGCGAAAGCTGAACTGGAAGTCGTCGACCGCATCGCACAGCGACTCGGCCAGGGTCTCGACCCGGTCGGCCGCCCTGCCCTCGAGCAGGATGCCGAACTCGTCGTTACCGAGCCGTCCGAGCAGGCTCGCCCCGGCGAAATGCTCGCGCAGCAGCTCGGCGAGCACCCGGATCAGCTGATCGCCGGCGGCCTGACCGGCGGCGTCGTTGATCACCCGGAAGCGATCGATATCGACATGGATCAGCGCCCGCCCCCCGGAGCCGGGCGCAACCCGCCCCAGCGCCCGCGCCAACTCGGACTCGAAGGCGGCGCGATTGAGCAGCCCGGTGAGCGTGTCGAGTCGCGCCAGCCGATCGCGCAGCCGCGACTCGCGCACCAGCGCCGACTCGGCCGCCGAGCGCCGACGACGCTCGGCATCGAGCGAGGCGTCGCAGTGACTGAGCGCGCGACTGCGCTCGGCGATGGCCTCACGCTGGCCACGCACCAGCCGCCCGTGCTCGAGGGTCTGCGTCAACACGTCGCAGACCAGTTGCAACAGGCGCTCGTGCCAGCGCGAATAACGCCCGGCGGCAGGATGACCGACCACCAGCACGCCCTGCACCCGTCCCGCCGCGGCGAGCGGTGCGGCCAGCAGCGAACCGTGGACCTCGCTGGCGCCGCGCAGGACCTCGCCATCGGCGATGACGCGCGCGGCCAGCTCGTCGAGCGCCGCGCCGGGCGCATCGGCGTCATCGGGGTCGCGGCGGACATGGGCGGTGCAGACCAGCGCGCGGTCGTGCTGGAGATAGAGGGCGCAGCACTCGAGGTCGCGATGCGTGACACAGGCGCGGGCGGCGTGCGCGCACAGCTCGGGTTCGTCGAGCGCCGTGGCGTCCGGCACCACCAGACTGCGCAGCATGCTCAGGGATTCGATCAGGGAAAGAATGCCGGAGTCCCCGCCGGCGTCCATTGCACTGGGTTGGAAGATATCCATGTCAACCTCTAGCTGAAGGCATCCGCCATCTCGCACAGATGCCCGATCCGGGCGCACCAGCGCGAAGCGGTCCGCCGCCATTCATCGGCCTCGATCCCCAACGCCGCAGGCGGCGCCAGGTCCAGATCCTCGGCCGTCTCCGGATGACGCTCGGCCAACGTCCCGAAGCGCTCGGCAAAGCCCACCAGCTGCACCAGCCGCCAGTACCCACCGCCATAGTCCGGCTCACCGTGTCGCGCCATGGTCACGGCGAGCCCCGGCGGCAGCTGCCAGGCGCGCGCCAGCGCGGCCCCCGCCAGGCAGTGATCGAGTCCCAGCCGTTGTCGGGTCAACTCGGCGACCCCTCGCTCGGGGTCGTCGGCGGCGGCGATGAAGACCTCGTCCATGACCTCCGGCGTCAGGTGCACCAGCACCAGCAGCCCGAGGTTGTGCAACAGACCGGCGAGATAGACCCCGGCGAGGGTCTCCTCGCGATCGCCCGGCACCTTGGCCGCGAGCGCCTCGGCGAGCGTCGCTGTGAGCATCGCCCGACGCCAGTAGCGCCCGGGGTCGAATGCCGGACAGCGATCGCGCTCGAAGGGCGCGCTCAGCAGCAGACTGATGCTGAGATCGCGCACCAGGCGCAAGCCCAGCACCCGGATCACCGCATCGCCGAGATCGCGCGCCGGGATGGGACCGGCGAAGAAGGCCGAGCGGGCGATCCCGAGCAGCCGCGCGGCGATCGGCGGGCTACGCTCGATCAGCTCGAGCACACGATTGACATCGAGTTCGGGGTCGACCAACTCGGCGAGCAGCACCTGCGCCTGCTCGGGAAGCGGCGGAAGGGACTGCAACTCGCGGATCAGCGTGCCGAGTCGGGCAGGCGGCGAGCATGACGGGGATACGGCGGCGGGAACGTCTGTCACTTGGAACTCGCGACATGCCCCGGCGCATCGCGCTCGACACCCCGGGGGCATACAGAAACTCGGGCTAGCGCCCAACTCTACACTCGATTCTGCTCACGTGCAGGACCCAGATCCCAAAATCTCATATCTCACGACGGCTGACTATCCTTGGACGAACCGCCCCCTGATCGTCACGGGGCCCAACGTCCAGTCGAAGGGAGGAGCCGACATGCGCCTGGAACAGCGACTCAACGCCCTGCTCTCGACCCTGTTCCGCTTCACCGAGAAGCTGGTGCTCACCGGCGTCGGCGTGCTCGCGCTGATGGGCATCGCGCAGCTGGTCTGGGGCATCGGCGAGCATCGCGAGGTGCGCCTCGAAGACCTGCTGCTGATGTTCATCTATATCGAGATCATGGCGATGACCCACGTCTATTTCGTGCGTCACGCCGTGCCCTTCACCTACCCGATGTTCATCGCCGTGACCGCGCTGTCGCGGCTGATCGTGCTCCAGGGCAAGAACATCGCCCCCGAGAACCTGCTCTACGAGGGCGGCGCCATCCTCTTGGTGAGCATCGCCATCCTCATCGTGCGCTACAGTCAGCGCTACAGCATCGACGCCGCCGGCGAGGCGACGCACCACGAGCCCGAGCCGACCGAGCACCGCTGAACCATCGCCTTGCACCGGCGCAACGCGTAAACTTGCGCCCCGGCCGCTACCCGCGGCCTGCTTCAAATCAGGAGATACCGAGAAATGCCAAGCGCCCCGAGCCGTTCGCTCGAGACCTTCCCCAACCCCCAGCCCGAGCGCGACTACACCATCCGCATCCGCGTGCCCGAGTTCACCTGTCTGTGCCCCAAGACCGGCCAGCCGGACTTCGCCGAACTCACCCTCGAGTACATCCCCGAGGCGCGCTGTGTCGAACTCAAGGCGCTGAAGAACTATGTCTGGTCCTATCGCGACGAGGGCGCCTTCCACGAGGCGGTGACCAATCGCATCCTCGGCGACCTGGTGGCGGCCACCGAGCCGCGCTTCATGCGTCTGACCGCGGACTTCAACGTGCGCGGCGGCATCTACACCACGGTGGTCGCCGAGCATCGTGCCGCCGACTGGCAGCCCCAGCCCCAGGTGCAGCTGCCCTGAGAGCGATGCGCGGGGAAGCGGCCTTCATCGGGCTCGATCTCGGCACCTCCGGGTGTCGGGCGGTAGCGATCAACGCCGCCGCCGAGCCGCTCGCCGAGACCCGCACCGCACTCCCCGACTCGACCCGACCGGCCCCCGGTCGGGTCGAACAGAACCCCGAGGACTGGTGGCAGGCGCTCACCGAGGTGCTGCGCGCGCTGGTCGCCGCACTCCCCGATCATCGCCCCGCGGCGCTCGCCGTGGCCGCCACCTCCCCCACATTGTTGCTCGCCGATGCCGCCGGCGACCCGCTCGGCCCGGCGCTGATGTACGACGACCAGAGCGCCCACCAGGCCGCCGCACGCATCGCCGCCAGCGCGCCGACGAGCAGCGCCGCGCGCGGCCCCGGCTCGGGGCTGGCCAAGCTGCTCGCGCTCCATGACCGGCTCGCCCCCGCAGGTCCGTTCTGGGCGCTGCATCAGGCCGACTGGCTCACCGCCCGACTGACCGGCGTGCTGGCCGCGAGCGATTGGCACAACGCCCTCAAGCTCGGTCACGACCCCGAACGCGCGGGCTGGCCCGAGTGGGTCGGCGCACTGCTGCCGCCCGGCGCGCGGCTGCCGCAGGTGCTCGCCCCCGGCACCCGGATCGCACCACTCGCCCCGGCGGTGGCCGCCGCCACCGGACTGCCCCCGACCACCCGGGTGGTCGCCGGCACCACCGACAGCACCGCCGCGGCGCTCGCCGCCGGACTCGCGCGACCGGGCGAGGCGCTCACCAGCCTCGGCACCACCCTGGTGGTGAAGGTGCTCTCGCCGCAGCGCATCGAGGCCCCCGACTACGGCGTCTACAGCCACCGCTACGGCGCGCACTGGCTGGTCGGCGGCGGCTCCAACAGCGGCGCCGGGGTGCTGCGCCGCGAGTTCGACGATGACGCCCTCGTCACGCTCAGCGCACGCATCGACCCCGAACGCGACTCGGGGCTCGACTACTACCCGCTGCCGGGGATCGGCGAGCGCTTCCCGCACCCCGACCCGCATCTCGCGCCACGGCTCGACCCTCACCCCGGCGACCCGGTACGCCGCCTCCACGGCCTGCTCGAGGGCATCGCCCGGATCGAGGCCGAGGGCTATGCCCGGCTCGCCGAGCTCGGCGCACCACGACCACGCCACGTGCTCAGCATCGGCGGCGGCGCGCACAACCCCACCTGGACGCGGATGCGCGCACGCCTGCTCGACTGCACCGTGCTCCGCGCCTTGCGTCAGGAAGCGGCCTTCGGCGCAGCACTGCTCGCCCGAGGGGGCGCCGCCGACGGCTGAAGCGGCCATCGAACACCGTCGCGCCACCCCACAACGGGCTGCTAACATGCAACGATCCGTGCCCAAGACGGCCCGGCCGACGTCCGCTTTCTCTCACTGACCCAAGAAGGAGCTTCCTGCCGTGACCTTCGATTCGGACCTGCAAGACCTGCGTATTGGCATCATCGGACTGGGTTACGTCGGCCTGCCGCTGGCCGTCGAGTTCGGCAAGCGCTACGACACCGTCGGCTTCGACATCGCCGCGGCACGCATCGCCGAGCTGCGCGCCGGGCGCGACAGCTCGCTCGAGGTCGAGCCCGAGGAGCTGCGCGCGGTGAGGCGACTGAGCTACACCGAACAGGCCGCCGACCTGGCCGAGTGCCGGGTGCTGGTGGTCACCGTGCCGACCCCGATCAACGAGCACAAGCAGCCCGACCTCGGCCCGCTGGAATCGGCCAGCCGCGCCATCGGCGAGATCATCCGCCCCGGCACCGTGGTGGTCTACGAGTCGACCGTCTACCCCGGCGCCACCGAGGAGGTGTGCGTACCGATCATCGAGCGGATCTCGGGGCTGACCTACAACCAGGACTTCTTCGCCGGCTACAGCCCCGAGCGCATCAACCCCGGCGACAAGGAACATCGGCTGCCGACGATCAAGAAGGTGACCTCGGGCTCGACCCCCGAGGTGGCCGACTTCGTCGATGCGCTCTACGCCTCGATCATCACCGCCGGCACCCACCGCGCCAGCAGCATCCGCGTGGCCGAGGCGGCCAAGGTCATCGAGAACACCCAGCGCGATCTCAACATCGCGCTGATCAACGAGCTGGCGCTGATCTTCGGCAAGCTCGGCATCGACACCCAGGAGGTGCTCGAGGCCGCCGGCAGCAAGTGGAACTTCCTGCCCTTCCGCCCCGGCCTGGTCGGCGGTCACTGCATCGGCGTCGACCCCTACTACCTCACCCACAAGGCGCAACAGATCGGCCACAACCCCGAGATCATCCTCGCCGGGCGGCGGCTCAACGACAGCATGGGCGCCTATGTCGCCGGTCAGGTGATCAAGCTGATGGCACGACGCGGCGGACTCGGCGAGGCGCCGCGGGTGCTGGTGCTGGGACTGACCTTCAAGGAGAATTGTCCCGACCTGCGCAACACCCGGGTGGTCGACATCCTCGCCGAGCTGGCCGACTATGGCATCGCCTGCGACGTCCACGACCCCTGGGCCGACAGCGCCGCGGCCGAGGCCGAGTACGGCATCACCCTGGTCGACGACCCGGCCGCGGGCGTCTACGACGCCGTGGTGCTCGCCGTCGCCCATCGCCAGTACGCCGCGCTCGGGGCCGAGCGCATCCGCGCCTACGGCAAGCCCGGCGCCGTGCTCTACGACGTCAAGCAGCTGCTGCCGCGCGATCAGGTCGACGGCCGGCTCTGAGCCCGCGCCCGCCCGGGCCGGGCACACGCCCCCATCCCCCCGACCCGGCGCGCCCACCCCGGGCGCGCCCTGGAGCGAGAACACTATGAAAGTCATGGTCACCGGCAGCGCCGGTTTCATCGGCTCGGCCCTGTCGCTGCGTCTGCTCGAGCGCGGCGACGAGGTGATCGGCGTCGACAACCTCAACGACTACTACGACGTCAACCTCAAGCGCGCCCGACTGGCGCGCACCCAGGACCATCCGCGCTTCCACGACCTGCGCATCGACATCGAGGACGGCGCGGCGCTCCATGCCGCCTTCGCCGAGCATCGCCCCGACCGGGTGGTCAACCTCGCTGCCCAGGCCGGGGTGCGCTACTCGATCGAGAACCCGATGGCCTACGTCAACACCAACCTCGTCGGCTTCGCCAACATCCTCGAGGGCTGTCGCCATCACGGCGTCGAGCACCTGGTCTACGCCTCGAGCAGCTCGGTCTACGGCGCCAACACCGAGATGCCCTTCTCGGTGCATCACAACGTCGACCACCCGGTCAGCCTCTACGCGGCGAGCAAGAAGGCCAACGAGCTGATGGCCCACACCTACAGCCATCTCTACCGGCTGCCGACCACCGGGCTGCGCTTCTTCACCGTCTACGGTCCCTGGGGCCGGCCCGACATGGCGCTGTTCAAGTTCACCCGCGCGATCCTCGCCGGCGAGCCGATCGACGTCTTCAACTACGGCAAGCACCGTCGCGACTTCACCTTCATCGACGACATCGTCGAGGGCGTGATCCGGGTGCTCGACCGCGTCCCCGCGGGCAATCCCGCGTGGAGCGGCGCGACCCCAGACGCGGCCTCCAGCGCCGCGCCCTACCGCATCTACAACATCGGCAACAACAATCCGGTGGAGTTGATGGAGTACATCGCGGTGCTCGAACGCTGCCTCGGGCGCGAGGCCGAGAAGAACCTGCTGCCGCTGCAGCCCGGCGACGTGCCCGACACCTATGCCGACGTCGCCGATCTGGTGCGCGACACCGGCTACCAGCCGAACACCTCGGTGGCCGACGGCGTGGCGCGCTTCGTCGACTGGTATCGCGATTTCTATCAGGTGTGAGCGGGGCGTCGGCCCGCGCCGAGGGCGGGCCGGTGGGGAGGAGGACGCCGGGCGAAGACGCCCGGCGTCGACGGCTCAGATGCCGGCGCGCGCCTCGGCGAGCCCGAACACCGTCTCGAGCCGCGCGAGCAGGTTGCGCAGCTGCAGCGCGAACAGCGCGAACTCGGTCTCGAAGCGCACCGCCGGGTCCTCGATCTCGTCGTCGAGGGTGTCGAGCAGCTCCTCGGCCATGCGCAGCCGCTTCAGCGACAGATCGTCGGCAAGGGTGAAGCTGAAGCGCTCGTCCCAGGTCAGCGCGAGCTTCACCGCGCGCTTGCCGGCGCGCAGATGGGCGAGCACCTCGTCGCTGGTGAGATCACCGCCGCTGATCCGCACCACCCCGCTCTTCTCCTCGGCGTCGCGCAGCTCGCAGGCGTCACCGGCGACGAAGTCGGCCGGGGCGCTGTCCTCGAGCAACCAGCGCGAGAGCACCTCGGCGGGGTGCTCGGCCGGCGCCGGCAGCAGCGCCGGCAGGCTGCCCAGGGTCTCGCGCAGCAGCGAGACGACCTCCTCGGCCTGCTTCTCGCTGGCCGCGTCGATCACCATCCAGCCGCTCTCGGTGTCGATATAGGCGCGGGTGCGACGCGAGCGGGTGAAGGCGCGCGGCAGCATCTCGTCGACGATCTGCTCGCGCAGCCGACGCCGCTCGGTGCGACCGACCTCACGCGACTCGCCGGCCTCGATCTCGCCGATACGCTCCTCCAGCGCCTCCTTCACCGCCGCCGTCGGCAGCAGACGCTCCTGCTTGCGTGCGCAGATCAGCAGGCAGCCCTCAAGGGGATGGACCAGCGCCCCGCCGTCCTCGCCGAGCGGCGCGCTCCAGCCCATGGTCGCGGTCTCGAGCGGACCGCAGGGACGGAACCTGCGCCCGTCGAGCTGGGCCTCGAGTTCCTGTCCGTCGATGCGGACGGGCTGTTCGAGGCGATAGAGCCTGGCGTTCTTGAACATTGGCTTCCCCGGCAAAAAGCGCTGAATTATGCCCGACACGGGAGGATCCGCAAGGACACAGGGCCAGCGGCCAGCGGCCAGCGGCCAGCGGCCAGCGGCCAGCGGGAGTTTGAACCACAAAGACGCAAAGTGCACAAAGGGATTCAAACCGCCGGCAACCAGCGCGGGTGCGCCCTCGATGAGGGCATCGCTTGCCGTCAGCCCTGGCGTACGTTCCAGACGTCAGCCTTTGAGGGTGGCGCCACCGGCGGCTGGCGGCTGATATCCGGCGGCTGGAAAGACGACCAGCGCGGCTTTACGTTAGAATCCACCGCCGGCGCCGGGATGCCCGGCGCCGCCCCGACACGCCCAGGCGTACACCCTGCACCGCCCGATCCCCGATCCATCGCAGCGCCCCAGCCACCACTGCTCACCGACCATCGGTAACCCAACGTGAACGATTTTCCCCTGCCCGGCCTGTTCCTGATCCTCTTCCTGCTCATCCTGCTGTCGGCCTTCTTCTCGGGTTCGGAGACCGCGCTGCTCACCCTCAACCGCTACCGTCTGCGTCACCAGGCCGATCAGGGCAACCGCGGGGCGCGGCGTGCGCGCAAGCTGCTCGATCGTCCCGATCGGCTGATCGGGCTGATCCTGCTCGGCAACAACTTCGTCAACATCATGGCCTCCTCGCTGGCCACGGTGATCGCCATCCGGCTCGGCGGCGAGGCGGCCATCGGCATCGCCGCCGGGCTGCTCACCCTGGTGATCCTGATCTTCGCCGAGGTCACCCCCAAGACCTACGCGACCCTCCATCCCGAGCGCCTCGCCTTCCCCGCCGCCTATGTCTACGGCCCCTTGCTCAAGCTGCTCTATCCGGTGGTGTGGCTGGTCAACCTGTTCACCAACGGGCTATTGCGACTGATGGGCATCGCCCCCGAGGACGGCGGTCAGGGCACCGCGCTCAGCCGCGAGGAGCTGCGCACCGTGGTCAGCGAGGCCGGGGCGATGATCCCCGAGCGCAGCCGCTCGATGCTGCTCGGCATCCTCGACCTCGAACGCGCCACCGTCGAGGACATCATGATCCCGCGCAACGAGGTCGACGGCATCGACATCCAGGACAGCGCGGAAGAGATCATCCAGGCGGTGCGCAATACCAATTACACCCGCCTGCCGCTCTACGACGGCGGCATCGACAACGTCATCGGCGTCTTCCACGCCCGCAATGCGCTCCACGCCCTGCTCGAGAAGGGGCTCGGCAAGGAGCACCTGCGGGCGATCGCGCGCCAGCCCTACTTCGTCCCCGAGGGCACCCCGCTCTACCAGCAGCTGTTGAACTTCCAGCACACCAAGCAGCGCGTCGGCCTGGTGGTCGACGAGTACGGCGACTTCCAGGGGCTGATCACCCTCGCCGACCTGCTCGAGGAGATCGTCGGCGAGTTCACCACCGACCCCTCCGACAGCATCTCCGAGATCCAGCCAGCCGAGGACGGCTCGCTGCTGATCGACTGCGGCATCGGGCTGCGCGAACTCAACCGCGTGCTGCGCTGGGAGTTGCCGACCGACGGGCCCAAGACCCTCAACGGGCTGATCCTCGAATACCTCGAGACCATCCCCGAACCCGGCACCAGCCTCAAGCTCTCGGGGCACCCGATGGAGATCATCCAGACCGCCGACAACGGGGTGAAGACGGTCAGGATCATCCCGCGTCCGACACGCCGCCCGCGGCGCTGAGAGGGCGCGATCAGGGCGTGCGCGCCACCACCCAGACCTCGATCTCGCACGCCCCGGCGCGCGTCAGCACCCGCGCCAGCGCGCTCACCGTGGCACCGGTGGTCATCACATCGTCGACGATCGCCAGACGCCTGGCGGGCAGTGCCCGGGCCAAGGTGAAGGCGCCCGGGCCGATGTTGCGCTGGCGCGCGCGGCGCTGCTGGCCGACCTGCGGCGGCGTCGCGCGCACCCGCAGACAGAGCCCGGGGGCGACCGCCACGTCGAGCGCGACGCCGGCCACCCGCGCCAGCTCCAGCGCCTGGTTGTAGCCGCGTGCGCGCTGGCGCGCCGGGTGCAGCGGCACCGGCACCAGCAGCTCGGGCAACGGCGGCGCGAGCGCCGCGCGCGTCTCGGCGAGCAGCCGCCCGAGCAGCACCGCGCGATCGAGTCGGGCGTGGAACTTGAGATCGGCGATCAGCCCCGGCACCAGCCCCTGATAGCGCAGCGGCACATGACAGCGGACGAAGGGCGGCGGGCGCGCCACGCAGCGCCCGCACCAGCGCCCGGCACCGAGGTCGGTATCGAAGGGCTGGGCACAGCGGGCGCAGCAATGGTGGTTGACCGGCAGCTCGGCGCGACAGCCGGCGCAGAGATCGAACCCGGACTCGCCGGGCGCGCCACAGAGCACGCAGGTCGGCGGATAGAGCCCCTCGATCAGACGCCCCAGCAGCGTCATCGCGCTCCGCCCCGGACGACGCGCGGTAAACCTTGAAGTCTCGCGAAAGTTGACAAGAAGCGAAAAACCGATAGCATCTGGTGGATTTTGTCAGCCATCCGGACCCTCCCATGTCAGCCACCCTGCAAGCGCCCCCGATCCGCACCGACTGGACCGTCGACGAGGTCCTCGCCGTCCTCGAGCAGCCGTTCAACGATCTGATGTTCGAGGCCCAGTGCGCCCATCGCGCCCGCTTCAACCCGCACCGGATCCACGTCAGCACCCTGCTCAACATCAAGACCGGCGCCTGCCCCGAGGACTGCGGCTACTGCTCGCAGAGCTCGAAGAACCACACCGGGCTGGAGCGCGAACGGCTGCTCGAACTCGAGACCGTGCTCGCCGCCGCGCGCGCCGCGCGCGATCAGGGGGCGACGCGCTTCTGCATGGGCGCGGCCTGGCGCAACCCCACCGCCAACAACCTCGAGCACGTCATCGCGATGATCAAGGGGGTTCACGACCTCGGGCTCGAGACCTGCGTCACCCTCGGCATGCTCGACGCCGAGCAGGCGCGCACCCTCAAGGACGCCGGGCTGGACTACTACAACCACAACCTCGACACCTCGCCCGAGTTCTACGGCCAGGTGATCACCACCCGCACCTATCAGGACCGGCTCGAGACCCTCAAGCACGTCCGCGAGGTCGGCCTCAAGACCTGCAGCGGCGGCATCCTCGGCATGGGCGAGTCGCGCCGCGACCGCGCCTCGATGCTGCAGCAGCTCGCCACCCTGCCGGCCCACCCCGAGTCGGTGCCGATCAACATGCTGGTGCAGGTCGAGGGCACGCCGCTGTTCGGGCGCGACGCCATCGACCCGTTCGAGTTCATCCGCGTCGTCGCCACCACCCGGCTGGTGATGCCGGCCTCGCACATCCGGCTCTCCGCCGGGCGTCACGACATGAGCGACGAGATGCAGTCGCTGTGCTACCTCGCCGGGGCCGACTCGATCTTCTACGGCGATCACCTGCTCACCACCAAGAACGCCGGCACCAGCCGCGACCGCGACCTGTTCGCGCGGCTCGACATGCACTTCGTCGAGGACCACGGCGAGCGCGAGGAGCCCGGCGCCTGCAAGCGTCACGTCAAGCTCGAAGAGATGCTGCCGAGCGACGCATGAGCCTCGATGTCCTCGTCCCCGAGCTCGAGCGGCTGCGTGATGCCGACCTCTATCGCCGTCGCCGCATCCAGCAGGGTCCGCAGCAGCCACGCGCCCGCATCGACGGGCGCGAGCTGCTGAGCTTCTGCAGCAACGACTATCTCGGGCTGGCCAACCACCCCGAGGTGATCGCCGCGCTGCAACGCGGTGCCGAGCGCTGGGGCGTGGGCAGCGGTGCGGCGCACCTGGTCAACGGCCACAGCGCCGCGCACGAGGCGCTGGAGGAGGAGCTTGCCGCCTTTACCGGGCGCGAGCGCGCGCTGCTCTTCTCCACCGGCTACATGGCCAATCTCGGGGTGATCAGCGCCCTCGCCGGGCGTCGCGACACCCTGCTCCAGGACAAGCTCAACCACGCCTCGCTGCTCGACGCCGCGCAGCTCTCGCGCGCCACCCTGCGCCGTTACGCCCATGCCGACGCCACCGCCCTCGCCGAGCAGCTCGAGCGTCACCCGGAGACCCGGCTGGTGATCACCGACGGCGTGTTCAGCATGGACGGCGACCTCGCCCCGCTGCCCGCGCTCGCCGAGCAGGCGCGGCGCGCCGACGCCTGGCTGATGGTCGACGACGCCCACGGTCTCGGCGTGCTCGGTCCCGGCGGGCGCGGCTCGCTCGCGCACTTCGGGCTCGACCAGGACGCGGCACCCATCCTGATGGGCACCCTGGGCAAGGCGCTCGGCGTCTCCGGCGCCTTCGTCGCCGGCCCGGCGGTGCTGATCGAGACCCTGATCCAGCGCGCCCGCAGCTATATCTACACCACCGCCACGCCGCCAGCGCTGGCCGAGGCCACCCGGGTCAGCCTGCGTCTGGCCGAGCGCGAGACCTGGCGCCGCGAGCACCTGCAGGCGCTGATCATTCGGCTGCGCGACGGCGCGACCCGGCTCGGTCTCGAACTGATGGCGAGCGCCACCCCGATCCAGCCGCTGGTCGCCGGCAGCGCCGCGCGCGCCCTGGCCTGGAGCCGGGCGCTCGAAGAACGCGGCATCCTGGTCGGCGCCATCCGTCCGCCGACCGTACCCGAGGGCAGCGCGCGACTGCGCATCACCCTCTCGGCCGCCCATACCGAGTCCGACGTCGACCGGCTGCTCGCGGCGCTCGCCGAGCTGCCCCGCGCCGATCGCGCGGACTGACCCCACTGCATCGTAAGGAGACCCGCGTGTCCACCGGATCCAACCCGTCCCTGCCGCTGGTACTGCTCCACGGCTGGGGCATGAACGCCGCCGTCTGGGACGGCCTGCCGCCACAGCTCGGCGGCCTGCCGATCCAGACCATCGAACTCCCCGGCCACGGCGCCCGGACGCCCGCCCGCGCCGACCTCTGGGCCTGGGCCGACGCCTGCCTCGAGGCCGCCCCCGAGGAGGCGGTGTGGCTCGGCTGGTCGCTCGGCGGACTGGTCGCCCAGGCCGCCGCGCTGCGCGCCCCCAAGCGGGTGCGCGGACTGATCCAGCTCACCGCCACGCCGCGCTTCGTCCAGGCCGCCGACTGGCGCCCGGCGATGGCCGAGGAGACCCTCGGTCAGTTCCACCAGGGTCTGCTCGACGACCCCAGCGGCACCCTCTCGCGCTTCCTCGCGCTCCAGGTGCGCGGCAGCGACGCCGCGCGCGAGACCCTGCGCACCCTGCGCCAGGAGCTCACCACGCGCCCCGAGCCCGACCCGCGCGCGCTCGCCGACGGACTCGACCTGCTGCGCGACGAGGACCTGCGCGGCCAGCTCCCCGACATCGCCTGTCCGGCGCTGTGGCTGTTCGGCAGTCACGACGCCCTGGTGCCGGCGGCGGTGGCCGAGCGCATCGAGCTGATCATGCCCGGCGCCCGCACCCAGGTGATCGCCGGCGCCGCGCACGCGCCGCACATCTCGCACCGACGCGAGACCCTGACGGCGATCGAGGGCTTCGTCGCCGAGGCGCTGGGCTGATGTCGACGCCCGACCCACGGCTGGCGCCGATCGACAAGCGCCGCGCCCGCGCCAGCTTCGCGCGCGCCGCGCCCGGCTACGACGCCGCGGCGGTGCTGCAGCGCGAGATCGCCGACCGCCTGCTCGAACGGCTCGACTACATCCGTCTCCAGCCGCGTCGTATCCTCGACCTCGGCGCCGGCACCGGCTACTGCACCGCCGCGCTGCAGCAACGCTACAAGCGCGCCGAGGTGGTGGCGCTCGACTTCGCCCAGCCGATGCTGCAGCAGACGCGCCGGCGCGGGCGCTGGTGGCGCCGTCCGCTGTGCGTCTGCGCCGACGCCGAGTCGCTGCCGCTGGCCGATGACTCGTTCGACCTGATCCTGTCGAGCGCCACCATCCAGTGGTGCAACGACCTCGAACACACCTTCGGCGAGTGTCTGCGCATCCTCCGCCCCGGCGGTCTGCTGCAGTTCACCACCTTCGGTCCCGACACCCTGCGCGAGCTGCGCGCGGCCTGGGCCGAGGTCGACGGTCACGCCCACGTCAGCCCCTTCACCGACATGCACGAGATCGGCGATGCGCTGGTTCGCGCCCGCCTCGCCGACCCGGTGATGGACGCCGAACGACTGACCCTGACCTACCCCACCACCACCGAGCTGATGCACGACCTCAAGGCGATCGGCGCGCGCAACGCCAGCCGGGACCGCCCGCGCGGCCTGACCGGACGGGCGCGGCTGGCCGCCCTCGCCGCCGCCTATGAGCGCGAACGACGCGACGACGGCCGTCTGCCGGCGACCTACGAGGTGCTCTACGGCCACGCCTGGGCGCCCGAACAGACGCAACAATCGAGCACCGCCGACGGCGCCGTCGCGGTGCCGCTCGAACAGCTCCGCCGCCAGCTCGGCGGGCGCGACTGACCATCATTCAAAGACAAGGAGTACCCAGCCGATGCCAGGCCTGTTCGTCACCGGAACCGACACCGACTGCGGCAAGACCGCCGTCAGCCAGGGGCTGATCGCCGCGCTGGCCGCGCGCGAGCTGCGCGTGCTGGGGATGAAGCCGGTCGCCTCGGGCTGTGTCGAGACCGCCGACGGACTGCGCAACGACGACGCCGAGCGCCTCGCCGCCGCCGGCTGGTGCGAACAGCCCTATGCGCGGATCAACCCCTATGCCTTCGCCCCGGCGATCGCGCCGCACGTGGCCGCCGCCGAGGCCGGGGTGGAGATCGCGCTGGCGCCGATCCGCGACGCCTATCGGGCGCTGAGCGACGAGGCCGACTGGGTGGTGGTCGAGGGCGCCGGCGGCTGGCGCGTCCCGCTCGGCGACCGACTGTCGATGCGCGACCTGCCGCGCGCGCTCGACCTGCCGGTGGTGCTGGTGGTCGGGGTCAAGCTCGGTTGCATCAACCACGCCCTGCTCACCCAGGACTCGATCCGCGCCAGCGGCTGCCCGCTCGTCGGCTGGGTCGCCAATCAGGTCGACCCGACGATGCCCGCCTCGGCGGCCAACCTCGACACCCTCACCCGCGCCATCGCCGCCCCCCGGCTCGGCGTGGTGCCCTGGCTCAACCAGTTCACCCCGGCCACCGTCGCCGCCCATCTCGACCCGACGCCGTTGCTGTGACGGTCGTCATCAGCGACCAGCCTCCAGGGACCAGCCCCCAGCGGTCAGCCTCCAGTGGAGACAGGCACTCGGGCTCTGACCCTGGCAGCACACGACCGGAGGCTGACGGCTGACGGCTGACGGCTGACGGCTGACGGCTGACGGCTGACAACAGCGTGAACGGGCCACCCGACATCGGCGCCCGACCATCAGGCGTTGAGGCATGCGTTGGGTTGTCACCGGCAACCCAACCTACGCGTCTGGCTCGACCAAATCACTCCGGCCACCGTCGCAGCCTATCTCGACCCGATGCCGTTGCCGTGACGCTTGTTATGAGCGACCAGCCTCCAGCGATCAGCCGCCAGTGGAGGTCGGCACTCGGACTCTGACGCTGGCCGCTCATGACTGGAGGCTGATGGCTGGCGGCTGGAAGCCCCCATCGCGTCTTTGCGGTGAATCCACCGCGCCTGGGCTATGCTGTGCGCCCGACGGCCCGGCCCGGTGCCGGGCATCCTGATGCCACTGACGACGAGCGTCCGATGATCGCACTCCATTCATCCCGTCACCGCGCCGCACTCGTGCTGGGCGCGGCCCTGTTGTGTCTGAGCGGTCTGGCGCGCGGTGCCGATCCGCTCGCCACCGTGCGCGGGCTGGAGCACGCCAGCCTGCTGCTGGTCGAGCCCGACGGCACCACCGCGATCGCCCAGGGCGCGACCACGCCACGGGTGCCGGCCTCGACGATGAAGCTGCTCACCGCCTATGCCGCGCTCGAAACCTGGGGGCGCGAGCATCGCTTCCACACCGATGTCCGCCTCGACGACGACGGCGTCCTCTGGGTCGTCGGGCACGGTGATCCCTATCTGGTCTCCGAGGAGCTGATGCGCATCGCCACCGCGCTGCGCGCGCGCGGCCTCACCCGCATCAACGGACTCGGGCTCGATACCCACGCGCTCGGCGCCGATACCGAGATCCCCGGGCGCTCGCGCACCAGCAACCCCTACGACGCCCCGCTGAGCGCGCTCGCGGCCAACTTCAACACCGTGAGCCTGATACGCGAGGCCGATGGCCGGCTGCGCAGCGGCGAACCACAGACGCCGCTGACCGCCACCGCGCAGGCGCTGGGCGCCGACCTGGGACCGGGTCGCCATCGCGTCAACCTGATCGACCGCGCCCGTGCCGAGCGTCACTTCGGCGAGTTGTTCGCGGCGCTGCTCGAACGCGCCGGTGTCAGCGTCACCGGGCCGATCCGTCAAGCGCGGGCGCCACGCGGTGCGCGGCTGGTCTATCGACACCACAACAGTCGCACCCTCGCCGAGATGATCGCGCCGATGCTCGAGTACTCGACCAACTTCATCGCCAACGGCTTGTTCATCATGCTCTCCGACCCCAAGGACAAGGGAGTGGCGGGGATGGCCGAGGCGCGGCGCGCAGTGACCCGGCTGGCGCGCGACCGGCTCGGCTGGCGCGACGCGGTGATCGACGACGGCGCCGGACTATCGCGCGCCAACCGCTTGAGCGCGCGCCAGCTCGTCGAGTTGCTCGACGCCTTCACCCCCTATCGCGACCTGATGCCGCGCCAGGACGACGACCCCCGGGTGCTGGCCAAGACCGGCACCCTGACCGGGGTCAGCAGCTATGCCGGCTACGTCCGGCGCAATGGCGGCTGGGGGCGCTTCGCGCTGCTCGTCGAGCAGCCGGTCGATCGCAGCCTGCGCCAGCGGCTGGCCAGCGCGTTGGCGCGCTGAATCACGGGAGGTACAGGTGTTCGACCCCATCGTCCGTCACCGCGTCGTGCTGGTGGCGCTGGCCATGTTGCTGGCGCTCGGTGGTTGCGCCCTGCCCCAGAGCGCCGACCAGCGCCAGCTCGCCGTGCCCGAGTTCGCCGGTTTCCCGCACCGCAAGGCCGGCGCCGACTACCCCTCGCTGGCACCGCTGATGCGCGAGATCACCCCGGCGGTGGTCAACATCGCGGTCGATGCCGAGGTCTCGGCGCGTGCCCACCCCTTTCTCAGCGACCCGGAGTTCCGCGGTTTTCTCGAACGCTTCGGGCTGCCACTGCCCGAACCCGGCGAGATCGAGCGCCAACGCAACGTCGGCTCCGGGGTGATCGTCGACGCCGAGCGCGGCTATGTGATGACCAACGCCCATCTGCTGCAGGGCGCCACCAGCATCCGCGTCACCCTCAAGGACCGGCGCAGCTTCCGCGCCCGGCGCATCGCCGCCGACGCCGACACCGACATCGCCATCCTCAGGATCCCGCCGGTCGAGGTGCGCGCGCTGCGCTTCGCCGACTCCGACCGGCTCGAGGTCGGCGACTTCGTCATCGCCATCGGCAACCCCTTCGGTCTGGGTCAGACGGTGACCTCGGGGATCGTCAGCGCGGTCGGGCGCAGCGGCATCGCCGACAACCGCTTCGGCGAGCTGATCCAGACCGACGCCTCGATCAACCCCGGCAACTCCGGCGGCCCGCTGATCGACCTCAGCGGCGCCGTCGTCGGCATCAACACCGCCCTCATCGGCCCGGCCGGCGGCAACGTCGGCATCGGCTTCGCCGTCCCCGCCAACCGCGCTCGCGCGATCCTCGCGCGACTGCGCTAAAGGCAGCGCTGGTAGCCGCAATGGGTGAACCGCAAAGACTCGAAGGGCGCAAAGGGGTTGAAGCTTTCAGCTTTCAGCCTCCAGTCGCCAGTCACCAGTGGGCGCTGTCGATCAGCTCCGCACGCGTGTCCGAACGCCGCGCGCCGGTGAATGTGTGCCCTCGAGACGGCTCCGCTTGCCACCAGCTGTGGCGCACTGGCGCTCGAGGACAGGCGGGTACTGGCCGCTGGAGGCCGATCGCTAGAGGCGACACTCATCTTTGCGCTTCTTCGTCCCCTTCGAGCCTTTGCGGTTCAATCTCTCTGGCGACTGGCGGCGATTTGCACTCACCGCCACCCTGTTCTAGAGTGCGCCCAGAGAGCCTCGCGTCATCGAAGGATCCCTGGGAGAGACCGATCGCGACGAACAACGCAACCGATCGGGTCGACCCGTCGCCGCGTCCACCACTCGGGCCTCGGCGGGGCGCCATCCCCTCGGTGGAGCGACCGGTCCCGGCCGGCGTCCCGTTCCTTCGATCGTCTCGCGTCTCCCGCAGACCGCAAGACGGCGCGATTCGTCCCCCTCCCAGCCCTCGACCCGAGACCTCCGTTCGCTCGCCTGCCGGACTGCCCCGGTCGGCGCAATGCACCCCAAACTCCGGGAGACCATCCCATGTCTGAAGCCAAGCTCGGCGATACCGTCAAGATCCACTACACCGGCACCCTCGAGGACGGCACCCAGTTCGACAGCTCGGTCGGACGCGAGCCGATCGAGTTCACCATCGGCGCTGGCGGCATCATCCCCGGCTTCGAGGAGGCCGTGAAGGGCATGAGCGTCGGTGAGAACAAGACCGTCACCATCCCCCCGGCCCAGGCCTACGGCGAGTACCGTCCCGAGATGACGCAGGAGGTGCCGCGCTCGGCCATCCCCGCCGACATCGACCTGCACGAGGGCATGGTGCTGCACGCCCAGGGTCCCGACGGTCAGCACGTCTCCTTCACCGTCAAGGCGTTCAACGACGAAGAGGTCACCATCGACGGTAACCACCCGCTCGCCGGCAAGGACCTCACCTTCGCCCTGGAGCTGGTCTCGATCTCCTGATCGCTGGCCGGGCCGCGCGCCCTGCGCGGTCAGGCCAAGGGAGCAGCCGCTCCCGGCCCGGTGCAGGGACGCACCACCGCTCCACCGACGCTTGCCCTCGACCGACCAGACACCGATACTCTTCCCCCAGGACGGTCAGCCGACGGCGACAGACGCGCCCCGTCCAACGACGCCTTATCCCGAACCCAGGCCGGCGCCCGCGACCTGCTCGAACGGCGGGACAGCCCAGGCCCACGCTCGCCCAGATCAGTAGCGGGGCAGATCGTCATGGACAATACCACCACCCCCGAGCCGGACATCCAGGCCCAGGCCACATCAACGGCGTCCGACCCCAGACCCGGCGCCGAAGACGTCGCCGCCCGGACCCGGATCAGCCAACAGGCCGCGCAGATCGCCAAGCTCGCCGTCGGCGTCGCCGAACAGCGGCGCGATCTCAAGCAGCTGCAGGACACGGTGCTGAACCGGCTCGGCGACATGGACGAGGATCGTCGTCTCACCACCGCCCAGCTCCAGCGCGCCCTGCTCAACCACCGCACCCTGCTCGACCGTCGGCTGCGGCATTGGCGCACCCTGGTGTTCGCGACCCTGGTCGTGCTGCTGATCGGCATCGCGCTCGCCCTCACCCTCGCCTACCGTCAGCTCGATGCCCAACGCCAGGCGCTCGCCGAGCGTGTCGAGCGCATTGCCGCGATCCAGGGTCGTCCGAGCGGCACCCCTCAGTCCGACGCCCAGGTCCAGCGCGAACTCGATGCGCTCTCTGTCACCATCGAACAGCTCGCCCGCGAGCTGCGCGCCGCGCCCGAGCCGACGACGACCGCCGAGCCCGCGATCACTCCCCCGGCCCGCCCCTCGGCCTCGCTCACCGACAGCGTCGCGCTCAACGAGACGCAGCAGCCCCTGCGCGTGACCCGACAGAGCCTCCCCTCGGCCCCGGTCACGCCGAGCCTGCCGGCGGTCATCGAGACCGACGAGGCGACGACCCCGACGACCCCGACGACCGGCGAGGCTGCGCCTCCCGAGCCGGAGCCGGAGCCCCCGGCACCGTCGAGCGTCTCAGCGGAGCCCGAGACACAACCCGCCGAGCCCACGCCCGTCCAGGCCGAGACGATCGCGCCAGCTCCCGCCGACGAGGCGGTGCCGGACGCACCGACCGAGGCCCCAACGCCCGAGACCGCCGAAGCGTCCGCCACCCAACCGGCGCTCGACGACAACGCCCCGATCATCACCCTCGACGCACCGAGCTACGCCATCCAACTGCTCGGCGCCTTCTCCCGCGACGGATTGGAAGCCTTCATCCGCGAACAGGACCTGCCCGATCGTCTCTATTGGCGCCAGGAGACCTACCAGGGCAAGCCCTGGTATGTGCTCATCCACAGCCTCTATCCCACCCGGGCCGAGGCCGTAGCGGCGCGGAAGGCGTTGCCGGAGGGGATTCGGGGGCTGGATATTTGGGTGAGGAGTTTGGGGGTTGGGGTGGAAATAAAAGAAATTAACAACTAGAATACCAGTGAACAAAAAAATTTTTATTAAATCAGGCATAGCAGTAACAATAGTCGCAGCAATCACAACCACCGACGCACTAATTAGCATATACAATTCAATACCCGAAGCACTTTCAAAATTACCCGCATACAGAGAAATAATCACCAAAAACACCAATACACCTTCAGAAACAGCCAACCATCAAAAAATAATAGAGGAAATAGTATTTCCAGGGGAAAGTATAAAAATATGCTCTTACAATGGATTTTCAGCAGAAAGATATGATTCAGAAATAACAATAACAAGCACGGACCCAAAAATACCTGACACAAAACTCAGAGGCTACGAGAAAACCTTACCCACAAACAAATGGATTGAACTCTGGCCTCACTGCAAAGTTAAATTCACTTTACTAGAAGAAAGAAAAGGCATTTACCAAATTTCTATCTCTTACCTATGGGGGCAGGACAAATGAACAAACACAAAAAGATCGTTTTAACTGCAACTATTTTTTTAGCCACCATCAACAACGCATTTTCTTGCGAAGAATACAAATCACACCCAAGAGAAAAACTCCAGGAATACAGATCCGTTTTGCTAAACGCTGACGCGGACTCTTTTGACAGGCTTTTTGCATTTGAGCAACTAGTCTGCTCAGACAACCCAAACATCAGAAATTATGCATTAAAGAAAGGTCTAGAAAACGCAAAAGACGAGCTTGTCAGAAATCAAATAATGCTGGAAGCAATGATGCTTAAGTCCAGGATAGATATACACTTAAAAAAGACAAAAGAAATCACAAAGGAAGACAAAAGTTTTATCGACAAACACTCAGGAGTCTACTCCTCGATAATAAGATATAAAGACAGAGAACAAGGATGCATCAGTCTTTTTACCGAATCAACATGCAACACAAGTCACAGCGTCTTCATAAAAGGAAACAAGGTTGAATATAACTCAATGGGCATTTACGGCGAATTCAAACTATCAGAGTCAAACGAACTTGTTGGCTTTTTGAGAGTTAGAGAAAGCAGCGATTACAGCAAAATACCAGCTGTAATAGAATTATTTTAGACAAACAAGGGACACACACTTATCGTTGACACTCCCAAGGCCTGTCCCCTTCCCCGAAAATAGGTCCAGCGAAAAGTAGAGACCGAGGGCATGATGGTGGCCGAGCAGAGGAGAGCCCACATGCGCAAGAGCAAGTACAGCGAGCAGCAGATCGTTGACGCACTGCGTCGTGCTGAGTCAGGAATGGCCGTCAAGGACGTGTGCCGGGAGCTGGGCGTCAGCGCGGCGACCTTCTATCAATGGCGCTCGAAGGACGGGGGGATGGAGGCTTCGGACCTGAAGCGGCTGCGCACGCTGGAGGAGGAGAATCGCCGGCTCAAGCACATGTACGCGGATCTGAGCCTGGATCACAAGATCCTGAAGGAGATCGTCGAAAAAAGCGCTGAGCGCCAGGGCGCGACGCGCCCTGGCGGGTGAGTCCATAGCCGAGTGATTGGATTGAAAAGGACACCCACTTATCGTTGACGCCCCCAAGGCGCTCTCCTACGCTTCACCCAACACCTCCAGCGGAGATGCCCCATGACTCGTCCCCGCGCCGCGCTCGTCTCCTTGTCCGATACGCCCTGGTATCACGTCGTCACGCGGTGCGTGCGCCGGGCGTATCTCTGCGGCTTCGATCGGCTGACCGGGCGGAGCTTCGAGCATCGGCGCGGCTGGGTGGAGTTGCGGTTGATTAAAAAGGACACCCACTTATCGTTGACGCCCCCAAGGCGCTCTCCTACGCTTCACCCAACACCCCCAGCGGAGATGCCCCATGACTCGTCCCCGCGCCTCGCTCGTCTCCTTGTCCGATACGCCTTGGTATCACGTCGTCACGCGTTGCGTGCGGCGAGCGTATCTGTGCGGCTTCGATCGATTGACCGGGCGGAGCTTCGAGCATCGTCGTGATTAAAAAGGACACCCACTTATCGTTGACGCCCCCAAGGCGCTCTCCTACGCTTCACCCAACACCTCCAGCGGAGATGCCCCATGACTCGTCCCCGCGCCGCGCTCGTCTCCTTGTCCGATACGCCCTGGTATCACGTCGTCACGCGCTGCGTGCGCCGGGCCTATCTCTGCGGCTTCGATCGGCTGACCGGGCGGAGTTTCGAGCATCGGCGCGGCTGGGTGGAGTTGCGGTTGCGCCAGCTCGCGGGGGTGTTCGCGATCGATGTCGCGGCCTATGCGGTGATGAGAGGTTATGAGAGGTTATGAGAGGTTGAAAAGGACACCCACTTACCAAAAGGACACCCACTTACCGTTGACGCCCCCAAGGCGCTCTCCTACGCTTCCTCCAACACCTCCAGCGGAGATGCCCCATGACCCGTCCCCGCGCCTCGCTCGTCTCCCTCTCCGATACGCCCTGGTATCACGTCGTCACGCGGTGCGTGCGCCGGGCGTATCTCTGTGGCTTCGATCGGTTGACCGGGCGGAGCTTCGAGCATCGTCGCGGCTGGGTGGAGTTGCGGTTGCGCCAGCTCGCGGGGGTGTTCGCGATTGATGTCGCGGCCTATGCGGTGATGAGCAATCACGTGCATCTGGTGGTGCGGGAGGATGCGGATCGGGCGGCGGGGTGGTCGGATACCGAGGTCTTGCGGCGCTGGCGGTGTCTGTTCCGGGGGCCGGTGGTGGTGGAGCGGTTCCTGTCGCCTGCGACGCGGGCGGAGATGACCGAGACGGAGCTGGATGGGGTCGCGGGGTTGGTCGCGACCTATCGGGCGCGGCTGGCGGATCTCTCCTGGTTCATGCGGGTGTTGAACGAGTCAATCGCGCGGGCGGCGAATCGGGAGAATGGGGTACGCGGGCGGTTCTGGGAGGGGCGCTTTCGTTCGCAGGCAATCCTCGACGAGACGGCGCTGCTGGCGGTGATGGCCTATGTCGATCTCAACCCGATCCGGGCGGGGATCGCGGAGACGCCGGAGGAGAGTGCGCATACCGGGATTGCGGCACGGATCGCCGCCTTGCGTGCGGGCGATGATGGCGCGGCGAACGGGCGGCATCTCGTCGTGGCGCCGTCACCCGATACGGCAAGACGAGCACCGCCAGACGTCCATCCCGGCTCGCAACGCGCGCGTGCTGCCCAGGAGACCGCAACGTCCGAGACGGATGACACCCCGCCAGCCACTCACCCGCCCTCACCAGCCGTGACCGATCACGCCGACAGCTCGCCAGAGGCCCGCAGCACCAATCTCTGGGAGACCGTCCTCGACCGCCTGCCCCCTGCCCCACTACTGCCCTTCGGCAACCCCGCCGAGGTCCCCGCAACGATCCCCTTCACCTTCGACGGCTATCTGACCCTGGTCGACTCGCTCGGCCGTGCCCTGCATCCACGCAAGCGCGGGGCGATCCCGGCGGAGCTGCCCGACATCCTCTCCCGACTCGGTATCGCGCCGGAGCGTTTCGTCGAGCACGCCGGTTTCCTGCTCAAGGGGTTTGGCGCCGCGATCGGCGCGCCGGAGCGGCTGACCGCGCTCGCGGCACGGCGGGAGTGTCGCTATCTGCGCGGAATGACTCGCGCCAGGCTGCTATTCGGCCTGCCCCGGCAATCACGCCCTCAGATTGATCAGCCGGCATAGCCATAGCGCTCAGCGGCGGGGCCGGTCAGCTCGGCAATCATCGACAACTCTGAATCGTTGAAGTCGGGACGATAGTAGGTTGGCTCGACCAGGCGTTGCATATAGCGGGCCTTGGACTTGGCGAAGGGCTCGGGATCCAGCTCGCAGCACTCCAGCAGACGATCGATCTGGTTTGCGGAGTCTCGACAGAGATCCTCGTAGCGCAACACCAGCGAGCGCGCAGCGAGGTCCTTGTCGGCCCGGAGTCTTGCATCGATGTCCAGATAGACCGCATTCCAGTAACGGGCACACGCCTGCACGACCTGCCCGGCCCGCCACGCCTCTGAGATCTGTTTGACGAGACCATCATCACCAAGATTGATGATGGACCTTGCCGGGCCGAACTCGCGATGACCAAGACCACAGAGATAATCCTGCCAACGCGGATCCTCGTCATTCAGTTTATTGAACAAACGGTCCTGCTTCAGGTAGGAAGCAACATGATGGACAGGATCACGGATGACGAAAACAAACCTTGCGCCCGGAAACAACTTCGAGAGATAGCCGGTACGGCTGAAGTTGTAGTTGTTCTTGGTCAGATAACGACAGGCGCCGCGACTCAGCAGCATCTTCTTGATGTGGTTGCGATAGAAGCGTTCGAAGTCCGGATGACGGGTCTTCTCATCGAGCACCGATGAACCTGACTCATCATGGATGGAGGGAAAGAAGGTCGCCCAGAAGATTTCCTCGACCACATCAGGACTCGTTCGAGTCACGGTCAACTTGTCCTTGTGCACGCGCTCGAAGGGGCGATCCTCACCCAGGGGCACCAGCGGGTAGATCCGATCCAGCCAATAAGGCAGATAGGGCTGTACGTATTGATAGTTGCGATGACTGGCCGCTGCGGGGTGTTGGGCCAGCATCTCCAGGAGGATGGTCGTCCCCGACCGAGGCAGCCCAGTGATATAGATGGGCTTGATGATATCGATCCGCTTCAGCCGCGATCTCAGCAGCCGGCTCTCGATCTTGCTCAACGCGCGATAGAGTGGCGTCATCACCCGCCGGGTACGGGTGAAAAACAAGACCGACTCAGGCAGCTTGTCCATAAGCACCCCCAAACTCATCGATGATCGGCAGCGATTGACGGCGGCCTTGTCGTCACGGATCCGAGACAGCGCGTTCGTGCAGTGGCACTTGAATGATGATGAGCAACGCCCTGGCGTGAGGTCAGGGCGATGAGCACGCTCGGCGCTCATCCGAAAACGACGGATTCATGCGCCGAGGCGTCGAATGATTGTAGTGTATTCGCTCGTTCATGCACCGCCCGACGCGGAGACAGGAATGCACGGATCGGCACGCCCGGGCGATCGCATCGCAGCGCCGAGCTGGATGGCGACGAGCGTGCACGCACCCGCTCAGCCTTCTCCCCGGGCGACACCGCGGTGTGGCGGCTGCTCTCTCTCTCACCCTGCGTCGAGCCGCAGTCGTCCACGGACGCAGCGCCAGCCGCCGGGGCAAAGCCCGGCGGCGATATCCTCACCAGTCGATGGCGTTGCCATCCCTGAAGAACCCGCCACTCGGACCATCATCGGGCAGGGTCGCGGCCCAGACGATGCCGCGGGCGCCCTCCTCGATCGAGCGCTCGGCCTGAGGTCCGCCCATCTCGGTGCGTACCCAACCCGGACAGACCGAGTTGACCTTGACCCCGGTCTCGGCAAGCTCGGCGGCGAAGATGCGGGTGACGGCGTTGAGCGCGGTCTTGGAGATGCGGTAGCCGGGGATGCCGCCGTCCATCTCGGCGAGCTGGCCGAGCCCGGAGGAGACGTTGACCACGCGTCCCCGCTCATGCATCAGCGGGATCAATGCCTGACACAGCAGCAGCGGGGCCAGCGTATTGGTCTCGAGACCACGACGCAGGGTGTCGACATCGGTCGAGAAGACGCCCTCGGCGCCCGAGCCGGGCGGCGGATCGGGGAAGATACCGGCGTTGTTGACCAGGACATCGAGCCGATCAAAGGTGTCACGGACGTAGTCGGCCAGCGCCTGGATGGAGTCGAGGTCGGTGACGTCGAGGACATGGAAGCGCACGTCGAATCCCTCGGCGCGCAGCCCCTCGGCGGCGGCCTCGCCGCGATCGGCACGCCGCGCGGTGAGCACCACACGGTAGCCCTGGCGGGCGAGTTGGCGACAGACCTCGTGACCGAGACCGCGATAGGCGCCGGTGACCACGGCAATGGGTGAATCCGACATCGATCTTGCTCCTTCGGTTGACAGCTAAACGATGGGGCCAGTATTGCGCAGCTCAAGTCGCCTGACGCCTTGCTCCGGCAGGTGCGACATCGTGCGCATCGCGCCCCGATCTGCGGCACCCGAGCGGCCCGACCCCGCCGGGCCTGATTTGGAATCGGCCCTTGAGTCCTTTACCTTAGGGGAAGCGGTCGTCCTCTGCATCCGCCCCACTACGGTCGGAATGATGGACGCCGAGGTCGCCGCGACCCGGGCGTCTGATCTCGCCCGCGCACCCGGAGGGTGCGCAACACGGGTGCCCCTCATGTCATGTCCCCGTCCCGGCGCGCGGACGTGTCATGGGCGATCCGGAAACCGCATTTGCACCGCAAGTGCGCTTTCCCGATCCATCCGTCGTCCATGCATCATCTCAATACGCCGCACCCGGGTGGGGGGACGCCACCTACCGCGACGACCGCGGCCGCCTCGCGGCCCCGCCAGCCACGGCCACGGGTACGGCACCGAACTCGAATGGGCCCGAACGACGATGTATATCCTGCTACTCAGTATCCACGGTCTCATCCGCGGCCATGACCTCGAACTCGGGCGCGACGCCGACACCGGCGGTCAGACCAAGTACGTGGTCGATCTCGCCCGCGCGCTGGGCGAGCGCGACGATGTCTCACAGGTCGACCTGGTGACCCGTCTGGTGCGCGATCCGGCGGTCAGCCCCGATTATGCCGAGCCGATCGAGCAGCTCGACGACAAGGTGCGGATCGTGCGCATCGAGGCCGGCCCCGATGAATACCTCCCCAAGGAACAGCTCTGGGACCATCTCGACAGCTTTGTCGACAACCTCAGCGTCCATCTCCACGAACTCAACCGCTGGCCGGACATCGTCCACAGTCACTATGCCGATGCCGGCTATGTCGGGGTGCGGCTGGCCAACCTGACCGGCGCGCCGCTGGTCCACACCGGTCATTCGCTCGGGCGCGACAAGCGCCAGCGGCTGCTCGCCAGCGGTCTCGACGGCGAGCAGATCGATGCCCGTTACAACATGGTGCGCCGCATCGATGCCGAGGAATCGGTGCTCGCCACCGCCGATCTGGTGATCACCAGCACCCATCACGAGATCGAGGAGCAGTACGCGCTCTACGACTACTATCAGCCCGAGCGCATGGAGGTCATCCCGCCCGGCACCAATCTCAAGCAGTTCCATCCGCCCGGCCCGAAAGACCCCAAGCCCGCCTTCGCCGCCGAGATTGAGCGCTTCCTCGACGATCCCGGCAAGCCGCTCATCCTCGCCCTCTCCCGCGCCGATCACCGCAAGAACATCATCGCCCTGGTCGAGGCCTACGGCGAGTCGCCGGCCTTGCAGGCATGCGCCAACCTGCTGGTGGTGGCGGGCAATCGCGATGACATCCGCGAGCTCGACGAGGGCGCGCGCACCGTGCTCACCGACCTGCTGATCACCGTCGATGCCTACGACCTCTTCGGCAAGGTCGCCATCCCCAAGCATCACACCCCGGATCAGGTGCCCGAGATCTACCGCATGGTGGCGCGCTCCGGCGGCGTCTTCATCAACCCGGCGCTCACCGAACCCTTCGGTCTGACGCTGCTCGAGGCCGCCGCCACCGGGCTGCCGCTGGTGGCCACCGAGAACGGCGGACCGGTCGACATCATCGGCAACTGCAACAACGGCATCCTCGTCGACCCGCTCGATCGCGAGGCGATCGCCGACGCCCTGTTGAAGATCCTCGGGGATCGCAAGACCTGGCAGGATTACTCGCGCAAGGGTCTGGCCGGGGTACGCGAACACTATTCCTGGCAGGCCCATGCCGCCGCCTACCGGCAGCGCATCGAGCCGCTCGCCGAACAGCGCGAGCCGCTGCCCGACACCCCGCCGATGCGCCGTAGCATGATCTATCGCGACCGCGCGCTGTTCACCGATCTCGACCAGAGCCTGCTCGGCAACCCCGAGGGGGTGGAGCGCTTCGCCGCGATGATGCGCGCCAACCGTCGCTGCACCAACTTCGGCATCGCCACCGGGCGCCGGCTCGACTCGCTGCTCACCGAGCTCAAGCGCCACGGCCTGCCGATCCCCGACGTGCTCATCACCAGCCTCGGCACCGAGATCCACTACAGCGCCCGACTGGTCCCCGATGCCTACTGGCAGGAGCACGTCGACCACCAGTGGAAGCCCAGGGCGGTGCGCCGCGCGCTTGCCGACATCCCCGGGCTGATCCCGCAGGCGCGCGGCGAGCAGAGCCGGTTCAAGATCTCCTTCCACTACGACCCCACGATCGCGCCCTCGGTCGAGGAGATCGCCACCCTGCTGCGCACCCAGGAGCTGACCGTCAACGTGGTCCACGCCTTCGGCCAGTTCCTCGACATCATCCCGACCCGCGCCAGCAAGGGACAGGCGCTGCGCTATGTCGCCCACCGCTTCGGCATCCCGCTGGAGCACGTACTGGTGGCCGGCGGCTCCGGGGCCGACGAGGACATGATGCGCGGCAACACCCTGGCGGTGGTGGTCGCCAACCGCCATCACGAGGAGCTCTCCCAACTCGAGGAGATGGACAACATCTATTTCGCCGAGCAGGCCCACGCCCTCGGCATCATCGAGGCGGTCGAGCACTACGACTTCTTCGGCGCCTGCGCCATCCCCGAGGAACCGATGGGGACACCCGAGCCGAGCTGACCCCACCGCCCCGGCGTCACCGCACCGAGGCGGTGACGCCCCTCAGCCAATGGCCGCAGACCCACCGGCCACTCGACGTCTCCCATGGAGGACACGATGAGCAGCCCGTTGCTGCTGTGCACCGATCTCGACCGCACCCTGATCCCCAACGGCGCCGAACCCGAGTCGCCCGCCGCCCGTCCCTGGTTCCGCCGGCTGGCGGCGCTGCCCGAGGTCACCCTCGCCTATGTCAGCGGACGCCATCGCGCACTGGTCGAAGCGGCGATCGCCGACTACGATCTGCCGATGCCGGACTATGTGGTCGGTGACGTCGGCACCAGCATCCACGGCCTCGACGGCGGGGACTGGCAACCGGTCGTCGAGTGGCAGCGTCTGATCGGCGCCGACTGGGGCGGCACGCACGCCGCGGCGCTGCGACCGTTGTTCGCCGATATCGCCGAACTCAGCCCGCAACCCGACGACCGCCAAGGCCCGTTCAAGCTGAGCTACTTCACCCCGGCCCAGCTCGATGTCGAGGCGCTGCGCGCACGGATGCGCGAGCGACTCGAGGCGCGCGACATCCGCGCCAGCCTGGTGTGGAGCGTCGACGAGGCGGCCGGTTGCGGACTGCTCGACCTGTTACCGGCCAACGCGACCAAGTACCATGCCGTCGAGTTCCTGATGCAGCGACTCGGCCGCGACGTCGCGACCACGGTGTTCGCCGGCGACAGCGGCAACGACCTCGAGGTGCTGATCAGCGCGATCCCGGCGGTGCTGGTGGCCAACGCCCACCCCGAGGTGCGCGCCGAGGCGCGGCAGGGCTGCGCCGACCCGGCGCGGCTGTATTGCGCACGCGGCGGCTGGCAGGGATTGAACGGCCATTATGCGGCCGGAATCCTCGAGGGGGTGGCGCACTTCCACCCCGAGCTGGCCGAACGACTGCTCGCGGCCCCGGAGACACCCGCCGGACCGCCGGCCCTGTGAACGAACCCTCCAGCGAGGAGCCCGCTATCGTGCACACATCGCCACTCTGTATCTTCGGCGAGGTCCTGTTCGACCACTTCCCAGACGGTCGTCAGGTCCTCGGCGGCGCCCCCTTCAACGTCGCCTGGCACCTCCAGGCCTTCGGCGCCGACCCGCGCTTCGTCAGTGCCGTCGGCGCCGACGCCGAGGGCGCGCGGGTGCGCGCCGCCATGGCCGACTGGGGGATGGACACCGGCGCACTGCAGACCGCCCCCGCACACCCCACCGGGCGGGTCGAGGTCAGCCTCGAGCGCGGCGAGCCGAGCTACGACATCGTCGCCGACTGCGCCTACGACCACGTGCGCGCGGCCTCCGAGCCAGCCCCCTGCGGCCTGCTCTATCACGGCACCCTGGCGCTGCGTCACGCCGACGCCCGCGCGGCGCTGGAGGGGGTCCGCAGCGCCGGGGTCGATCAGGTCTTCGTCGACGTCAATCTGCGCGATCCCTGGTGGTCGCGCGAGCAGACCCTGGCGCTGATCGGCGCGGCCGACTGGGCCAAGCTCAACCACGACGAGCTGGTGCTGCTCGACGACGCCGACACCGATGCCGACACCCCGCTGGCCAGCCGCGCCCGCGCCTTTCTCGAGCGTCACCGGCTCAGTGGACTGCTGGTCACACTCGGCGGCGACGGGGCGCTCGGACTCGGGGTCGACACGGCACCGGTCCACGTCGCCCCGCAGCCGGCGCAGGAGGTCATCGACACCGTCGGCGCGGGCGATGCCTTCGCCGCAGTGACCATCCTCGGACTGCTCCAGGACTGGCCGCTGCAGGCCACCCTCGAGCGCGCCCAGGCCTTCGCCTCGCGTATCGTCGCCCAGCGCGGCGCCACCGCCGCCGAGCCGGAGCTCTACCAGCCGTTCATCGAGCGCTGGGGACTAACCACCTGACCCGAGCGCCAGCCGCCCGCCCGGTCGCCGAGACCCGGGCGGACACGCCCCCGTCCATCTGGAGCATGCATGTACGAACAGGTTTCACACGCCCTGCTGAACGACATCCTCGATGCCTTCAGTCATCAGCTCAGACGTGAGGACCTCCGGCACTTTTATACCCGCCTGGGGGCGAACTTCTACGCCATTCACTCGCTGTTCGGGCACCTCTACGGGCACCGTCAGGACTTCAAGGAGCAGACGGTCCGGCTCACCGAGCGACTGGCGCGCGCCTATATCGAGCGCCCGGCGCCGCTCAAGGAACTCGACATGGCGCGCGAGGCCGACCACAACTGGTTTCTCGACCAACAGTGGGTGGGGATGGCGCTCTATGCCGACGGCTTCGCCGGCAACCTGCCGGGACTGATCGAGCGCCTGCCCTATCTGCAGGAACTCGGGGTCAACATGGTGCACGTGATGCCGATCCTGCGCTGTCCGCAGGGGGCGAGCGACGGCGGCTACGCGGTGAGCGACTTCCGCGACATCGACCCGCGCATGGGCACGGTCGAGGACGTGCGCGCGCTCGGCGCGCGGATGCGCGAGCGCGGCATGCTGCTGACCCTCGACGTGGTGGTCAACCACACCTCCGACGAGCACGACTGGGCGCGACGCGCGCGCGCCGGCGAGCGCGCCTTCCAGGACTTCTACTACACCTTCCCCAACCGCGACGTGCCCGACATGTTCGAGGCGACCATGCCGGAGATCTTCCCCGAGACCGCGCCGGGGAACTTCACCTGGGACGCCGAGATGCAGCGCTGGGTGATGACCGTCTTCAACAACTACCAGTGGGATCTGAACTACGCCAACCCGGCGGTGTTCATCGAGATGCTCGACATCATCCTGTTCTGGATCAACCAGGGCGCCGACATCATCCGCCTCGACGCCGTGGCCTTCCTGTGGAAGAAGATCGGCACCACCTCGCAGAACGAGCACGAGGCGCACCTGATCCTGCAGCTGATGAAGGACTGCTGTCAGGTGGTCGCGCCGGGGCCGCTGTTCATCGCCGAGGCGATCGTCTCACCCTCGGAGATCATCAAGTACTTCGGCGAGGACGCGGTGATCGCCAAGGAGTGCGAGATCGCCTACAACGCCACCTTCATGGCGCTGCTGTGGGACGCGGTGGCGACCAAGAACGCCAAGCTGCTCAACCAGGGCATCCAGAGCCTGCCGCACAAGCTCGACCGCGCCACCTGGCTGAACTATGTGCGCTGTCACGACGACATCGGGCTCGGCTTCGACGACGCCGACATCCGCGCCAGCGACTACGATCCCTATCACCACCGGCGCTTCCTCATCGACTGGTTCACCGGGGTCTACGCGGGCTCGCCGGGGCGCGGACGCCCCTTCGGCGTCAACCCCAAGACCGGGGATGCGCGCATCTCCGGGGCGCTGGCCTCGCTCGCCGGGCTGGAGGCCGCGCTCGAGAGCGGCGATCAGCAGGCCATCGACCAGGCCGTCGACCTGATCCTCACCCTGCACGCGATGATCCTCTCCTTCGGCGGCATCCCGCTGATCTGGTACGGCGACGAGCTCGGCACCCTCAACGACAACTCCTTCCTCGAGGACGCCACCAAGGCCGGCGACAGCCGCTGGATCCATCGCCCGCGCATCGACTGGGGACGCGCCGAGCGCCGCCATCAGCCGGGGACGGTCGAGCAACGCATCTTCGACGGGCTGAGACAGCTGATCGAGGTACGCAAGCACACCCCGGCGTTCGCCGATTTCAACAACCGCGAGCTGATCGAGGTCGCCAACCCGCACCTGTTCGTCTTCCTGCGCGCCCACCCGACGCTGCAGAGCGGCGCGGTGGTGGTGGCGGCCAACTTCGACGCCAACCCGCAGTTCCTCGACCTCGACGTGCTCAATCAGCGCGGGCTGTTCCGCCAGGGCCAGATCGAGGACCTGATCACCGGCGAGTCACCGGCGCTGTTCAACAACCGCATGGTGATCCCGCCGTTCCACTTCTACTGGCTCACCAACCAGCGCGCACGCGCCCAGCTCTGAGCCGGGCGACACACCGACGCGAATCGGCTCAGTACCCCCAGCCCCCCGGGTGGGGGTGCTGGGCCGGGTGGTGCGGCGGATAGGGCGCCGGCATCCCGCCATGCGGTGGATAGGGCGCGGCGGGATGACGCGGCGGGTAGTAACCCTGCGGCGGATACCAGGGCGTCTGCGGCGCGACCGGGGGCGCGGCGGGGACGGCGTCCTCGGTCGGCTCGAGGGCAACGGCCCCATCCGCCGCCGCCCCGGAGGTATCGGCCTGATCGGTGCTCGTGTCGACGCTGGTCGCAGGTTCGACGGCCTCCGTCTTCACCGTCAGCGTCTCGAGCGTCTCACCGTCGTCATCGCGCGTCTCGGCGTCGGGGTCGGGCGCGGCGACCTCCACAGCGGCGGCGCGACCCGTCTCTTCGCTCTGCGCCGGCTCGATCTCATCGACCAGCGCCGAGGCTTCCGGCTCGGCATCGACGTCCGGCGTCTCGCTGGCGGACTGCGTCTCTACCGCCGGCACGACCTCAGGGGCATGCACCACACGGCCGATCGGCGCCAGCGACGGTGCCTCACGCTTCGCCTGCGTCCACCACTCGGGATGGAAGTCCACCAGATAGACGTAGACGCCCCCGAGCAGGGTCGCCACCAGCACCGTGCGCACCAGCAACCGCTCCCAGTCGAGCCGGCGCAGACGGTCGAACAGATTCAACAGCTGTTTCATCACTCTCGTCGCGAGAACCCGGTCCGACAGACCAGGGGGATAGCTCCCGCCCGCAGGCGGCCTCTCTCGCTTACCTCCATCGTGATCGGCGCTATCTCTTCGGGTGAATGTGTCCGACGACCAGGCCGCCGGCACCGGGGATTGAACCGCGAAGCCGCCAGCGACACAAAGGGCTCGACGCTCAAAGCCCCGCCAGCGGTCTCTCTCCCGTCGTGGCGGCCCCTGACCGCCCCCCCTCGGGGGTACGGCGGTCCGGGCCGTACCGGGCGAAGCGAGTGACAGAGCACGACTTGAGGCCGAGCGGGAGTCTGGTCGCGCGGTCACGCATCCCAGTCTACGACGCTGGAGCAACAGCCAGCGACCAGCGGGGAGCTGGCGCCAGGATATCGAAAAAAGCCCTCTGCGCGTTCCGCGACCTCGCGGATCAATCCCGCAGGTCGCCGGCCGCCCTCTACCCTTCGTGGACGGAAGCGTTATTATGTAAGGTTTCCCACGATCAAGACCTTCGAGCAGACGCCGCCATGACGAACCCATCCCAGACAGGTGCCTCCATCTTCTTCGACGTGCTCGCCGATCTCGGGGTCGAGCACCTGTTCGGGCACACCGGCGGTGCCATCATCCCGCTGCACGTCGAACTCAACCGACGCATGCGCGCCGGCCAGGCGACGCCGCAGTTCGTCCTCTGTCGCCAGGAGGGCGGCGCCGGGCATGCCGCCGAGGGCTATGCCCGCGCCAGCGGTCGGGTGGGTGTCTGCATCGTCACCTCCGGCCCGGGCGCGACCAATCTCGCCACGCCGATCGCCGACGCCTACAAGGACTCGCTGCCGACCCTGTTCATCACCGGTCAGGTGCCGAGCGCGGCGATCGGCTCCGACGCCTTCCAGGAGGTCGACACCGTCGGCATGACCCGACCGATCTCCAAGCACAACTATCTGATCAAGGATGTCGGGGATCTCGAATGGGTGTTGCGCGAGGCCTATGAACTGGCCACCCATGGCCGCCCCGGCCCGGTGGTGATCGATCTGTGCAAGGACGTCCAGCTCACCGAGCGCACCAGCATCAACCCGCCGCGGATCCGTCACCGCGAGCAGCCGGCCTTCGACACCGCGCGGGCCGATGCCATCCTCGAGGCGCTGGCCAACGCCGAGCGCCCGGTGATCAAGGCCGGCGGCGGGGTGATCCACGCCGATGCCGCCGCCCGGCTGGCGCAGCTGGCCGAGCGCTTCGAGGTGCCGGTGACCACCACCTTCAACGCCCTCGGCGCCCTGCCCTTCGAGATGCCGCACAACCTCGGCATGCCGGGGATGCACGGTACCATCCCGGCCAATTATGCACTGCGCGAGGCCGACTTCATCCTCAGCCTCGGCGGTCGCTTCGATGACCGTGTCGCGGTCAAGGGCTTCGCCGCCGGCAAGCGCATCGCCCATATCGACATCGACCCCTCGGAGATCGACAAGACCATCTCCAGTCATCTCAACCTGGTCGCGCCGCTCGACGTTTTCCTCGACCACGCGCTCGCCACCAACCGCTCGGCCCGCCACGCCGAGTGGCTCGCGCAGGTCAGCGCATGGCGCGAGCAGATGCCCAAGTCCTACGGCGAGGGCGACTACATCAAGCCGCAGGCGGCCATCGAGGTGATCTCCGAGCTCACCGAGGGCCTGGCCACCGTCTCCACCGGCGTCGGTCAGCACCAGATGTGGGCGGCGCAGTACTACCGCTTCCGCCGTCCGCGTCAGTGGATCAGCTCCGGCGGTCTCGGCACCATGGGCTTCGGCCTGCCGGCGGCGATCGGCGCCTGGTACGCCGACCCCGAGCACCCGGCGGTGCTGATCGACGGCGACGGCAGTTTCCAGATGAACATCCAGGAGCTCGGCACCGTGGTCGCCAACCGCATCCCGCTGAAGATGTTCGTGCTCAACAACAGCTTCCTCGGCATGGTGCGTCAGTGGGAGGACATGATGGACGGCGGTCTGCACTACGAGACCTGTCTGGCGCGCAACATCGACTGTCCGCCCGACTGCACCGAGCTCGACCAGACCTGCCGCCGCCAGATCCCCGATCTCAGCGGGCTCAAGCACGTCTACCCGGGGTTGAAGACGATCCGCATCCAGCATGTCGACGAGCTGCTCCCGGGCATCGCCGAGGCCCTCGCCGAGCCCGGCCCGGTGGTGGTCGACGTGTGGATCGACAAGGCCGAGAACGTGGTGCCCATGGTGCCGCCGGGCCAGGGTCTCAACGAGATGATCATCGACTGCTGAGTCCGCCCCCGTCCCCGGGCCGCGCGCCCGGGGCGACTTGCCCCGCCCCGCCCGTCCGACACCATTGCATTGTCATTGCGAATCCTCAAGCTTGAAAGAATCAATCACTGGATTGTTGCACCTGCGAAAAGCGACCTGATCTACTGCTGACCCTGGGTCGGACAGGCCATGCGTGCCCGTCCCGGGCGTGCGGCGTGCCGCGAGCGTGCGCCCCGGTCGGCCCGACGGCGACACCGAGGATCATCGAATCGCCCCTCGTCGCACGAGGGAGGGAGAGGTAGCTAGGATGAACGAACGCATCGAGATCGGCGGTCTGCGCATCGCCACGCCCCTGTACGCGCTGGTCCGCGACGAGATCGCGCCCGGCACCGGGATCGACCCCGAGGCCTTCTGGCACGCCTTCGCCGAGCTGGTCGGCGACCTGACGCCGCGCAACCGCGCGCTGCTCGCCACCCGCGACCGGCTGCAACGCCAGATCGACGACTGGCATCGCGCCCGTCGCGGCCAGCCGCACGACGCCGCGGCCTACCAGACCTTTCTCACCGAGATCGGCTATCTCCAGCCCGAGGGGCCGGACGTCCAGGTCGAGACCCGCGACGTCGACCCCGAGATCGCCGCGCTCGCCGGCCCCCAGCTGGTCGTCCCGGTGAGCAACGCCCGCTATGCGCTCAACGCCGCCAACGCCCGCTGGGGCAGCCTCTACGATGCGCTCTACGGCACCGACGCCATCGCCGAGGACGACGGCTGCGCGCGCGGCGCCGAGTACAACCCCAAGCGCGGCGCGGCGGTGGTGGCGCGCGCCGCCGAGCTGCTCGATCAGGCCGTGCCGCTCAACCGCGGCTCGCACAGCGACGCCTGCGGCTATCGGGTGCTCGACGGCACGCTGCTCGTCGACCTCCCCGACAACAGCCAGACGATGCCGCGCGACCCCGCCCAGTTCGCCGGCTATCGCGGCGACCCCGATCAGCCCGAGGCGATCCTGCTGGTCAACCACGGACTCCACATCGAGCTGGTGATCGACCCCGAGCGCGGGGTTGGGCGCGAGAGCAAGTCGGGGCTCGCCGACGTCCTGCTGGAGTCGGCGCTGACCACCATCCAGGACTGCGAGGACTCGGTCGCCGCGGTCGACACCGAGGACAAGGTCGGGGTCTATCGCAACTGGCTGGGGCTGATGAAGGGAACGCTCACGGCACGCTTCGACAAGGGCGGACGCAGCCTCGAGCGCAGTCTCGCCGAGGACCGTCACTACACCCGCCCCGACGGCGCCGCGCTGACCCTGCCCGGGCGGGCGCTGATGCTGGTGCGCAACGTCGGCCACCTGATGACCACCGACGCGGTGCTCGACGCCGCCGGCGAGCCGGTGCCCGAGGGCATGCTCGACGGCATGGTGACCGCACTGTGCGCGCTCCACGACATCCACCCCGAGCACGGCCGGCACCGCAACTCGCGCGCCGGCAGCCTCTATATCGTCAAGCCGAAGATGCACGGCCCCGAGGAGGTCGCCTTCGCCGTCGAGCTGTTCGCCCGCATCGAGGACGCCCTGGGGCTGGCGCGCAACACCCTCAAGATCGGCATCATGGACGAGGAGCGGCGCACCACGCTCAACCTCAAGGCATGCATCGGCGCCGCGCGCGAGCGGGTGATCTTCATCAACACCGGCTTCCTCGACCGCACCGGCGACGAGATCCACACCGACATGGAGGCCGGGCCGGTGCTGCGCAAGGCGGAGATGAAGCAGGCCGAGTGGCTGCGCGCCTACGAGGACTGGAACGTCGACGTCGGGCTGGCCTGCGGGCTGCGCGGACGCGCCCAGATCGGCAAGGGCATGTGGACCATGCCCGACGAGATGCGCGCCATGCTCGAGACCAAGCAGGCCCACCCCGCCGCCGGCGCCAACTGCGCCTGGGTGCCCTCGCCCACCGCCGCCACCCTGCACGCGCTGCACTATCACCAGATCGACGTCGCCGCGGTGCAGGCCGAGCTTGCCGCCAACGGCCCGCGCGCCCGGCTCGAACAGCTCCTCGAGATCCCGCTCGGCGACCCCGCCGGCTGGACCCCGGAGCAGATCCAGCAAGAACTCGACAACAACTGCCAGGGCATCCTCGGCTATGTGGTGCGCTGGATCGACCAGGGCGTCGGCTGCTCCAAGGTGCCGGACATCACCGACGTCGGACTGATGGAGGACCGCGCCACCCTGCGCATCTCCAGCCAGCACCTGGCCAACTGGCTGCATCACGGGGTGGTCGATCGGGCCCAGGTGCGCGCCGCGCTCGAACGCATGGCCGCGGTGGTCGATGCCCAGAACGCCGCCGACCCCGACTACCGGCCGATGGCGCCCGGTTTCGACGGCGTCGCCTTCACCGCCGCCTGCGAGCTGATCTTCGCCGGACGCGAGGCGCCCAGCGGTTACACCGAACCCACCCTCCATGCCATGCGCCGGCGCTTCAAGACGCAGCAGACCGCCGTCTGAACCCGCCCACCGCCCCGACCGCGCGTCGGGGCGGAACATCTCCAGCCCGCGCCTACACTAAGTCGGTACCGGTCCCGGTCCGCCACCCGCCGCGCGACCGGCGCGGGTCGCCCCAGCCTGGCCCGCGGGGAGGCGTCCATCAGGGAAGAGCCATCAGCGACAACGGGCGGCAGCCAACCACCACAGGAGCCAAGCCATGACCGCTACCCAGATCGCCGGTCGCGCGCTGGAGTTCGACAACAAGGGACACCTGGTGCACTTCGAGGACTGGGACCGCGAACTCGCCGAGGCCCTGGCCGAGGAGGAAGGACTGACCCTCGGCGAGTGCCACTGGAAGGTGATCGAGTTCCTGCGCGCCTATTACGCGATGCACGAGATCCCGCCCTCGCCCAAGGTCGTGATCCGCAGCATCGGCAGCGAGGTCTCGGCCCACGTTCCCTGCACCCGCAAGCACCTCGAGGGGCTGTTCCCCGACGGCGGCTGCAAGCAGGCCTGCCGGATCGCCGGACTGCCGCGCTACTATTGTCACTCCTGCTGACCCGATGAGCCGGGGCGCGCGACGCGCCCCGCCCCGAGCCGATGACCACACCCACCGACGCGAAGAAACCACGCCGCCGCCAGCTGTGGCGCTGGGGCCTCAACCTGCTGCTGTTCGTCGCCGCGCTCCAGGCGATCGACTGGTGGAAGACCCGGCCGCTGCCGAGCGGCGAGGCGCCACCGCTGCAGGGCATCGCCCTCGACGGCGAGAGACGCACGCTCGCCGACTATCGCGGCGCGCCGCTGCTGGTGCACTTCTGGGCGAGCTGGTGCCCGATCTGCCGGGTCAGCGAGGGCGCGATCGCCGCCGTCGCCGAGGACCACCAGGTACTGACGGTGGCGATGCAGTCAGGCAGCGACGCCGACATCGCCGCCTATCTCGACGCCCAGGGGCTCGATCTGGTGGTCATCCCCGACCCCGACGGGGCGATCGCCGCGCGCTGGGGCGTCGGCGCGGTGCCGACCAGCTTCGTGCTCGACGCCACGGGCGCCATCCACAGCTCGACCATGGGGCTGAGCACCGCCCCGGGGCTGCGCGCCCGACTGTGGGCGGCGGCGCAGGGCGCACCCGCGGCGGAGACTTTGCCGCCCCCCGCGGCTCGCCTATAATCGCCCGCATTAGCATTCATCGATATACCAGACCAGACACGGAGTGCAGCGATGCCGACCTACGACTACCGTTGTGACGCCAACGACCGGGTGATCGAAGTCAGCCACCGCATGAGCGAAACCCTCTCGACCTGGGGCGAGCTGTGCGCGCGCGCCGGCATCGAGCCCGGCGACACCGCGCCCGAGGCGCCGGTACACCGTCTCGCCACCGGCGGCAACCTGGTGACCAGCACCAGCCTCGGCAGCGGCACCGCCCCGAGCTGCTGCCCGAGCGCCGGCGGCTGCTGCAGCAACGGCATGTGCGGGCTCTGAGCCGCGCCACGGCGCCGGGCGCTCAGCGCCCGCGCGCCACCAGCCACCCGGCGAGCAGGATCGCCCCGCCCCCCAGCAGTTCACGCCAGCCCAGCGCCTCTCCGGCCAGCCAGGCCGCGGACGCCACCCCCACCACCAGCTCGAGCAGCAGCACCAGCGCCGACAGCGCCAACGGCAGGCGCGCCATGCCGTACTGCAGCGCGGCCATCATCAGCCCCACCCATAGCGCGCCAATCAACAGCGCGACCAACACCGGCACGAGCGCCGAGGGCGGCGGGGTCCCCAGCACCAGCGCCAACCCCACCGCCAGCGGCGGCGCCAGCGCCCAGGCGGCGAGGTTGCGCACCGCCGCCGGCAGCGCGCGCGCGGCGCGCACCTGCACCGTGGTCAGCGCGAAACCGACCCCGGCGACCAGGCCGAGGGCGGCCCCCCGCCCGGCATCGTCCCCGGCGAGCGCGGCACCGCCGAGCAGCGTCCACACCCCGAGCAGCGCCACCACCAGCGCCGCCAGGGTGCGGCGCCTCGGGCGCTCGCCGAGCAGCGCCCAGCCGAGCAGCAGGGTCCACAGCGGGGCGAGATAGAAGAGGATCAGCACCGGCGCCACCGCGCCCTCGAGCACCCCGAGGCTGACGGCGAGCACCGAGCCCGCGGCGCTCGCGCCGATGCCGAGCAGCCGCCAGGGCGCGCGCCGCGCCACCGCCAGCTGATCGCGGGCGAACCACAGCCCGACCAGCGCCGCGCCGCCGTAGAACAGTGCCACCGCCCAGGGCCCGTCGACCCCGGCGCCGGCCACCAGCCGCAGCGGCAGCCAGTAGAGCCCGCACAGGGTGGCGCCGAGGATCAGCGCGAGCAGCGCCCGGCGCCGTTCAGCGATGACGGGGGCGGCGGCCGGCATCAGGCGTGCGGCAGGTCTCGCGGCAACCCGACCCCGGTCTGGGGCAGACCCTCGCCGAGGGTCACCGGCAACGAGAAGCGCTCGCCACCGCGCACCACCTCGAGTTCGATGCGATTGCCCGGGGCATAGTTGTCGAGCACGTCGAGCAGGTCATCGAGCGAGCGCACCCGTCGCCCGGCGGCGGCGACGATGAGATCGGCGGCGACCAGCTCGCCCTCGCGCGAGATCAGCGCCGAGCGCAGCCCGGCGGTGGCCGCCGGCGAGCCGGGGTCGACCTTGAGCACCACCACGCCGGCGGTGCCGAGCAGCGCGCCGACGCGCTCGCTGAGGGCGCGGTTGGTGACCACCCCCAGGGTCGGGCGCAGATAGCGCCCCTGGGCGATGAGCCGCGGCACCACCCGGTTGATGGTATCGACCGGGACGGCGAAGCCGATCCCGGCGAAGCTGCCCGAGGGGCTGAAGATCGCGGTGTTCATGCCGATCAGACGCCCGGCGCTGTCGATCAGCGGGCCGCCGGAGTTGCCCGGGTTGATCGCCGCATCGGTCTGGATGAGGTGATCGATGGTGCGCCCGTCGTCGCCCGGGATGCTGCGATCGAGCGCCGAGATCACCCCGGCGGTGAGGGTGTAGTCGAGCCCGAAGGGGTTGCCGATGGCGAACACCTTCTGCCCCACCCGCAGGTCGTGACTGCTGCCGAGCGAGAGCGGCGGCGGACCGGCGATCGAGGTGGCGATGCGCAGCACGGCGATGTCGTGCTCGGGGCTGACCCCCACCAGCCGCGCGGCATAGGTGCGCTGATTGGAGAGACGGACATAGGCCGCCTCGATGTCGGCGACCACGTGATAGTTGGTCACCACATGCCCGGCGCGGTCCCAGACGAAGCCCGAGCCGGTACCGCGCGGCACCTCGAGCACGTTGCGGGTGAGCAGGTCGAGCACCCGCGCCGAGGTGGTGATATAGACCACCGAGGGGTTGGCGCGCTCGAAGATCGCGATGGTGGTGCGCTCGTCGGCGGCGAGTTCGCCGCGCGCCTCGATCTCGCGCGGCTCGGCGTAGTGGGCGAAGATCAGGTCCTCGACCCAGGGGCGCAGAAACAGCGCCACCAGGAAGAAGACCACGAACCAGAAGAGAAAGCGGGAGAGCGCGAAGGCGTGCATGGCGATGGCCGGCCGGTTGCTTCGGTCAGCAATTGTATACCGCAGCCGCTCGCCGGTGGCCTCTCGGCCTCAGGCCGGGCTCGGCGGACCATCCTCGACGCCGCGCCGCGGCCAGGAGGAGAGGATCGCCTTGACCAGGGTCGCCAGCGGGATGGCGAAGAACACCCCCCAGAAACCCCACAGCCCGCCGAACACCAGGATGGCGACGATGATCGCCACCGGGTGCAGGTTGACCACCTCGGAGAACAGCAGCGGCACCAGCACGTTGCCGTCGAGCGCCTGGATGATGAAATAGGCCACCGTCAGCCAGGCGAAGGACGGTCCCCAGCCCCACTGGAACCAGGCCACCAGCAGTACCGGCACGGTGACCACCGAGGCGCCGATGTAGGGGATGATCACCGACAGCCCCACCAGCAGCGAGAGCAGCATCGCGTAGTTCAGGCCGAAGGCGTAGAAGGTGGCATAGCTCACCCCCCAGACCACCAGGATCTCCCACACCTTGCCGCGTACATAGTTGGAGATCTCGCGATCGACGTCCTTCCACACGTGCCCGGCGATGCCGCGATGACGCGGCAGCAGACGACGGAACCAGTCGAGGATCAGGTCCTTGTCCTTGAGGAAGAAGAACACCAGCAGCGGCATCAGGATCAGATAGACCATCACCGTGATCACCCCGACCACGCTCGCCAGCGACCACGACAGCACCTGCTGGCCGAAGGAGATGACCTCGGAGCGGATCGCCGCGATCAGCTCCTCGACCTGCTCGACGGTGACCAGCTCGGGGTACTGCTGCGGCAGCGCCAGCAGCGCGTCGGTGCCCTCGGCGATCATCGAGGGCAGCTGCTGGACCAGCTCGGTGATCTGGCGCGAGACCAGCGGCATCACCCCGAACAGCACCAGGGCGACGAAGGCGATGAACAGCAGGTAGACCACCAGCACGGCGGGCAGGCGCGGCATGCCGCGGCGCTCGAAATAGCCGGCGAGCCCCTCGAGCAGATAGGCGATGACGATGCTCGCGAGCACCGGCGCGAGCGCGTCGCCGAGGAAGAAGACCACGGCGAAGACCACCAGCAGCAGCAGCGCGAGAAACACCACCTGAGGGTCGGAGAAATGACGACGGAACCAGTCGGTGATGATGTTCATGGGTCGGGGGCTCAATCCTGCACGGGCTCACTGGCCCGCAGTTGCTGATAGTAACGCTCGAACAGGGCCTCCAGGTCGTCGATCACCGCCGGCGCCGGGCGCCCCTGCAGCACGTGCTCGGACATCAGCGCCGAGGTCTCCTCGAGCATGGCCGCGCGATCGAGCATGGGATAGCCGCGCGACAGCCGCTTGATCGCCGCCACCACGCTCTCGCCCTCGGGGCGCGGCTCGGGGGCGGGTTCGGGCTCGAGGACGGCCGTCTCGTCGAGGCGAGCGGCGCGATCGGCCAGGAACTCGGCGAAGGCGAGCAGGGTCTCGCGCTCGGCGGCGGGCAGCGCACGGAACAGTCGCAGCAGCCGGGTGGCGGATGCGGAGCGCGGGGTGATCGGCGTCAGCATACACGCGCGCCCCGCCCGGAGCACCGTCGCGCGCACCGCGCCGGCTCGCTCGACGCGGCACGGCGGACGTGGAGCAGAGTCATGATTCGTCCTGGGACTGATAGTGGACCTGGAAGTAGGTGCGCGCGAAGTCGAACAGCTCATCCACCACGCGCAGCCGGAACTTCTGTTTCTGGTGCACGAATGAGAACGGACGATAGAGCGGGGGGTCAAGCGGAACGGCCGCCAGGGTGCCGAGCTTGAGCTCCTTGGCGATGGTGGCGCTGGAGAGCACCGAGACCCCCATCCCGGCCTCGACCGCCCCCTTCACCGCCTCCGGGCTGCCCAACTCCAGCACCACCCGGAGCGCCTCGAGACAGAAGCCCTGTTCGCGCAGGTACTCGCGAATCACGTTGCGCGTCCCCGAACCCTCCTCGCGACAGATAAACGGATGTTCGAGCAGGCGCTCGAAGGGGACCGCCTCGAGCGCGGCGAGCGGATGCCCCGGGGGCATGATCGCCACCAAGCGATCGCGCTGACAGGACTCGACGACCAGATTCTTGTTGCCCACCGGGGCCTCGACGATACCGAGATCGATGGCGTTGGTCTCGACCAGCGAGACCACGGTGTCGGTGTTGGCGACCTTGAGCTGGATGGAGACGTCGGGATAACGCGCCTTGAACTCGCCGAGCAAGGGGGGCAGCAGATACTCGGCGATGGTGGTGCTGGCGCCGATGGTGAGGGTGCCGCTGACCTCGCCGGTGATCTCGCGCACCGCATTCTCCATCTCGGCATAGAGCTCGAAGATGCGGTCGGCGGCCTCGAAGACCACCCGCCCGGCGTCGGTCAGGCTGATGCGGTTGTGGGTACGATCGAACAACCGGGTGTCGAACTGCTCCTCGAGCTGACGCACCTGAAAGGTGACCGCCGGCTGGGTCATGTGCAAGGCCTCGGCTGCCTTGGTGAAACTCAACAAGCGTGCAACCGTATGGAACACCTGGAGTCTGCGATCCGCCATCTCGATCCGGGCCTGATCCGATTTGCCTGAATAAAAAATGCTTATATCACAATGAGCTGATATCCACACCCCCGAGATCAGCCATTCCGCCCGAACGGCGCCACCGTACACCCTTGGTATTCGGGCAGCGCACGCACCGCTGATTCCCTCAATCCATGGGTGGATTAGCGTCAGCGCTTCGCATACAGTTGTGCGCCGCCGCCCGGGAGTAACAGAACGGCAACATGGCGCAACCCGTATCCCGTCCGTGCGCCCGCTGCATGTCGGCGGTTCTCGCGAACCCGCTGCTGTTTCGCCCGACCGGCTCCGCGGTCGAGAAGACCGTCCCGAGACGGCACCGACACGGTCACCGGCCAACAGAGATCATCGTCGATTCGACCTCATCCAGAGACAGCAAGCACAGAGGGATATCCATGTTCCAACGCCAGCTCCCCCATGCGGTCGCCCTGACCGCAGCCGTCGGCGCATTCGCCGTCCAGGCCCCGGCACAGGCCGCCGGCTTCGCCCTGCCCGAGGCATCGATCGCCGGTCTCGGTACCGCCAACGCCATGGTCGCCAACCCCGACGAGACCGGCGCCTTCGCCTACAACCCGGCGGCGATCGCCTTCCATGACAACTCCAGCATCGCCGTCGGCGGGCTGCTGATCAGCCCGTCCTTCTCGGTGCGTACCGCCAGCGGCGAGCACGAGAGCCAGGGCGCCGACTGGCTCGCCACCCCGCAGATGCAGATCGCCGCACGGATCAACGAGCGCTGGAGCCTCGGACTCGGGGTGAGTGCACCCTTCGGGCTCGAGACCCGCTGGGAGGACGGCACCTTCCCGGCGGTCAGCGGCACCCGCACCCTCGCCGTCCCGGCACCGCTCGACCCCGAGGTTCCGCTCGGCCAGCCGACCGCGAGCAAGCTCGAGGTGATCCAGATCGCCCCGACGGTGGCCTACCGGGTCAACGACGCGCTCAGCGTCTCGGCCGGACTCGATCTCTACTGGGGCAAGAGCGCCAAGCTCAACTCCACCGCCGGACAGCTCAGCGGCGACGGCGCCGGGGTCGGCTTCAACCTCAGCGCGCTCTACGTCCAGGGCCCCTGGAGCCTGGGCGCCTCCTTCCACTCCGCCTCCAGCGTCGGTCTCGACGGTCACTATGTCGCCAACAGCCAGACCCTGGTCGCGATCGGCGCCGCCGAGCAGAGCCAGGCGGCCAAGATCGACTTCGACCTGCCCTGGCGCCTGCAGCTCGGCGTGCGCTATGAGTTCAACCCGCAGCTCGCCGTCGAGTTCGACTGGACCCGCACCGGCTGGACCGAGTTCGACACCCTGGAGATCAAGGGCCGCACCACCGGCGATCTGATCTTCGCCGACACCAACGGCTGGACCGACACCAACGCCTACCGTCTCGGCGTGACCTATCAGCTGCGCCCCGACACCCAGTTGCGCTTCGGCTACGCCTTCGACGAGACCGGACAGGGCGACGACCACTTCAGCGCCCGTGTGCCGGACAACGATCGTCATCTGTTCAGCATCGGCGTGGCGCACAGCCTCGACCGCGGCCTCTCGCTCGAGGCCGGCTACATGTACGTGATGGCCGAGGATCGCAACTATCGCAGCAACACCGCCTACAGCGGCCACGGCGTCAACGGTACCGATGCCCTCGACGGCGACTACGAGATGGATGCCCACATCTTCGGTCTCGAGCTGGTCAAGGTCTTCTAGGAGCGTCAGGAGCCGGGCGCGGGGACCGATCGTCGGCCCGCGCCGGAAACGAAAAACGCCGCCCGTGCGGGCGGCGTTCGAAGACAGCGGCAAGGGTTCGCCGAGTCAGATATAAAGACAGATATCGCTTTCGCCGGCGAACTCGAAGAAGGACGTGGCCCCCGCGTACTCGACCCCATCGATGAAGTCTTCGGTGTCCATGTCGAAGAGATCGACGGTCATCTGACAGGCAACCAGCTTGACCTCGGCCTCGAGACAGAGTTCGCGCAGCTCCTCGATGCTCGCCACGCCCTTGCTCTGCATCTTCTTCTTCATCATCGCGGTCATCATGCCCTGCATACCGGGCAGCGCCAGCCCCAGCACCGGGAACCACTTGTCCATGCCCAGCGGCATCGGCATCCCCGGGTTGCCCAGCGGCGTGACCTCGAGCTTCGGCTCCTTTTTCAACAGCTGCAGCCCGTAGAAGGTGCAGAAGATCTGGGTCTCGTAGCCCAGTGCCGCCGCGGTGGACGCCAGGATGAAGGGCGGATAGGCCCAATCGAGCGAACCCTTGGTGGCGATGATCGCCAACTTCTTGTCTTCCATTCAGTCCTCCTCGTGGGTCACATCGAGGCGCGCGTGCGTCGCGCGCGATACAGCCGGCGTCGAAACCGTCAGGACTTCTTGATCAGGAAGTGGAACTTGCCCCCATCCTCCTTGGATTCCATCAGCTCATTGCCGGTCTGCTTGGCAAAGGCGTCGAAGTCGCGCACCGAGCCCGGATCGGTCGCCACCACATGGAGTACCTGACCGGCACTCATCGCGTTCAGGGTCTTCTTGGCGCGCAGGATCGGCAACGGGCAGTTGAGGCCGCTCGCGTCGAGTTCTTGGTCGAAGTCTGCCATCGGGTACCTCCGGTTCAGGGGCTGGTGGGTGAAAGAACGGGTGTGAATCCGAGGGTTCGGCGTCATAGGCGAACCCCAATTAAAAAGGCAACATATCAGGTTGATGAGTCAACCGTTTCCTGATCAGCAAAGCCCTGACGCCAGCTTCATGCAGGTGGCGCGACCGGATAACCGTGGCGTGCCCAGGCAATGATCCCGCCACGCAGATTGATGACGCGGTCATAGCCCTGCTGCTGCATGTAGGCACAGGCCTGATAGGAACGCGCACCACTGCGGCAGTAGAGCACGATATCGCGATCGCGCGGCAGTTCGGCGAGACGCAGCGGGATCAGGTGCATCGGCAATTGCATCGCATCGGGAATCATGCCCTGTGCCATTTCGGCGGGCGTGCGGATGTCGACCAGTAACTGATCCGCTCCATCGCTGATGCGTTGCTGTAATGATTCGGAGTCGATCTCGTTGATCACCGGGGCTTCTACCACAATTCTAAGTATTTAAGTATATTAATGACTTTTGACAACCAACTCAATGACGCTGTGGGGCCTAAACCCCTGAGATGACCATGGAACTTCTCCCCATCTTTCTCGACATGCAGGGGCAGCCCTGTCTGGTGGTCGGCGGCGGCACCACGGCGGCACGCAAGGCCGGCAACCTGCTGCGCGCGGGCGCCGAGCTCACCCTGATCTCCCCGACCCTGAGCGATGAACTCGCCGAGCTGGCCGAGAGCGGCAAACTGCGCCATCTCGCGCGCTGCTTCGCGCCTGAGGACATCCCCGGCAACCGGCTGGTGATCGCCGCCACCGATGACCGCGACACCAATCATCGCATCGCCGAGATCGCCAAGGGACACGGCATCCCGGTCAACGTGGTCGACGACCCCGAGGCCTGCAGCTTCCTGCTGCCCTCGATCGTCGATCGCTCGCCGGTGGTGATCGCCGTCTCCACCGGGCGCGCCTCGCCGGTGCTCGCCCGATTGCTGCGTACCCGGCTCGAGGGGCTGATCCCGGCCGGCTACGGGCGGCTCGCCGAACTCTGTCGCCGCTACCGCGCGCCGGTCAAGCAACGTTTCGACGACGCCCGCGACCGACGCCGGTTCTGGGACCGGGTGCTGCTCGGCGGGGTCGCCGAGCGTATCTTCGCCGGCCAGCAGGACGCCGCCGAGCGACTGATCCGCCAGGAGCTCGACGCCGACCCCGAGCACAGCGAGCTGGGCGAGGTCTATCTGGTCGGCGCCGGTCCCGGCGACCCCGATCTGCTCACCTTCCGCGCCCTCAGGCTGATGCAGCAGGCCGACGTGGTGGTCTACGACCGTCTGGTCTCCACCCCGATCCTGGAGATGACCCGCCGCGACGCGCGCCGCATCTATGTCGGCAAGCAGCGCAACCATCACGCCATGCGTCAGGAGGAGATCAACCGGCTACTCGCCGAGCTGGCCAAGGACGGGCACCGGGTGCTGCGTCTCAAGGGTGGTGATCCCTTCATCTTCGGGCGCGGCGGCGAGGAGATCGACACCCTCGCCGCCGAGGGCGTGCCCTTCCAGGTCATCCCCGGGATCACCGCCGCCTCCGGCTGCGCCTGCTACAGCGGCATCCCGCTGACCCACAGAGACTACGCGCAATCGGTGACCTTCGTCACCGGCCATCTCAAGGACGGCACCATCGACCTCAACTGGCCGGCGCTCGCCCAGCCCAACCAGACGGTGGTCTTCTACATGGGGTTGGCGGGGCTGCCGGTGATCGTCGAGCGACTGCGCGAGCACGGCGTGGCGGGCGACATGCCGGTGGCGCTGGTGCAACAGGGCACCACCCACATGCACCGGGTCTATGCCGGCACGCTCTCGACCATCGTCGAGCAGCTCGCCGCCGATCCGCCGGAGCCGCCGACGCTGATCATCGTCGGCGAGGTGGTGCGCCTCCACGACAAGCTCGGCTGGTTCGAACCGCCCGAGACCGCCGCCCCGGCCACCGGCGCGCCGATCCCCTGAGCGTTCGCGCACCGAGCCACGCCATCGGGCGCGGCTCGACGGCCTGATCGTCTCGGGTTCGGCGAGCGCCGCCGCTCGCACCCCAGCGGCGCCAGCACAACGACTGAGGCCGCAGCCGGGTCAGCCCCCGAACAGCGCCTTCAACCGCGCCCGCGACGACTTCGCGCGAAACGCCCCGAAGACCTCGTCGAAGGCGGCGCGATCGTCCTGCTGCTGCGCCAGCAACTGGCCGACCAGGGCGCCGATGGCGAGCAGGGTGTCGCTGTCGGCCTCGCCCGCCTCGAACATCCGTCGCGCCAACAGGCGCAGACGCTCGGCCTGCACCGCCCGATCCTGGAAACCGCCGAGGTTGTCAAGGAGGTCCTTGGTCTGACGGATCGCCTTGCGGATCTCGCGACGCGGATAGAGGCTGTGGAAGAACTCCATCATGTAACGCAGCTTCTTGCAGCGCTTGCGCAGCGCATGCAGCGCCTCCGGCGGTGAGTCCGCGCCGATCGCCGCGCCCTCGCGCAACACCTGGCGCGCCAGCCGCCGCAGCCGGGCGTCGACCACCGCCTTGACCGGGCGCCGCGCGGCGGGACCCAGCGCCTCGGGCGCGAGCGGGGTGTCGAGGAAGTCGTGCCAGTCGGCGAGCAGCCGCGCGCACGTCTCGCCGCCGAGTTCGTCGGCCAGCGCCCGCTGCGCCGCGGCGTGATCGGCGTGCAGACGCTCACCCAGGGGATCGAGGGCGCCGCGCAGCGCCTCGGGCAGCCCGGCACGCTGGTGCGCGAACTGCTCGAGCTGGACGTCGAGATCGCGCACCGGCCCGGTGACCCGCTGCAGCCAGGCAAACCCCTCGCGAAAAGGCCGCAGCCGCGTCTCCGGGAAGATCGCCCCGAACTGACCGAGCGCCGAGCGGGTGCGCCGGGTCGCCACCCGCAGATCATGAAGGAACTCGGGATCGATCGCCTCGCGCGCGCCCTCGACATTGGCCTCGAGCGTCCCGAGCAGCTCGCGCAGCACCGCGCGCGCGGCCTCTTCGGCACGGGTCTCGGGAGCGATGTCGAGATCGAGCTTGGAGGAATAATCGCCCGGATAGCGTCCGATCGCCGCGAGCGCCTCGACCACCACCGAGACCCTGGCCGGGCGCAGCGCGAGCGTCCGTTCGAGCCCGTCGATCAGACGCTCGCGCTGGCGCCGCGCGCCCTGACCGGGCAGCACCCGCAACCGCGGCGCCAAGGCCCCCGCCGCCGCGCCGTTCGGGTCGCGATACCGCGTGCGCTCGATGGCGAACCTGAGCAGGGTATGATCGTCGTCGCCCAGCACGCGATGGATCTCGGCCTGGGTGTCGAGCTGTATCAGCGGCAACAGACGACGCCCCCCGCAGCAACCGAGCAGCCGCTCGCGCAGCGCCCCCGCCGGGAGATGCGCCGGGAAGTCCGGTGGCGCGTCGAGCTCGAGCACCAGCTGGCGCTCGCGCGGATCGAGCGGCTGGCGGATCAGGTGCCAGCGTGGGCCCCGCCCCTGACAGGCGAGCATGGCGCCGTCGCCATGGACCGCCCAATCGAAGGTGTCGTAATGGATTCGTCGGGTCGATTCGGTCGAGGACGGCGCCAGCCGCCCCTGCCCCCGGACCCAGGTCTCGAGACGTGCGAGCGAGACATCCGCGGGCAACAGATAGTCATCAGATTCCGATTCGCGCATGAACAGCTCCTGCAGACGGCACCGGCCCCGATTGACACAGCAACCGCTGGCGCGAGGCGTGCATTCAACGGGGTGTCGGTGTCATTATGGAAAATTTTCCGGGCAAGGGTGTGCCGGTCCGGCCCGCAGAATCGGAATCGTCACCATTTTGGGCTAGGGTCAATGGAACCGGCGGCGCGGCGACGCGCCCTAAATCCATCGACCTCATCCCGAAATCCATACAAGGACATCACATCATGAGCAAGCTCGATCAACTGCGCTCCATGACCACCGTGGTCGCGGACACCGGCGACTTCGAGTCGATCGTCGAGTACCGCCCCCAGGACGCCACCACCAACCCCTCGCTGATCTACAAGGCGGCGCAGATGCCGCAGTACCGCGAGCTGGTGGAGGACGCGCTCGACTTCGGCCAGACCAAGGGCGAGGGCGAGGAACGCACCCGCTGGAGCATGGACAAACTGGCGGTGAACTTCGGCACCGAGATCCTCAAGATCGTCCCCGGCCGGGTCTCCACCGAGATCGACGCGCGACTGTCGTTCGACACCGAGGCCACGGTACGCCGCGCCGAGGGCCTGGTCGAGCTCTACGAGGCCGCCGGCGTCGATCCGCGCGAGCGGGTGCTGTTCAAGATCGCCTCGACCTGGGAGGGCATCCGCGCCGCCGAGCGACTCGAGCGCCAGGGCATCCACTGCAACCTGACCCTGCTGTTCAGCTTCGCCCAGGCGGTGGCCTGCGCCGAGGCCGGGGTCACCCTGATCTCGCCCTTCGTCGGTCGCATCCTCGACTGGTACAAGAACGCCGAGAACGTCGCCGGCTACCCCGCCGACGAGGACCCGGGCGTGTGCTCGGTCACCCGTATCTACAACTACTACAAGCGTCACGGCTACGAGACCGCGGTGATGGGCGCGAGCTTCCGCAATCTCGACGAGATCCTCGAGCTTGCCGGCTGCGACCTGCTGACCATCTCCCCGGCGCTGCTCGGCGAGCTGGCCTCGACCGACGGCGAGGTCTGCCGCCGACTCGACCCCGAGCGTGCCCAGGGCATGGAGATCGAACGGGTCAGCTTCGACGAGACCAGCTTCCGCTGGGCGCTCAACGAGGATGCCATGGCCACCGAGAAGCTCGCCGAGGGCATCCGACTGTTCGCCGCCGACACCCGCAAGCTCGAGCAGTTCACCCGCGAGGTCTGTCAACATTGCTGACACCACACCAGCCCCGTAAGCGCTTCGGGCAGAACTTCCTCCACGACCAGGGCGTGATCGCCCGTATCCATGCCGCCATCGCCGCGCGCCCCGGCGAACGCCTGGTCGAGATCGGTCCCGGCCAGGGGGCGATCACCGCCGGACTGCTCGAGGCCGTGGGGGAGCTCGACGTGGTCGAGCTCGATCGCGACCTGATCGAGCCGCTGCGCGCGCGACTCGGCGGGCGCGGCACCCTGCGCATCCACAATGTCGACGCGCTGAAGTTCGACCTCTGCGCGCTGCGCCAGGGGCCGGAGGAGCGGGTGCGGGTGGTCGGCAACCTGCCCTACAACATCTCCACACCGCTGCTGTTCCACTTTCTCGCCCAGTCGCACTGTCTCGCCGACCTGCACCTGATGCTGCAGAAGGAGGTGGTCGATCGCATGGTCGCCGAGCCCGGCAGCAAGATCTATGGCCGGCTCTCGGTGATGGTGCAGACCCAGTGCCGGGCGCGCAGCCTGTTGCGCATCGGGCCCGGCGCCTTCACTCCAGCCCCCAAGGTCGACTCGGCCGTGGTACGTCTGGAGCCGGTCGCGGACCTGTATCCGCTCGCCGATCCAGAACGCCACGCCCGGATCGTCGCCGCCGCCTTCGGCCAGCGACGCAAGACCCTGCGCAACAGCCTCTCCGGGCTGGTCACGCCCGAGCAGTTCGAGCGCGCCGAGATCGATCCGATGCGCCGCGCCGAGACCCTCTCGGTGACCGAATACGCCACCCTGGCCAATGCCGCGACTTGCCAAGACGGACAAAAAACAGAAAACTAAAGGGTTTTTCGAGCAGCGACGCGAAACGAGGTACCGACATGCCGGAGGAGCGACTGGACGACAGCGATGACGTGATCGAGGCCGAGGCGGAGACATCCTCCGGACTCGAGACCGTCACGCTGGCGCGCGCCAACGACGTCCTGCCGACCGAGCTGCCCCTGCTCCCGGTCGCCGCCCGCCCCTTCTTCCCCGCCCAGGCGGTGCCGCTGACGATGAGCGCCGAGCACTGGGCGCCAACGCTGCAGCGGGTGGCCGACAGCGAGCACAAGATCCTCGGCGTGGTGCTGGTCGGGGTCGAGCGCTCCGAGGACGCCACCGCCGATGACTTCTACGCCATCGGTACCGCCTGCCGGGTGCACCGCATCCATCACCAGGACGGCCAGCTGCAGGTGCTCGTCGAGTGCCTGCAGCGCTTCCGCCTCGCCGGCTGGCTCGCGCGCGAGGCGCCGTTCAGCGCCCGGGTCGAGTATCTGCCCGAGCCCGACGGCGGTCCCGACAGCGAGGTCAAGGCCTATGCCATGGCGGTGATCAACACCATCAAGGAGTTGCTCCCGCTCAATCCGCTCTATGTCGAGGAGCTGCGCATGTTCCTCGACCGCTTTGGCCCCGATGATCCATCGCGACTGGCCGACTTCGCCGCCAGCCTCACCACCTCCAGCGCCGAGCAGCTCCAGGAGGTGCTCGAGACCCTGCCGCTGCTGCCGCGCATGGAGAAGGTGCTGGCGCTGCTCAACACCGAGCTCGAACTGGCGCGCGCGCAGCAGAAGATCCGCCGCAGCGTCGAGGAGAAGATGCAGAAGCATCAGCGCGAGTTCTTCCTCCGCGAGCAGCTCAAGGCGATCCAGAAGGAGCTGGGCATCGCCAAGGACGACCGCACCGCCGAGATCGATCGTATCGAGGCGCGCATCGCCGAGCTCGATCTCACCGAGCAGGCAGCCAAGCGTGTCGAGGAGGAGCTCGACAAGCTGCGCATCCTCGAGACCGGCTCGCCGGAGTACGCCGTCACCCGCAACTATCTCGACTGGGTGAGCCTGCTGCCCTGGGGCCGTCACTCCACCGACAAGCTCGACCTCAAGCGCGCACGGCGCATCCTCGACCGCGACCACTACGGGCTCGAGGACGTCAAGCGGCGCATCCTCGAGTTCCTCGCCGTCGGCATCCATCGCGGCGAGATCGCCGGCTCGATCATCCTCCTGGTCGGCCCGCCCGGGGTCGGCAAGACCTCGATCGGGCGCTCCATCGCCGATGCACTGGGGCGGCGCTTCTATCGCTTCTCGGTCGGCGGCATCCGCGACGAGGCCGAGATCAAGGGCCACCGACGCACCTATATCGGCGCCATGCCCGGCAAGTTCGTGCAGGCGATGAAGGATGCCGGTACCGCCAATCCGGTGATCCTGCTCGACGAGATCGACAAGATCGGCGCCTCCTACCACGGCGACCCGGCCTCGGCGCTGCTCGAGGTGCTCGACCCGGAGCAGAACGGCGACTTCCTCGATCACTATCTCGACCTGCGCTTCGACCTCTCCAAGGTGCTGTTCGTGTGCACCGCCAACCAGCTCGACACCATCCCCGGTCCGCTGCTCGACCGTATGGAGGTGATCCAGCTCTCGGGCTACATCGCCGAGGAGAAGCTGCAGATCGCGCGCAAGTACCTGCTGCCGCGCCAGATCGAACGCGCCGGTCTGGAGAAGGGTGCGGTCAAGCTCGACACCCGCACCCTGCGCGCGCTGATCGAGGGCTATGCCCGCGACGCCGGGGTGCGCCGGCTCGAGAAACAGCTCGGCAAGATCGTGCGCAAGGTCGCCGTCGAGCTGCTCGAGGACGCCGAGGCCCCGGTCGCGGTCGGTCGCGACCAGCTCCAGGGCTATCTCGGCAGTCCGGTGTTCCGCGACGAGCGCAAGCTCTCCGGACCGGGCGTGGTCACCGGGCTGGCGTGGACGGCGATGGGCGGCGCCACCCTGTCGATCGAGGCGGCGCGCACCCACGGCTTCAATCGCGGCTTCAAGCTCACCGGCCAGCTCGGCGAGGTGATGAAGGAGTCGGCCGAGATCGCCTACGGCTTCCTGGTCGGCAACGCCGAGCGCTTCGGCGTCGACCCGGCGTTCTTCGAGCAGTCCTTCATCCATCTGCACGTCCCCGCCGGTGCCACCCCCAAGGACGGCCCCTCGGCCGGCATCACCATCGCCAGCGCGCTGCTCTCGCTGGCACGCGACGAGCCGGTACGGCGCATCGCCATGACCGGCGAGATCACCCTCACCGGCGAGGTCTTCCCGGTCGGCGGCATCCGCGAGAAGCTGATCGCCGCGCGCCGTGCCGGGATCAAGGAGATCGTGCTCCCGGCCGACAACCGCGGCGAGTTCGACGAGGTCCCGGAGCATGTGCGCAAGGGCCTGACGGTGCACTTCGCCTCGCGTTTCGACGACCTGCTGGCGCTGCTCTTCGAGCCGTCGACCAAGCGGCGCGGCACGCGCCGGGGCACGGGTCGCTGATGCCGCTCCAGACCATCGAGCGGCGCCTGGTCCGCGCGCTCGTCGCCGGCTGCGGCGACGGGCGTCCGAGCGACGCCCCGGCGCTCCGTCCACCCTGCCACGACTGACCCCATCCGGAAGACGCTGAGGGACTCCTTCAGGGATGAACTCAGCGTGGCCAGGAGCCGTCCCCGTGCCACCGCGCGACTCGGGACGACAGCCGCCCATCTCAGTGTCTTCCCGGCGCGCTCCCCGATCCGCCCGCCATACCGACGGCCCCGGGTCCCCCCGCAGCAAACGCGCCCGATCCCGTGAGACCACCATCTCGCACCACGATCGCACGCCCGTCCCGGCCCGATCCCGGCCAGCGGCGGCGTCACCATCATCCGACATTGCAGAGGGCATCGATCATGCGCCAGACGCATACCGCCTATATCGACGGTCGTCCGACCCCGCGCCGCGACGACCAGGCCAGCTTCGCGACCATCAACCCAGCCGACGGCTCGGTGCTCGCCGAGGTCCAGTCCTCCGACGCCGCCGAGATCGAGGCCGCGGTGGCCGGCGCCCGCGCCGGTCAACGCATCTGGGCCGGCTACACCGCCGTCGAGCGCGCCCGGGTGCTGCAGCGCGCCGTGGCGCTGCTGCGCGAGCGCAACGACGCGCTCGCCGAACTCGAGACCCGCGACACCGGCAAGCCGCTCTCCGAGACCCTGGCCGTCGACATCGTCACCGGCGCCGACGTGCTCGAGTACTACGCCGGGCTGGCCGCCGCCATCGAGGGCACGCAGATCCCGCTGCGCGAGACCAGCTTCGTCTATACCCGGCGCGAACCGCTCGGCGTGGTCGCCGGCATCGGCGCCTGGAACTATCCGATCCAGATCGCGCTGTGGAAGTCCGCCCCGGCGCTGGCCGCGGGCAACGCCATGGTGTTCAAGCCGAGCGAGGTCACCCCGCTGAGCGCGCTCGAGCTGGCGGCGATCTATACCGAGGCGGGACTGCCCGACGGGGTGTTCAACGTCGTCCAGGGCGACGGCGCGGTGGGCGCCATGCTCACCGCCCATCCGGGCATCGACAAGGTCTCCTTCACCGGCGGCGTCGACACCGGCAAGCGGGTCGCGGCGGCGGCCACCGGCTCCACGCTCAAGGAGGTCACCATGGAGCTCGGCGGCAAGTCGCCGCTGATCGTCGGCGAGGACGCCGACCTCGCGCTCGCCGCCGACGTGGCGATGATGGCCAACTTCTACAGCTCCGGTCAGGTCTGCACCAACGGCACCCGGGTGTTCGTGCCGACGGCGCGCCTGGCCGAGTTCGAGGCGGCGGTGCTCGAGCGCGTCGCACGCATCCGCGTCGGCGACCCGCTCGACCCCGAGACCAACTTCGGCCCGCTGGTCGGTTTCGAGCACATGGCCCAGGTGCTCGATCATATCGACGCCGGCAAGCGCGAGGGCGCGCGGCTGCTGTGTGGCGGCGAACGGCTCACCACCGGCGCGCTGGGAGACGGCGCCTATGTCGCGCCGACGGTGTTCAGCGACTGTCGCGACGACATGCGCATCGTCCGCGAGGAGATCTTCGGCCCGGTGATGAGCATCCTCGGCTACGCCACCGAGGACGAGGCCGTCGCCCGCGCCAACGCCACCGACTACGGCCTGGCCGCCGGCGTGGTGACCCCCGACCTCAAGCGCGCCCATCGTCTGATCCACCGTCTCGAGGCCGGCATCTGCTGGATCAACACCTGGGGCGAGTCGCCGGCACAGATGCCGGTGGGCGGCTACAAGCACTCCGGCATCGGTCGCGAGAACGGTATCGAGACCCTGATGCACTACACCCGCACCAAATCCGTCCAGGTCGAACTCGACACCTTCGAGTCGGTGTTCTGACCTGCGCCCGGGCGGCCCCGCGCCGCCCCTCGACGACCACCATCCCAAGCCTGCGCTCCCCCCGACCGTGCCCAGCCGGCCGGCGCGGGAGCGCTCGCCACCACAGGAGCCCCCATGCACGAGAACAATGAATACGACTACATCATCATCGGTGCCGGTTCGGCCGGTAACACCCTGGCCGCGCGACTGACCGAAGAGGCCGGGGTCTCGGTGTTGCTGCTCGAGGCGGGCGGACGCGATCACCGACTCGACTTCCGCACCCAGATGCCCGCCGCCCTCGCCTACCCGCTGCAGGGCCGACGCTACAACTGGGGCTACCAGACCGACCCCGAGCCGCACATGGACAATCGCCGCATGGACTGCGGACGCGGCAAGGGGCTGGGCGGCTCGTCGCTGATCAACGGCATGTGCTACATCCGCGGCAACGCCCTCGACTTCGACCACTGGGCCCGGCGCGACGGACTCGAGGACTGGACCTACCGCGACTGCCTGCCCTACTTCAAGAAGGCCGAGTCGCGCGACATCGGCGGCAACGACTATCACGGCGCCAGCGGCCCGATCGGAGTGGCCACGCCCAAGGCCGGCAACAACGAGCTGTTCGCGGCGATGATCGAGGCCGGGGTACAGGCCGGCTATGCGCGCACCGACGACCTCAACGGCTATCAGCAGGAGGGCTTCGGCCCGATGGACCGCTTCGTCACCCCGCAGGGGCGGCGGGCGAGCACCGCGCGCGGCTATCTCGACATGGCCCGTCACCGCCCCGGCCTGGACATCCTCACCCGCGCCACCACCGACCGTATCCTGTTCTCCGGCAAGCGTGCCGTCGGCGTCGCCTTCGAGCATCGCGGCAAACAGCAACAGGCCCATGCCCGCCGCGAGGTGCTGCTCTGCGCCGGGGCCATCGCCTCGCCGCAGATCCTGCAGCGCTCCGGGGTCGGCCCCGGCGCCTGGCTCGCCGAGCACGACATCCCCGAGGTGCTCGATCTGCCCGGCGTCGGCAACAACCTCCAGGACCATCTCGAACTCTACATCCAGTACGAGTGCCGCCAGCCGGTCTCCATCGCCCCGGCGCTCAAGCCCTGGAACCAGCTGCGCATCGGCGCCGAGTGGCTGTTCGCCGGCAGCGGACTGGGCGCGAGCAACCAGTTCGAGGCCGGCGGCTTCATCCGCTCCCACGCACGCTTCGAGTGGCCCAACATCCAGTACCACTTCCTGCCCATCGCCGTGCGCTACGACGGACGCAACGCGGTCAAGGCCCACGGCTTCCAGGCCCATGTCGGCTCGATGCGCTCGCCCAGCCGCGGCCGGGTGAAGCTCAACTCGCGCGACCCCAAGGCGGCCCCGAGCATCCGCTTCAACTACATGTCGCAGCCGCAGGACTGGGAGGAGTTCCGCGCCGCCATCCGCATCACCCGCGAGATCTTCGCCCAGCCGGCGCTCGCCCCCTACACCGGTCGCGAGATCGCGCCCACCGCCGAGCTGCAGAGCGACGCCGAGCTCGACGCCTTCGTCCGCGCCCACGGCGAGACCGCCTATCACCCCTCCTGCACCTGTGCCATGGGCAGCGGCCCCGACAGCGTCGTCGACGGCCAGGGCCGGGTGCACGGGCTCGAGGCGCTGCGCGTGGTCGATGCCTCGATCATGCCGCAGATCATCACCGGCAATCTCAACGCGACCACCATCATGCTCGCCGAGAAGATCGCCGACCGTATTCGCGGAATCGACCCGCTGCCACGCGCCGAGGTGGATTACTACCAGGCCAACGGCGCGGCTCCGCGACGCGACGCCTGATCCGGCGTCCGGGGCGTGACGCCGCGACGTCACGCCCGCCATCCGGTCCCGTGGCCCCGCAGCCATCAGCCCGACCCATCGGCGGGTCGAGGAAACGCGCTCCGTCACCGCGACGGGACGCGTTTCCCGGCACCGAGCGAGGGTCCGGTCAGGGACCGATCCCTTCCAGCAATCGATACCATCAACCATGCAAAGCTTCATCGACGACGACCACGGCCAGCGGCCGCTCGAGGTCAATCGCACGGTGTTCATCGCCTCGGCGGCGCTGACCGCGCTGCTGATCGCCATCACCATGCTCTTCCCCGCCAGGACCGAGGCACTGCTCGGGCTCGCGCTCGGCTGGGTCTCCGACCACTTCGGCTGGTACTACATGCTCGCGCTCGCCGCCTATAGCGGCTTCGTGCTGTTCATCGCGCTCTCGCGCTACGGCGACATCCGTCTCGGCCCGGATCACGCCACCCCGGACTTCAACTATGTCACCTGGGCGGCAATGCTGTTCTCGGCGGGCATCGGCATCGACCTGCTGTTCTTCGGCGCCTCCGAGCCGCTCGCCCACTTCCTCACCCCGCCCGGCGGCGCGGAGACCGCGCTGCAACCGGCCGAGCGCGCCGCCATCGCCCAGACCTTCCTCCACTGGGGGGTGCACGGCTGGGGGCTCTACGCCCTGATGGGCATGGCGCTGGCCTACTTCGCCTATCGCCACAAGATGCCCCTGGCGCTGCGCTCGGCGCTGGTGCCGCTGATCGGGCGCAAGCGCGCCGCCGGCTGGATCGGTCACACCGTCGACACCTTCGGCGTGGTCTGCACCCTGTTCGGCATCGCCACCAGCCTCGGTATCGGCGTGCTCCAGGCCAACGCCGGCATGACCCACATCTTCGGCATCGAGTCGAGCAAGCTGGTCCAGGCGGCGATCATCGTCACCGTCATCATCCTCGCCGGCCTGTCGGCGATCTCCGGGGTCGAGCGCGGCGTGCGCCGACTCTCGGAGATCAACATGGGCTTCGCCACCCTGCTGCTGATCGCGCTGCTGTTGATGGGACCGACGCTGTATCTGCTCAACGGTCTGGTGCAGAACATCGGCGACTACTTCCAGGGCCTGATCGGCAAGACCTTCGACGTCTACGCCTATGACGGCGCCGAAGGGGCCTCCTGGAAGGCCGGCTGGACGGTGTTCTTCTGGGCCTGGTGGCTGGCCTGGTCGCCCTTCGTCGGGCTGTTCATCGCGCGCATTTCGCGCGGGCGCACGCTGCGCGAGTTCGTGCTCGGGGCGATGTTCATCCCGCTCGGCTTCATCTTCGCCTGGTTCTCGATCTTCGGTAACAGCGCCATCGACCTGGTCAACAACGGCGCCGTCGAACTCGGCGAGATCGCCGTCAACGACCCGGCGATGGGCCTGTTCGCCTTCTTCGACCACTATCCGGCCGCCTCGCTGTGGTCCGGCCTGGCGGTGGTGCTGGGGCTGATCTTCTTCATCACCTCGGCCGACTCCGGCGCCCTGGTGCTGGCCAACCTCAGCACCAAGGGCCTGACCTCGGAGCAGGATGCGCCGATCTGGCTGCGCCTGTTCTGGGCCGCGCTCACCGGGTTGATCACCCTCGGGCTGCTGTTCGCCGGCGGCTTCAACTCGCTGCAGTCGGTGGTGGTGGTCTCGGCGCTGCCCTTCTCGGTGATCCTGCTGCTGTTCATGTGGTCGCTGCACTACAGCCTGCGTCAGGAGGCGACCAAGCGGAAGGCCGAGAACATCGACTTCGCCCCGGCGATCTCGGACAAGGGGCTGGGCTGGAAGGAGCGGCTCTCGCGCATCGTCCACTTCCCCTCGCGCCAGTTCGTCGAACAATTCCTGCACGAGACCGTGGAGCCGGCGATGGCGGAGGTCTCGCAGGCGCTCAATCAGCGCGGACTCGACACCGAGCTGAGCCATGACACCGAGGACCACCGGCTGTGCCTGCAGGTCAAGCACGGCAACGAGATGGACTTCTTCTACATGGTCAACCTGATCGGCTCCGCCAAGCCGGTGTTCGCGCTCGGCCAGTCCGGCAACATCGCCGCGCACCACGAGAACGAGCGCTACTACCGCGCCGAGGTCTTCCTCCGCGAGGGGGGCCAGGAGTACGACCTGGTCGGCTATAGCAAGGCCCAGGTGATCAACGACATCCTCAACCAGTACGAGCGGCACATGCAGTTCCTGCATCTCGACCGCTGATCCCCCCGCACCCGCGCGCCCGGCGCGGGTGTCCAGCTCCGGCGCCCAGCGGCGCCGGGGCCACTCGCCCTCCCCGGCGCGGATCGCGACCACCCGGGCGTCGATTTGACAACCGCCGCGCCGACTCGACAGGATGACGGGGACATATCCGATGCGTCCCATCCGGCACCAAGCGCGTGCCGCACCATCCATGACCCGGTCACACCAGGCCAGGACGCATCATCACCCGGACGCACAAGCACGCGTCCCGAGTCGCGGGAATGCCCGCGCTCGTCCAGCCTCCAGGAGTCCTCGATGAGCGACCACCACGACATCCTCGAACGCGCACTCGCCTCCGGCGACAAGGACGCGATCACCAGCGCCTATCGCGAGTGGGCGGCCAACTACGACGCCGATCTCACCGGCAAGATGGACTATGTCGCCCCGGCGATCGCCGGGGGATTGCTGATGGAACACCTCGACGACCCGAGCGCCGAGGTGCTCGACGCCGGTTGCGGCACCGGACTCGCTGGCGCTTGCCTCCATCGGGCGGGCTACCGCCTACTCGACGGTCTCGACTACTCGGTCGACATGCTCGAACAGGCCCGCGCCAAGGGCATCTATCGCAGCCTCGACCAGGGCGACCTGACCAGCCGCCTGGCAATCGCCGACGACCGCTACGATGCCGTGCTCTGTGTCGGCACCTTCACCTGTGGCCATGTCGGTCCGCAGGCGCTGCACGAGCTGATTCGCATCATCCGCCCCGGCGGTCACATCTGCTTCACCGTGCGCGACCGCGCCTGGGCAGAGGACGACTACGCCCGCGAGATCGCCGCGATCACCGACGCCGGGCGGTGGCAGGAGATCGAGACCCGCACCACCGACTATATCCGCGAGGAGGGCTCGCAGGGTCAGGTCTGTCTCTACCGCGTCGCCTGATCGCCCTCAGTCGCCGGCCAGCTCGCGCGCCAGCGCGCCGAGCCGGCGCAGCGCCCGTTCCACCGCCGGGGTCCAGGGCACCGCGGCATTGAGCCGCAGACAGTCGCGATACTTGCCGCTGGCCGAGAACATCGGCCCCGGGGCGATGCTGATCCCCTCGCGATGGGCGCGCGCGTGCAGCGCCATGCTGTCGATCCCCGCCGGCAGCTGCAGCCACAGCAGGAAACCGCCGCTCGGTCGCGTCACCCGGGTGCCGGGCGGGAAGTGACGCTCGACGGCATGACGCATCCGCCCCACCGCCAGCGCAAACCCCGCGCTGACCTCGCGCAGATGACGCAGATAGGCACCGCTGGCGAGCAGCTCGGCGAGGGCGAGCTGGAGCACCGAAGGTGCGGCCAGGTTGGTGGCGTACTTGAGGAATTCGATGCGCTCGAACTCGACGCCCGGCGCGACCCAGCCCACCCGCATCCCCGGCGACAGGGTCTTGGAGAAGGAGCCGCAGTAGATCACCCGCCCCTCCCGGTCATAACACTTGGCGGTGTCCGGGCGCACACCCGAAAAGGCCAGATCGCCGTAGATGTCGTCCTCGATCAGCGCCACCCCATGAGCCGCCAGCAGCTCGCTCAGGGCACGCTTGCGCGCGCTCGAGAGCACCGCGCCGAGCGGGTTGCTGAAGTTGGTGGTGACGATACAGGCGGCCACCGACCACTGCTCCAGGGCGAAACCGAGCGCCTCCAGGCTGATGCCCTGGGCCGGATCGGTGGGGATCTCCAGCGCTTGCAGCCCGAGCGCATCGAGCGCCTGCAGCAGCCCGTAGTAGGTCGGTGACTCCACCGCCACCACGTCGCCGGGACGGGTGAGCGCGCGCAACGCCAGGGTCACCGCCTCCAGACAACCGCTGGTGATCAGCAACGCGTCCGGGTGCAAGGGGGTACCGTGTGCGCTCAGGTGGCGGGCGACCTGGCGACGCAATGCCTCGAGTCCGGGCGGGAAGGCGCAGTCGATCGCCGCGTCGGGATAGCGCCGGTAGGCGCTGGCCACCGCCCGCGCCAGCGCCTTGCGCGGCAACAGTCGGGGATCGGGCACCGCCGCGCCGAGCTGGACGAAGGCCGGGTCGTTGGCCGCCTGCAGCAGCCGCAACACCATGTCCTGCCCGCGCACCGGCGCCGGTGCCGGGGGTGGCGTCGAGATCGCCGGCTGGGCCGAGCGGGTCGGCGCCTGCACGTAATAGCCCGAACGTGCCCGCGCCCGCACCCGCCCCTGCGCCTCGAGCCGGTGCAGCGCCTCGAGCACGGTGCCGATACTCACCTCGAACTCGCGTGCCAGCCGGCGTACCCCGGGCAGCCGCTCGCCCGGACGGTAGAGCCCGTCGCGCATCCGCGCCTCCAGCGCGGCGGCGATCTCGGCATAGCGATAGGATGTCGACATAACAGGTACAGTTTCCCGACAACCGACCGGTACAGATGGCGCGAGAGCGACAACTGTATCGGTCATTTTCCTTGGATTTGTCTCTGTGCCCGCCGCAGCGTGCCGCCTAGCCTAATGACTCGCAAGCTTAGGCAGGAGGAACACGGGATGTCGACATCGAAGGGACGACAGGCGTTAGGATGGTTCGCAGCGCTCGCGGCACTGCTCGCCATCGTCGCGCTGGGCACGGAGATCGGCCCGCCAGTGGCCGGGGAGGCAAGCCCCACGTGCCGCGCCTGTCCCTGAGCGGTGTCCGGCGGGCGATGGCGCCGCCGGAACGGTGGCTCAGTCGAGCTCCTCGAGACACTGCGCCAGCGAGTCGCGCCAGTGCGGCATCGCCAGCCCGAAGGTGCGCTCGAAGTGACCGTTGTCGAGCACCGAGTAGGCCGGACGCGGCGCCGGCGCGGGATACTCCGAGGAGGGGATCGGGGTGAGGTTGCAGCCCTCGCCACAGGCCTCGAGGATGGCGCAGGCGAAGCCGTACCAGCTCACCTCGCCGCCGCCGGTGAGGTGATAGAGACCGCCGACCTCGTCGAGGTCGAGCTCGCCGCGCAGCACCCGGTAGAGCACCTGGGCGGTCATCTCGGCGAGCATCCGGCTCCAGGTCGGCGAACCGATCTGGTCGTCGACCACGCGCAGCTCGTCGCGCTCGGCGAACAGCCGGCGCATGGTCAGCAGGAAGTTCGCGCCGCGCGCGCCATAGACCCAGCTGGTGCGGAACACCAGGGCGCGGGCGCCGGCGTCGAGCAAGGCGCGCTCGCCGGCGAGCTTGGTCTCACCGTAGACGTTGAGCGGATCGGGCTGGTCATCCTCGGTGTAGGGACGCCCGAGGGTGCCGGAGAAGACGAAGTCGGTCGAGTAGTGCACCACCGGGACGGCGCGCTTGGCGAGCAGCACGCCGAGTTCACCGACGGCATCGGCGTTGATCCGCTGGGCGCTGTCGCGGTCCTGTTCGGCGCGATCGACCGCGGTGTAGGCCGCGGCGTTGATCACCGCGTCGGGACGCGCCTCGTCGACCAGCCGCGCCAGCGACTTCGGATCCATCAGATCGATGCTCGGCCCGTATTCGCCCTCGAGCGAGGCGGCCACCACCTCGCCCAGCCCGGCGAGGGTGCGCCGCAGCTCCCAGCCGACCTGGCCGTTGGCGCCGATCAGCAGCAGGCGTGGACGCTCGGGGGTCTGGTGTTTGTGACTCATGCGTAATCCTCGTAGCCGGGGAGACGATCCGCCGGGATATCGGCCAGACAGCGCGCCGCGCCGTCCTTCTGCGACAGCGACGGCGCGCCCTCGAGCGGCCATTCGATACCGATCGCGGGGTCGTCCCAACGGACGCTGAACTCGGTCTCGGGACTGTAGTAGTCGGTGTTCTTGTAGACGAACAGGGCATGCTCGCCGGTCACCACGAAGCCGTGGGCGAAGCCCGGCGGCACCCAGAACTGGCGCTTGTTCTCGCCCGAGAGGGTCACCCCGGTCCAGCGGCCGAAGTGCGGCGAGCCACGGCGGATGTCGACGGCGACGTCGAACACCTCGCCCTCGAGCACCTGTACCAGCTTGCCCTGAGCGTGCGGGTGCTGCACGTGCAGGCCGCGCAGCACGCCGTGGGTCGAATAGGACTGGTTGTCCTGCACCAGCGGCGGGATGCCGAATTCGGCATAGCGGTTGGCGCGATAGGTCTCCAGGAAGTAGCCGCGCGCATCCCCGAACACCTTGGGTTCGAGGATCAGCACGCCCGGCAGTTCGGTCTCGATCACCTGCATCATTGCACCCGTTTCAGCAGTCCCAACAGATACTCGCCATAGCCGCTCTTGCGCAGCGCCTCGCCGGTGGCGCGCAGGGCCGCGGCGTCGATCCAGCCGTTGAAGTAGGCGACCTCCTCCGGACAGCAGATCTTCAACCCCTGGCGCTTCTCGATGGTCTCGATGTACTGCCCGGCCTGCATCAGCGACTCGTGGGTGCCGGTGTCGAGCCAGGCGGTACCGCGACCGATGCGATCGAGATAAAGCTCGCCGTGTTCGAGATAGCGCGAGTTGAGATCAGTGATCTCGAGCTCGCCGCGCGCCGAGGGACGCAGCGTGCGCGCCAGCTCGCAGACCTTGCCGTCGTAGAAATAGATCCCGGTCACCGCCCAGTTGGATTTGGGGGCGGTGGGTTTCTCCTCCAGCCCGATCACCCGGCCATCGCCGTCGAACTCGGCCACGCCGTAGCGCTCGGGATCGGAGACGTAGTAGCCGAACACCGTCGCCCCCGACTCGCGGGCGCTCGCCGCCTTGAGCTGATTGACCAGACCGTGACCGTAGAAGATGTTGTCGCCGAGGATCAGGCAGCTGGGGTCGCCGGCGATGAACTCCTCGCCGATCAGGAAGGCCTGCGCCAGTCCGTCCGGGCTCGGCTGCTCGGCGTAGGAGAGCTTGATGCCCCACTGACTGCCGTCGTCGAGCAGCGCGCGAAAGTGCGGCAGATCGCGCGGGGTGGAGATGATCAGGATGTCGCGAATCCCCGCCAGCATCAGCGTCGCCAGCGGGTAGTAGATCATCGGCTTGTCGTAGACCGGCAACAATTGCTTGCTGAGGGTCCGGGTGAGCGGATAGAGACGGGTGCCGGATCCGCCGGCGAGGATGATTCCCTTTCTGTTCATGCGTCGCTCCTCAGTTGTCGGCACCACCGAGACGCTCGCCGCGATAGCTGCCGTCGGTCACCCGCGCGCACCACTCGGGGTGGCCGAGATACCACTCGAGGGTGCGCCGCAGCCCGCTCTCGAAGGTCTCCTGCGGCGTCCAACCGAGCTCGCGCCGGAGCTTGGAGGCGTCGATCGCATAGCGACGGTCGTGACCGGGGCGGTCCTTGACGAAGGTCTTGAGCGCGGCGTGGGGGCGGTGCGGGGCGTCGGGCAGCAGCTCGTCGAGCAGCGCGCAGAGGGTATCGACCACCTCCAGGTTGGTGCGCTCGCTGTTGCCGCCGACGTTGTAGACCTCGCCCGGGGTACCGGCCTCGAGCACCCGCCAGATCGCCCGGCAGTGGTCCTCGACGAACAGCCAGTCGCGCACGTTGCCGCCGTCGCCGTAGATCGGCAGCGACTCGCCGCGGCTGGCCTTGAGGATCATCAGCGGGATCAGTTTCTCGGGGAACTGATAGGGCCCGTAGTTGTTCGAGCAGTTGGTGGTGAGCACCGGCAGGCCGTAGGTGTGGAACCAGGCGCGTACCAGGTGATCGGAGCCGGCCTTGCTCGCCGAGTAGGGCGAGTTGGGGGCATAGGGCGTGGTCTCGGTGAAGGCCCCGGTGGGGCCGAGCGAACCATAGACCTCGTCGGTGGAGACATGGAGGAAGCGGAAGCCCTCCGGCTCGCCGCGCTCGGCCCAGTAGGCGCGCGCGCTCTCGAGCAGATTGAAGGTGCCGACCAGGTTGGTCTGCACGAAGTCGCCGGGGCCGTCGATCGAGCGATCGACATGGCTCTCGGCGGCGAAGTTGACCACCGCGTCGACCTGATGCTCGCGCAGCAACCGCGAGACCAGCTCGCGGTCGCCGATGTCGCCCTGCACGAAATGATGACGCGGCTCGTCCCCGAGGTCGGCGAGCGAGTCGAGGTTGCCGGCATAGGTCAGCAGATCGAGGTTGACCACCCGGACATCGGACTGGGCGAGCGCGAGGCGCACGAAGTTGCTACCGATGAAACCGGCACCACCGGTGACGAGCAGGGTCTGCATGGATCTCTCCTTGAGGTTCGGATCAGAACGGGATGTCGTCGTCGAAGTCCGCCCCGCCGCCGAACCCGCCCGAGGGTGCGCCACCCGAGGGTGCGCCGCCGCTGCCACCGCCGGCATAGCCGCCACCGGAGTAGCCACCGCCCTGGGGCGCGGTCTGAGGCCCCCCCTGGCGGGCGCCGCCCTGGGGCGCGCCGCGCGGCGGCTCGTCGTCGAAGGGCGCGGAGCTGCCGTAGCCGCTGCCACCGCCGGCGCGACCATCGAGCATCTGCATGGTCCCGCTGATGTCGACCACCACCTCGGTGGTATAGCGGTCCTGGCCGTCCTGGCCCTGCCACTTGCGGGTACGCAGCTTGCCCTCGATATAGACCTTCGAGCCCTTGCGCAGATACTGCTTGGCGACCTCGGCGACCTTGCCGAAGATGGCCACGTTGTGCCATTCGGTGCGCTCGCGGGTCTCGCCGGTGGCGCGGTCGCGCCAGCTCTCGCTGGTGGCCAGACGCAGGTTGGCCACGGCGTCGCCGCTGGGCATGTAGCGGATCTCGGGGTCGGCCCCGAGGTTGCCGATCAGGATCACCTTGTTGACACCACGTGTCGCCATCTCTTCCTCCCGCCTGACGCGGCGCGCCGGGCGTGTTGCATTCGTTTCGAGTGATACAGGAGAATCGACGCGCGCCCGTCCCCGGGCGGCGCCGATCCGATATTCGGTTCGTCTCCGTCGTCACCGCCGCGGGCGATGACCCTGCGGGGCCTGCGCGGGGTCGGATCTCAGGCGCCGGCCGAAAGGGTCTGCAATCTTGCCCAATCGAGTCGACGACTGTCCACCTTCAGGTAGGCCACGCCCTCGTCGAGCGCCACCACCGCCTCGCGCACCCCGGGCTCGGCGAGCAGCCGGCGCTCCAGCGCCGCCGCATCCCCCGCCCCCGGCGCCAGCGTCAGCACCCGCCGCCCCAGGTCCTCGGGCATGCGCATCCCCGCCACCAGCGCGACCCAGGCCAGCGACACCAGCACACCGACCAAATAGACGGCATCCGGGCCGAAGCGCTCGTGTGCCCAGCCGCCGAGCACGCCACCGAGGAAGGCGCCGACGAACTGGGCGCTGGAGAACACCCCCATGGCGGTGCCCTTGGCACCGGCACGCGCGCTCTTCGAGACCAGCGAGGGCAGCACCGCCTCGAGCAGGTTGAAGATGGTGAAGACCACCACCAGCAGCGCGCCGAGCACCCACAGCGACTGCCCGAACAGGGCGAAGCCGAGCATCGCCGCGCCGAGCGCGATCACCGAGCCGAGCAGCACCCCGCGCGCCTGACCACGGCGCTCGGCGAGGACGATGAAGGGCACCATCGCCGGGATCGCCAGCAGCACCACCGGCAGGTACAGCTGCCAGTGCGAGGCCGCCTCCAGCCCCGCCGCCTCGACCGAGAGCGGCAGCACCACGAACAGGCTGACCATGGTCAGGTGCAGCATGAAGATCGCCAGATCGAGCCGCAGCAGGGTCGGGTTGGCGAGCACCCCGCGCAGCTGATCGAGCGCCGGCTGGGCGTCGCGATGGAGCTGCGAGCGCTCGGGATCGGGCACCAGGGTGTAGAGCAACACCATCCCCGCCACCGCCAGCACCGCGGTGAGCCAGAAGATGCCCGAGACCCCGATCCAGCGCGCCAGCACCGGGCCGAGCACCAGCGCCGCGGCGAAGGACAGCGCCACGCTGATGCCGATGGCGGCCATGCCCTTGGTGCGCACCTCCTCGCGGGTGAGATCGGCGGTCAGCGCGATGATCGCCGCGGCGATCGCACCGCTGCCCTGCAGCACCCGACCGACGATCACCCAGTGGATGCTGTCGGCCAGCGCCGCCACCACGCTGCCCACGGCGAACAGCAGCAGCCCGCCGAGGATCACCGGCTTGCGCCCGATGCGATCGGAGAGCAGCCCGAGCGGGATCTGCAGCAGCGCCTGGGTCAACCCGTAGGCGCCGATCGCCAGCCCGATCAGCAGCGGGGTGGCGCCACTGAGTTCGTGCGCATAGAGCGCGAACACCGGCAGGATCATGAACAGACCCAGCATCCGGGTGGAGAAGATGGCGGCGAGTCCGGCGGCGGCGCGCCGTTCGGTGGGTGAGAGGGGCGGGCTCGGTATCTCTGTCTGGCTCACGGCCGCTGGCCTTTGCTTCTGGTACGCGAAGCTTCGCATAATAGCAGTTTGCCCCGGGCCGGCGCAGGCCGGACCATCGGCGCGACGGCGATCGCGTCGCCCGCCATCGACATCGAGACCTCTGCGGCCAGCCCATGGACACCATCCGCATCCGCGGCGCACGCACCCACAACCTCAAGGGGATCGACCTCGATCTGCCGCGCGAGCGGCTGATCGTCTTCACCGGGCTATCGGGCTCGGGCAAGTCCTCGCTCGCCTTCGACACCCTCTACGCCGAGGGTCAGCGGCGCTATGTCGAGTCGCTCTCGGCCTATGCCCGGCAATTCCTCTCGGTGATGGACAAGCCCGACGTCGACCACATCGAGGGGCTCTCGCCGGCGATCTCGATCGAGCAGAAGACCACCTCGCACAACCCGCGCTCGACCGTCGGCACCATCACCGAGATCTACGACTATCTGCGCCTGCTCTTCGCCCGCGCCGGCGAGCCGCGCTGCCCCACCCACGGCGTGGCGCTCGCCGCCCAGACGGTCAGCCAGATGGTCGATCAGGTGCTCGCCCGCCCCGAGGGCGAGCGGCTGATGCTGCTCGCCCCGGTGGTGCGCAACCGCAAGGGCGACCACCAGCGCCTGCTCGGCGAGCTGCACGCCCAGGGCTTCGTGCGCGCGCTGATCGACGGTGCCATCCACGAGCTCGACGCACTGCCGGCGCTCGATGCCAAGCGCCGACACGACATCGCCCTGGTGGTCGATCGCTTCCGCGTGCGCGCCGACCTCGCCAGCCGTCTGGCCGAGTCCTTCGAGACCGCGCTGGCGCTCACCGAGGGCGTCGCCAGCCTCGTCGCCCTCGACGCGCCCAATCAGCCGTTGCTCACCTTCTCGGCCAACTTCGCCTGCCCGCACTGCGGCTACAGCATCACCGAGCTCGAACCCCGCGCCTTCTCCTTCAACAACCCCGCCGGCGCCTGCCCGGAGTGCGACGGTCTCGGCATCGAGCAGTTCTTCGACCCCGACAAGGTCGTGATCCACCCCGAGCTGAGCCTCGCCGGCGGCGCGGTGCGCGGCTGGGACCGGCGCAACGCCTATTACTTCGGGCTGATCCGCGCGCTCGGCGCGCACTACGGGTTCGACGTCGAGACCCCCTGGCGCGAGCTGCCCGAGACGGTGCGCGAGCGGGTGCTGTTCGGCAGCGGCGAGGAGCGCATTCGCGTACGCCTGCCCAACGAGCGCGGCCCGGGGCGCGAGCGCCCCTTCGAGGGGGTGATCCGCAACATGGAGCGGCGCTACCGCGAGACCGAGTCGAACACCGTGCGCGAGGAGCTGGCGCGCTATCTCTCCCACCAGCCCTGCCCCGCCTGTCAGGGCTCGCGACTCAACCAGGCGGCGCGTCACGTCTTCCTCGGCGAGCACAACCTGCCGGCGCTGACCGCGCTGCCGGTGGGCGAGTCGCTGCGCTTCTTCGAAGGGCTCAGGCTCGCCGGCGCACGCGGCGAGATCGGCGCCAAGGTGATCGACGAGATCGCCACCCGGCTGCGCTTCCTGGTCGATGTCGGACTCGACTACCTCACCCTCGAGCGCAGCGCCGACACCCTCTCCGGCGGCGAGGCCCAGCGCATCCGCCTGGCCAGCCAGATCGGCGCCGGGCTGGTCGGGGTGCTCTACATCCTCGACGAGCCCTCGATCGGGCTGCACCAGCGCGACAACGCCCGGCTGCTGCGCACCCTCACCCATCTGCGCGACCTCGGCAACACCGTGATCGTGGTCGAACACGACGAGGACGCGATCCGCGCCGCCGACCAGGTCGTCGACCTCGGCCCCGGCGCCGGCACCCACGGCGGTCGGGTGATCGCCCAGGGCAGCGCCGCGGAGATCGCCGATGATCCCGCCTCGCTCACCGGACGCTATCTCAGCGGCGCCGAGCGCATCGCCATCCCGACACAGCGCCACCCCCCCGACCCCGAGCGCCAGCTGCGCATCCTCGGCGCGCGCGGCAACAACCTGCGCGCGGTCGACGTCGCCATCCCGGTCGGCACCCTGTGCTGCATCACCGGGGTGTCGGGCTCGGGCAAGTCGACGCTGATCAACGACACCCTCTACCCGGTCGCCGCGCGTCACTTCAACGGCGCCAGCCTGCGCCCGCGCCCGCACGGCGCGATCGAGGGGCTGGAGCACTTCGACAAGGTCATCGACATCGACCAGAGCCCGATCGGGCGCACCCCGCGCTCCAACCCCGCGACCTACACCGGGCTGTTCAACATGGTGCGCGAGCTGTTCGCCAGCGTCCCCGAGGCGCGTGCCCGGGGCTATGGCCCGGGGCGCTTCAGCTTCAACGTCAAGGGCGGACGCTGCGAGGCGTGCAAGGGCGACGGGCTGATCCGCGTCGAGATGCACTTCCTCCCCGACGTGTATGTCCAGTGCGACACCTGCCAGGGCCGACGCTACAACCGCGAGACCCTGGAGATCCGCTACAAGGGCAAGCGCATCGACGAGGTGCTCGACCTCACCATCGCCGAGGCGCTGGAGTTCTTCGCCGCCATCCCGCTGATCCAGCGCCGGTTGCAGACCCTGGTCGACGTCGGCCTCGCCTATGTCCGGCTCGGCCAGAGCGCCACCACCCTCTCCGGCGGCGAGGCGCAGCGCGTCAAGCTCAGTCGCGAGCTGGCCAAACGCGGCAGCGGGCGCACCCTCTACATCCTCGACGAGCCGACCACCGGGCTGCACTTCCACGACGTGCGCCAGCTGCTCGAGGTGCTCCACCGGCTGCGCGACCAGGGCAACACCGTGGTGGTGATCGAGCACAACCTCGACGTCATCAAGACCGCCGACTGGATCATCGACCTCGGCCCCGAGGGCGGCGACAAGGGCGGCGAGATCGTCGCCACCGGCACCCCCGAGGCGATCGCCGCCGAACCGCGCTCGCACACCGGGCGCTTCCTCGCCCCGCTGCTCGCGCGCGGCTGGTAGCCGAGACCCGCTTCACACGACGCCGGCACACCGAGGCCGGCGAGGAGTCCATTCCCAGGTGCAAGAGACACCCCTGCAGATCCTCAACCGCGTCTTCGGCTACGAGCGCTTCCGCGGCGATCAGGCCGAGATCATCGACCGCCTGCTCGACGGCGACGATGCGCTGGTACTGATGCCCACCGGCGGCGGCAAGTCGCTGTGCTATCAGATCCCGGCGCTGCTGCGCCCCGGCACCGCCATCGTGGTCTCGCCGCTGATCGCGTTGATGCAGGATCAGGTCGACGCGATGCGCCAGCTCGGCGTCGCCGCCGCCTATCTCAACTCATCCCTCGACCCGGAGGCGGCGCAGGGCGTCGAGGAGGCGCTGCGCGCGGGCACCCTGGATCTGCTCTACGTCGCCCCCGAGCGGCTGCTCACCGAGCGCTTCCTCGCTCTGCTCGGCGAGGCGCGCATCGCGCTCTTCGCCATCGACGAGGCGCACTGCGTCTCGCAGTGGGGGCACGACTTCCGCCCCGAGTACATCCAGCTCGGGCTGCTCCACACGCGCTGGCCCGAGGTGCCCCGCATCGCCCTCACCGCCACCGCCGATGCGCCCACCCGCGCCGAGATCGTCTCGCGCCTGGGGCTGGAGCAGGCACACCAGTTCGTCTCCAGCTTCGATCGCCCGAACATCCGCTACCGGGTGGTGGAGAAGGCCAACCCGCGCCAGCAGCTGCTCGACTTCCTCCGCCGCGAACACCCCCAGGACGCCGGCATCGTCTACTGTCTGTCGCGCAAGCGCGTCGAGGAGACCGCCGCCTTCCTCGCCGCCGAGGGCTTCACCGCCCTGCCCTATCACGCCGGGCTCGCCGCCGAGCAGCGCCGCGCCCATCAGGCCCGCTTCCTGCGCGAAGAGGGGGTGGTGATGGTCGCCACCATCGCCTTCGGCATGGGCATCGACAAGCCCGACGTGCGCTTCGTCGCCCATCTTGACCTGCCCAAGAGCCTCGAGTCCTACTACCAGGAGACCGGCCGCGCCGGGCGCGACGGCCTGCCCGCCGACGCCTGGATGACCTACGGCATCGGCGACCTGGTCACCCTCAGACGGATCATCGAGGACTCCGAGGCCGACGAACGCTTCAAGCGCATCGAGCGCCAGAAGCTCGACGGCATGCTCGGCTACTGCGAGACCATCGCCTGTCGCCGTCAGGTGCTGCTCGAGTACTTCGGCGAGCACCTCGCCGAGCCCTGCGGCAACTGCGACACCTGTCTCGAGCCGGTCGACACCTGGGACGGCACCGAGGCCGCGCGCAAGGCGCTCTCGTGCATCTATCGCACCGGCCAGCGCTTCGGCAGCGCCTATCTCACCGACGTGCTGCTCGGCAAGGACAACGAGCGCATCCGCCGCTTCGGTCACGACCGGGTGAGTACCCACGGCATCGGCCAGGAACTCGGCGCCACGCAGTGGCGCTCGGTCTATCGCCAGCTGGTCGCCGCCGGGCTGGTCGAGGTCGACCACCAGGGCCACGGCGCGCTGCGCCTCACCGAGCGCAGCCGTCCGCTGCTGCGCGGCGAGGCCCGCATCGAGCTGCGCCGCGACCCCGAGCCGCGCCGCGCCCAGCGCGCCCGCCAAGGCGCCGTCGAGACCGCGCCGCGCGACGCCGAGGCCCAGGCGCTGTGGGAGGCGCTGCGCGGCCATCGTCGCGAACTGGCCCAGGCCAACAACGTCCCGGCCTATGTGATCTTCAACGACCTCACCCTGCAGGAGCTGCTCGCCCACCGCCCGCGCGATCTCGACGAACTCGCACGCATCAGCGGGTTCGGCGAGGCCAAGCTCGAACGCTTCGGCGCCGGACTGCTCGCCGTGCTCGGGGCCCATGCCGCCGAACACGGCCGCCCCGAGGGCACCGCTGCGCCGCCACCGCGCGCCACGCCCCGGCCCCGCGCACCGCGCGGGCTCGGCGACAGCGAGCGCGAGACCCTGACGCTGGCGCGCACCGGCGCCGATGTTGCCACCATCGCCGCGCGCCGCGGTCTCAAGCCGCGCACCATCCACGGTCATCTCGCCCGCGCGGTGGCCGCCGGCGAGCTCGACGCGGCCACCGCCACCGGGCTCGACGCCGCCAGCCTGAAGCGCATCGAGACGGCCTTTGCCGCGCTGCCCGAGAACGCCATCAGCCCGCTGCGCGCGCTCCACGAGGCCCTCGGCGGTGAGTTCGACTACGGCGTGCTGCAGTGCGTGCGCGCCGCCCTGGAGCGTGATTGATCCGATGTCCCGACTGATCCTGCTCAACAAGCCCTATGGCGTGCTCTGCCAGTTCTCCGGCGAGGGCCCAACCCTCAGCGACCACGTCCCGCTGCCCGGCGTCTATCCCGCCGGGCGGCTCGACAAGGACAGCGAGGGGCTGCTGCTGCTCACCGACGACGGCCAGCTCCAGCACCGCATCAGCCACCCCCGACACAAGGCCTGGAAGACCTACTGGGTGCAGGTCGAGGGCACCCCGGAGGCCGCACAACTCGACGCACTCGCCGCCGGCGTCACCCTCAAGGACGGCCCGACCCGTCCGGCACGGGTGCGCGCCATCGCCGAGCCCGCGCTGTGGCCGCGCGAGCCGCCGGTGCGCTTTCGCAAGTCGGTGCCCACCGCCTGGATCGAGATCGCCATCCACGAGGGCCGCAACCGCCAGGTGCGGCGCATGACCGCCGCCGTCGGGCTGCCCACCCTGCGTCTGGTGCGCATGGCCATCGGCCAGTGGCGGCTCGACGGTCTCGAGCCCGGATGCTTTCGCGTGCTCGACCTGCCGGCCACAGGCCGTCGCTCGAATGCGCGTCGCAGGACCGCAAGGCGTCCCCGCTGAGCCAACCGACGCCATCACAATCCCCGACACGGATGCATGCGACCCGCCGCGGTATTGCGTAAACGCAATAAATCGACGCATCTCCCAGGATACCCACCCCGATCGTCATACACTGGGCGCCCAGGGCGCTGCCGAAGCGGCCCGCGCCCTGCTCAACCAAGGCCCAGGTCTCCAGCGTCCCGCCGCGGAGACCGGGGTCGACAGCTGCATACCGGATGCGAAGACCGGGGCCCGTGCGCCCCTGCCCGGCACGCTCTCAGGAAGGAGACGACCGCCGCATCTGGCCGAAGTCAGGACATCAAGTGTTTCCGGCACAAGGAGAACGCCTTCATGGACAGGCTCCATCACCATCTCCCGGCGCTCGCCCTCGGCGACCCGCTGCACCATCTCAACATCGGCCTCACCCCGATCTGCGACCCGCGCCCGAGCGCACCCGACCATCTCACCCTGAGCGCCGCGATCAAGACCGGTCAGGCGCACCTGCAGACGCACGATGCCCGCGCCCAATCGCCAGGGGCGAGACTCGACAACCAGAGCACGCGTCCGCTGCTGCTGCTCGAGGGCGAGTCGCTCAGCGGCGCAGCGCGGGATCAGGTCCTCGATCACAGCCTGCTGGTACCGCCACGCAGCACCATCGGGCTCGCCCTCTCGCCGCTCGGACGGTCATCCGCCCAGCAACCGGGCAACCGCCCCCGATCCTCCGGCCAGCTGCTGTTCGCCAGCGCGCGCGCGCGCAGCGCAGCGCGGCTCAGCACCCGACTGTTCGGCGAGCCCCCCTATCCGGGACGGCCGCAGGAGCTGTGGGAAGAGGTTGCGCACAAGCGCGCGCGCATGGACTGTGACGATCCGGCGCGCCCCGGCCTGGAGGCGCTCTACGACGAGTATGCGGAGTTCATCGCGCAATACGTCGCGGCCCTGCCGCCGCGACCCGACCAGATCGGCGCCATCCTCGCCATCAATGGTCGGGTCTGCGGCTTCGAGCTCTTCGCCCATCCGGCCATCCTCCATGAGCTGCTGCCGCGGATCATCGCCAGCTATGCGCTCGATGCCATCGAGTGCCTGAACTTCACCCTCCGGCGTCCCCGGACGGAGAACCCCGGCACCCTGCTCGACGCCCTGAGCAGCGCCCCGGTGATGTCCCTGCCGCTCGGCGCCGACAGCGAACTGCTGCGTCTGGCCGCGCCGGGGCTGAGCGGCGGCGCACTGATCGCCGAGGGACGACTGCTGCACCTGCACGCCTATCGCAGCCCCTTCCCCGCTCAGCCCGAGGAGCCTCCGAGCGCACCACCACAGCTCAACGGCTGAGGGACGGCGACGAGCTTCCAGCCGCCAGCCGCCAGCAACCAGTGGGAGCCCGACCCCACCGTCGCCGTCAGAGACACGCGCTGACCGGCGGCTGGTCGCTGAAGGCTGGCGGCTGACTTCCCCGTCGCCTTGTCGCAAACCCCGCAAAGACGTCGAGTGTCCTACAGCACAGTGCAGCGGCCGCGACGATTACGCTTTCGATTCATGTGGTTAGGATACGGCACACTCCGTGCTTCCCACTCTCCTGCAAGAGGATCTCGCCAGGAGTGACCGATGAAGCAGAGAGAGATCGCCGCGCTGCTCGACGCGCCGGCCTGCGCGCACAACCACAAGAGCAAGTCGGGATGCGCGCGACCCAAGCCGGGAGCGACCGCCGCCGACCTGCTGGTCGGCTGGACCGAGCTGCTCGTCGGGGTCGGCGCCGAGACCATGACCGCGGTCGCCCCGGGCAATGTCCCGGTGCTCGTCCGCGCCCGGTGCGCCGAGATCCGCACCGGCGATCTCGAGGACCTCGGACGACAGGCCGGGACCGCGCGTCGAACTGCTGGTGACCAAGGCCCACGGCGCGCAGAGCGCCGCACGGCTCGGCATCGCGCTGTTGCGCAACGGCTTCCCGCAATCCGATCGGCTCGACGGTTGCCACCGCACCTAGATCGGCGACCGGTGGACTCGCGACACCCGCTTCGAACTCGCCAACCTGGCGCTCGAACGCGAGCGCGGCGAGCTCCATCCCTATCGCTCGCGCCTCAAGCAGTGGTCCGAGCACGAACGCACGGCGGCCTGGCCGGGAGGCGCGGATGCAACGACGACTGAGGCTGCTCGAGAGCGCCACCGCAACGACCGAGCACCCGCTGCGCGTGGCCTTCGCCAGCAGCGATCGCGCGCGGATCGACCAGCACTTCGGCGCCGCCCGGGCCTTCACCATCCACGGCGTCGACCGCACCAGCCACCGGCTGCTGGAGGTCATCGAGTTCAAGACGGGCGTGCTCGACGGCAACGAGGACAAGCTCGGCGAGCGCATCGCCGCGCTCGAGGGCTGTCTCGCCGTCTATTGCGAGGCGATCGGCGCCTCGGCGGTCAGGCAGCTCCGTGCCGTCGGCGTCCAGCCGGTCAAGGTCCCGCACGGCACCCGGATCCACGCCCAGATCGCCGCCCTGCAGGGCGAGCTGCGCGGGCGGCCCAGCCCCTGGCTGGCGCGCGCGCTCGCCCCGCCCAGGCGCGGTGAAGCGCAACACGCACGCGTCGACCAGATGGAGGCAGAGGAATGGAGCGAATGATCGAGACCGTCGCGGTGGTGACCGCGAGCGCCCCGCCACGCGCCTGGGTCGCGCCCGGCAACGCCAGCGCCTGTTCCGGCTGCGCCCAGTCGGGCTATTGCGCCGGCGCCACGACAGGACGCCGCGGACGCGCCCGGCAGATCGTCATCGACGACCCGCTCGGACTCAGCCCCGGCGAGTCGGTGGTGATCGGCATCCCCGGCGCCGGGCTGCTGCGCGCCGCCACCCTCGCCTATCTGCTGCCGCTGCTGGCGCTGGCCGCGACCGCCTGGGCCGGCACCCGCTTCGCGCTGCCGCTGTGGGCCACGCTCGGCGGCGCGCTGCTGGCACTCGGCGCCGGACTGTGGCTGGCCGAGCGGCTCGGGCGCGACGCGCCACGCCCGGTGGTGCTACGCCGCCTGTCCTGACCCCCCCCCAGATCCCAGCAGGAGAGAACACGATGAGCGACACCCCAGCCGCGCCACTGCCCACCCGAGGGCTGCTCGAGAGCGACTTCATGGTCGAGATGGTGCGCCAGATGCGCGCGCTCGACGCCTATGGCCAGTACGAGCACCTCGCCAACGCCGACCTGCTCGAACCCTTCGTGCTCACCAAGGAGATGCGCCGCGAGATCCCCATCGTCGGCGATCCCGACGAGATCGTGGTCGAGCGGGTCAAGGCCTTCTACAACGCCATCGCGGCGCTGATCGAGGCCGAGTGCGGGCTGATGGCAGTGCCCCTGGTGCATCTCAGTCACGAGGGCTTCGGTCGGGTGTTGATCACCACCGGCAAGCTGGTGGTGCTCGACCGCACCCTGCGCGACGTGCACCGCTTCGGCTTTCCCAGCCTGTCGCGGATGAAGGACGAGGCCGACAAGTATCTCTCCGTCGCCATCGAGCTGATCGGCGAACACCCCAAGGTCGCCGGACTCTGAGCCGCTCTGACACAGACGAGACAGAGACCATGGATCCGCAACACCGTCAGGGGCTCGAGCGCGCCGCGCGCAAGGCCAAGCGCATCGCCAACGAGCGCGCCGCCGAGCTGCACGATCTGGTCGAGGAGCGTCTGCCCGGCGCCTATGCCGAGCTGCCGGCGCTCGCCCAGGCCACCTACGACGCCTGTCTGGCGTGGGCCGAGGCCGACGCCAGACTCAAGGCCGCCGACGGGGCCTGACCCCGTCGCGATCATCGAGGATCAACACGCGACCGGCCCGGCGCCGATCGCGCCAACCGTACCGCGCGGCCGGTCGAGAGCCGCGGATTGGGAGCACTGCACCATGACTGTCATCACCGGTATCACCCGGGGCGGGGTCGAGTGGACACCGTCGTTCGTCATCACCATCGACCAGACCAGCTGCATCGGCTGTGGCCGCTGCTACAAGGTCTGTCCCCGCGAGGTCTTCGAGCTGATCGATCGCGATGAGCTCGATCTCGACGAGATCGAGGACGATGACGACGACTTCGACGACGCGCCCGGCATGGTCATGAATCTCGCCGATGCGCTCGATTGCATCGGCTGCGCCTCCTGCTCGCGGGTCTGTCCCAAGGGCTGTCTCAGCCACCAGCCGAGCCCGGTGGCGGCCTGAGCCCGACGCGGACCCGGCGGGTCCGCGTCCCTCACTCCCGGACTCAGTCGCGCTCGCCCATCGCCACGTAGTCGAGCGACTCGGGTCCGACATAGAGCTGACGCGGACGGGCGATGCGCCCGCCCGCGCCGGCCTGCTCCCACCAGTGGGCGATCCAGCCCGGCAGCCGCCCCATCGCGAACATCACCGTGAACATGTTGGTGGGGATGCCCACCGCGCGGAGGATGATGCCGCTGTAGAAGTCGACGTTGGGATAGAGCTGGCGCTCGACGAAGTAGGGATCCTCGCGCGCGATCTCCTCGAGCCGACGGGCGATGTCGAGCAGCGGATCGCGCCGCCCGAGCTGGGCGAGCAACCGCTCGGCCACCCGGGCGAGGATCTGCGCGCGCGGGTCGAACTGCTTGTAGACCCGGTGACCGAAGCCCATCAGCCGCACCTTGCTGTCGCGGTCCTTGGCCAGACGCACGTACTCCTCGGGGGTGATCCGCCCCTGATGGATCTCCTCGAGCATCTGCAGCACCGCGACATTGGCGCCACCGTGCAGCGGCCCCCACAGCGCGCACACCCCGGCGGCACAGGCGGCGAACAGGTTGGCCTGGCTGGAGCCGACCATGCGCACCGTCGAGGTCGAGCAGTTCTGCTCGTGATCGGCGTGGAGCAGCAGCACCAGGTTGATCGCGTCGCGCACCAGCGGCTCGCAGACGTACTCGGCATAGGGGTCGGAGAACATCATGTGCAGGAAGTTGGGCACATAACGCTGCTCGGGGTGGGGATAGATATAGGGCCGCCCGATGGAGTGCCGATAGGCGTAGGCGGCGATGGTGCGGATACGGCTGATCAGCCCGGCGGCGGCGGCGCGGAAGCGCTGCTCGTCCTCCAGCTCGAACAGCTCGGGGTGGAAGCAGGAGAGCGCGTTGATCATCGCCGAGAGGATCGCCATCGGCGGTGCGGCGCGCGGGAAGCCCTCGAAGTGATGCTTCATGCCCTCGTCGAGGTTGGCGCAGGCGGTCAGTTCGGCGGAGAAGTCGGCATATTCGCGGGCATTGGGCAGATGACCGAAGATCAGCAGCCAGGCGACCTCGACGAAGTTCGGGCTGTGCTCGAACTGTTCGATGGGGATGCCGCGATAGCGCAGGATGCCCCGTTCGCCGTCGATATAGGTGATGGTGCTGCGACAGCTGCCGGTATTGGCATAGCCCGGATCGAGTGCGATCAGCCCGGTGCGGGCGCGCAGCGTCTGGATGTCGAGCGCGCGCTCGCCGGCGCTGCCGGTGACGATGGGCAGTGAGTGGTGCGCGTCACCCAGGATCAGGGTCGCTTGGTCGGACATGGAGAGAGACTCCGAGAAGATACACAGGGACCGGGTGGCGCGCCCCGGAGAGGGCGCGCGCGCTCGGGATCGGAGTCGATGGTGTAGCGCGATCGCGCCCGTCTGGCAAGAGGCCGGATGGCGGGGCGATCGCAGGACCCTTGGGGCGTCGGCCGGCGGCCCGAGGGCCGGCGCCGCGAACAGGCTAGGTCATCACCTTGACGAAGGCCGCCATGTCGCGGGCGCGACCGGCCGCGCCCCGTGCCTTTCAGATCTCGGCGACGAGCTTGTCGTAGAAGCCGAGGAAGTCTTCCGGGGTCGGGCCCTCGCGCCACTCGATCGCCGAGCGCGGGTGCTGGTTGAGCTGACCGGTGAGGTTGTAGGGCAGCGAGGGACCCCAGTCGAGCTCCTTGCGCAGCGGCAACATGTACTTCTGGATCACCTCGACGATCGGACGAACGTCGAACTTGGGATTGCGCAGGAAGCCGAGCAGCAGCTCGGTGTGGCAGTTGCCCGCGCCGCGGCCGAAGCCGTAGATGGTCGAGTCGACGCGGTTACAGCCGAGGATGATCGCCTCGATGGTGTTGGCGAAGGCCAGCTGCAGGTTGTTGTGGGCGTGGATGCCGATCTCCATGCCCTTGCCGGCGAGCGCGTCGGTGTACTTGTGGTAGAGCCGGTCGATCTGCTCGCGGTAGAGGTAGCCGAAGCTGTCGACGATGACCATGGTCGAGGCCGGGGTGTGGGAGACGGCCTCGAGGACCTTGTCGATCTCCTCCTCGGTGATGTTGGAGACCGCCATCAGGTTGGCGGTGGTCTCGTAACCGAGCTCGTGGGCGTGGTGGATCATGTCCACCGCCTCGGAGACCTGGTGGGCATAGAAGGCCACGCGGATCATCGACAGCGGGCTGTCGGCCGCCGGCACCAGGTCCTGCTCCCAGTCGCTCTTGCCGGCATCGGCCATGGCCGCGAGCTTGAGCCCGGTCTTCTCGGCGTCGTGGTCGCCGACGATACGGCGCATGTCGGCCTCGTCGCAGTGACGCCAGGGGCCGAACTTGTCCTTGGGGAAGACCCGCTTCGAGTTCTTGTAGCCGATCTCCATGTAGTCGATCCCGGCATCGATACAGGCGTGATAGACGGCGCTGACGAAGGCATCGTCGAAGCGATGGGCATTCACCAGCCCCCCGTCCCGAACCGTGCAGTCGAGGACCTTGAGTTCAGGCCGGAAGGTGATCCAGGGGGCCTTTTCGGACATCGTTCGTATCTCCGCGAATTCCAATGGTTGACAGATCATTATTGAGCGCCCCGGCCCGCCAATCAAACCGATCTGGCCGAGGGTGGTCGCAGGGGCGGGGCAATCCCGCCGCAACCGATCCGCAACCGTCCCGTCGCGGACGCGCCACGCCACGGTCACTTCCCCAATCTATCCTGACGCGACCTGCGTGAACACGCATTGCGAAAACCCGATCCGGTCCACCCGCCTGGAGCCCACGCTTGAAAACCGCACCGACACTCGCCGACCGCATCGACCAACGGGTCTTCGACGCCATCTATTCGCGCGCCCTGGTCTACAACACCTGCTGGGAGGACCCGGCGGTCGACCGGCTGGCCCTCGAGCTGACCCCGGACGACACCCTGCTGGTGATCACCAGCGCCGGCTGCAACGTGCTCGACTACGCCCTCACCGGGCCGCGACGGATCCACGCGGTGGACGCCAACCCGCGCCAGAACGCACTGCTCGAACTCAAGCTCGCCGGCATCCGCGCACTCGACTTCGACGACTTCTTCGCCGTCTTCGGGCACGGCTACCACCCGGCGTTCCGCGACCTCTACCACGACGCCCTGCGCGAGACCCTTTCGCCCTTCGCCCGCGCCTTCTGGGACCGGCGCGCGGCCTGGTTCGGCAACCCCGACGGCAGCTTCTACTTCCACGGCCTGTCGGGCATCGTCGCGCGGCTGTTCAACGCCTATCTGCGCGCCCGGCCCCGGCTCGCCGACAGCGTGCGCGCGCTGTTCGCCAGCGCCGATCTCGACCATCAGCGCGAGATCTACGACACCCGCGTCCAGCCGCTGTTCTGGACCCCGGCGCTCAACTGGACGCTCTCGCGCCAGCTCACCATGAGCCTGCTCGGCGTCCCCCATCCCCAGCGCAAAGAGGTCCAGGCACAGCATGCCCAGGGCGTCGCCGGCTTCATCCGCGAGGCGCTCGAATACGTGCTGCGCCAGCTGCCGATCGCCGACAACTACTTCTGGTCGGTCTATCTGCGCGGTCGCTACACCCCGGCGTGCTGCCCCGAGTATCTCAAGCGCGACAACTTCGCCGCACTCAAGGCCGGGCTGGTCGAGCGCATCGTGCCGCACACCTGCACCGTCACCGAGTTCCTCCACGCCACGGACGAGTCGATCTCCAGGTACGTGCTGCTCGATCACATGGACTGGATGAGCTCCTACCACCCCGAGGCGCTCGCCGAGGAGTGGCAGGCGATCCTCGACCGCGCCAGCGCCGATGCGCGGATCATCTTCCGCAGCGCCCATGTCGCGCCGCGCTATCTCGAACGGCTCGAACTCGGTCCCGAGCGTACCCGCTTGAGCGAGCGTCTGCGCTTCCACCCCGAGCGCGCCGCCGCGCTCAACCGCCTCGACCGCGTACACACCTACGCCGGCTTCCACATCGCGGACGTGCGCGCATGATCGGCAGCGACGCGCGCATCCTCCTCCACCTGCTGCGCGGCCAGCGTCGCCAGGGCTCGCACGCCGAACGGCTACAGCACTTCTACGCCCCCCAGGCGGCACACTACGACCGCTTCCGCGAGCGCCTGCTGCACGGGCGCGCGCAGTTGATCGCCGCACTCGACCCGACGCCCGGCGCGTATCTGGTCGAGCTCGGCGCCGGCACCGGACGCAACCTGCTCTATCTCGGAGAACGCCTCGACAGCCTCGGCCGGATCGACCTCGTCGACCTCTGCCCGGCGCTGCTCGACGAGGCGCGCCGGCGCACCGCCGGCCTCGCCAGGGTGCGGGTGATCGAGGCCGACGCCGCCGACTATCGTCCCGAGGGGCCGGTCGACTGCGTCTACTGCGCCTACTCGCTGACGATGACGCCCAACTGGCGGGCGGTGCTCGCAAACGCCCTCGCCATGCTCCGCCCCGGCGGCACCCTGGGGGTGGTCGACTTCTACGTCTCCGACGCCCAAGGCGGCCCCGGCAACGCCCGCCACGGCACCCTCGCCCGCGCCTTCTGGCCCCGCTGGTTCGCCCACGACGGCGTCCACCCCAGCCCCGAGCCGCTGCGCTGGCTGCGCGACCACCTCCCCGACCACCAGCTCGACGAACACCTCGCCCCGGTCCCCTACCTCCCCGGCCTGCGCGTGCCCTACTACCGCTTCGTCGGGCGCAAGTCGCTCGCGGACAGCCGTCAAGACTGAACCGCAAAGACACCAAGAACGCAAAGATTTCGAGGGTTGAGTTGTCGCCGGAAGATCGAACCACAAAGCTTCGTAGGTCGGGTTAACCGTCAGTCGACCGCCCGATCGACGAGGCGGTGACATTCGTGGACGGTTACGTTTTGTACGAAAAGTAATGCCTGAGGCATCTGCGGATGCAAGCAAGCGTGAACATTGCCGAGAAACTGGTCGCCAACTTGTCGTAACGGATGGCGATTCGTCGACAGGATTTGAGCCAGCTCTCGGTCGGGACATTGTCCCAGCAGTTGCCGCGCCTTCTCATCGAGCAGCGCATCCCGTAGCGACGTAGGCGCTGCTGGAAGGCGTGGCTGGCGTACTGGCTGCCTCGGCTGGAGTGGTACAGCAGCCCCGGTGGCGAAGGGCGCCGAGCATAGGCCATGTCGAGGGCACTGGTGACCAGCTCGGTATCCATGTACGCCGTCGCTTTTCGCAGGGTCGTGTTCTCTTCGCGAAGCTCGGCAACCTCGGCGCGTAGCCGCGACAGCTCCACCTTCTCGGGCGTTACGCCTTGCCCGCACTCGCTTCCAGCTTCCCCGCCTCGCTGCGCCGCAGCCAGTTGCGCGCTGTCTGCTCCGCCAAGCCCATCTCGCATGCCACCGAGGCGATGTTGTACCCCGACTGCACCCGTTTAACCGCCTGCTCCTTGAACTCCAGCGTGTATACCCGCTTCGGGATCTTCTGCATCGTGCCCTCCAAGATTTGATCGTCAGTCTACGTCAATCCTTGGGGGACGAAATTCGGGGGGAATCTCACCTCGGAGACCTTCACCGCACGGGCAATTCCGGCCAGGGAGATTTTTTCCAGCAGCAACCGATCGATTACGTTTTGTACGAAAAGTAATGCCTGAGGCATCTGCGGATGCAAGCAAGCGTGAACATTGCCGAGAAACTGGTCGCCAACTTGTCGTAACGGGTGGCGATGCGTCGACAGGACTTGAGCCAGCCGAACAGGCGCTCGATGACGTTGCGCTTGCGATAGCTGGGCTTGTTGAGTGTCCGAGGGCAGCCCGGCTTGGGTTTACGCACGCCCTGGCGCTGAGGGATCACCGGACGGATGCCGCGCCGATCGCAATAGCGGCGTAAGTCGTCGGCATCGTAGCCCTTGTCGGCGAGCAGTTGGCGGCAACGGGTACGCGGACGACCTCGATGAGCGCTGGGCAAGCGGACCTGATCGAGGAGCGGTTGGGCATAGCGGATGTCGCTGTGCTGGCCTGGGGAGAGCAGAAAGCTCAAGGGAACGCCTTTGGCATCGCAGAGCAGATGGATCTTGGTCGTCAGGCCGCCGCGACTGCGCCCGAGTGCATGGCTCGGCGGCTCTTGCGGCCCCCTTTTTTCCCGCCGCCAGCGGCAGCGCGCGTGGCACGGATCGAGGTCGAGTCGATCATCCAGGTCTCCAGATCGATCAACCCATCCTCGCGCAACCGGATGTGCAACCGTTCCAGGACCTTGGTGAAGGTGCCGTCGTCACGCCAGTCGCGAAACCGCTGGTAGACCGTCGACCAAGGACCGAAGCGCTCAGGCAGGTCACGCCACGCTGCACCCGAGCACAGCACCCAGAAGATGCCGTTGAGCATCAGGCGGTCGTCCCGGCGGGGCCGACCCGTGCGCTGCGGACGGGAAAACAGATCGGCGATCAGCTCCCAGGCCTCTTCTGGGAGTTCATAACGTCTCGACATCTAGCCTCTTCTCCTGCAAGAACGAGGTCAGTGTAACAAGCAGGGTTTTCGTACAAAACGTAGTTCGAGGGTTTCCTGAGAAACCGGTCCCTTGGCAGGATGGAGAACGAACTGACGACCGCAATCTTGACACTTGTACAACTGCTTGTTCAGCCGGTTGAATCCATTTTTGTTCACATGGTTGGAGTGACACTGCGGACATGTCAGATACATCTCATTCATCCTTAAAGCAAGAGATTCTGATCTTATCGAAACCTATCGGTCAGGGCACTACCCGAGATTTTAATTTCTCCATCAATAGGTAAATAAAGAGTAGCGGCTAGATGTTGAAGCGCCTTTTCTGTGACAGGGTGTCCTGGTTAAGTGCGCCGTTGACTTTAAGATTTTATTAGCGTTAATGAGGTGACGCTGCGGCGGGTTACGTTGACAACTTAAATCTCAATTAGCTGGCCATGCTATTTGAGGCCGAGGTATAAGCTCCAGGTGAAGTTGCAGTATAAATGCCGTGCATAATGGGGTAGAATTATGCGCCATGAGAATTAGTTGTCTTTTTGAAAAGGGATTTGTTAAGCCATGTTGGTCTACAACGCCACCAAGCAGCAATTTATCGACGATGTGCGAGCCAACATCATCGCCGATGCCATACAGAACGAGGTGGCGAGAAAACTGAACCGAAACTCGCCGCGCAATGAGGTGAAATCTTGGGAATGTTCTCTCCGTTTCATGATGAGCGCCCTGCTCGAAGAAGGTATTCCCGCATCGGCTGGCGTGGCCATCGAGTATAACATTCCGCTGACCAATCGCCGGGTTGACTTCATTCTGACCGGCAAAAACCATCAACGGGATGATGTGGCGGTCATCGTGGAACTGAAACAGTGGCAGTTCGTCGAAGTGACGAAGAAAGATGCCATCGTGCGCACCCAACTGGGCGGCAGTGTACGCGAGACTAATCATCCTTCGTATCAGGCGTGGTCCTATAGCGCGCTGATCGCGGACTACAACGAGACAGTACGCTCCGAGTCGATAAGCTTGGTGCCCTGCGCCTATCTGCACAATATGAAGCAAGCAGATGAAATCAATGATCCATGCTACGAGCCGCACACCAGTCTGGCTCCAGTCTTCATCTCGCCAGACGCCCTGAAGCTCTCGGAGTTTCTGAGCAAGCACATTAAGTATGGCGACAGCAACGGAATTATGTATCGCATCGAGCATGGTGTGATAAAGCCGAGCAAAAACCTGGCGGATGCGCTGGCATCTATGATGCAGGGAAACGCCGAGTTCCTGATGATCGACGAACAGAAGCTAGTCTATGAAACCGCTATCGATCTTGCGCATCGTGCAGGTAGCGAAAACAAGAAGTGCCTGATCGTCAAGGGCGGGCCGGGCACCGGCAAGTCGGTGGTTGCCATCAATCTGCTGGTAGAGCTGACAAAGCGCGAGATGATGACGCAATACGTGTCACGTAACTCTGCACCTCGGGAGGTCTTCAAGAAGAAGCTGACCGGCACGAGCAAAAAGACCCATATCGACAACCTGTTCAAGGGCTCAGGCAGCTACGTCAACGCAAAGCCTGATACTTTCCATGTGCTAATCGTGGATGAAGCGCACCGCCTGAACGAAAAGTCCGGCATGTATCAGAATCTGGGAGAGAGCCAAATAAAAGAGGTGATCACTGCGTCTCGCTTATCGATTTTCTTCATCGATGAGGCACAGCGCGTGACGCTCAAGGACGTGGGCACGGTTGAGGAGATCCGGCGGCGGGCTGCTGAATGTGGGGCCGACGTGCAGGAGTTGGAGCTGGCGTCGCAGTTTCGCTGTAATGGTTCGGATGGTTACCTAGCATGGCTAGATAATGCCCTTCAGATTCGCACTACGACCAACATCGATCTGAGTGACATCGATTACGAATTCCAAGTGTTTGATGACCCGTCAGCGATGCGCCGGGCGATTATCGAGAAGAACCGAAAGACCAACAAGGCGCGCATGGTAGCGGGTTATTGCTGGCCCTGGGCGAGCAAGAAGGACAAGCACGCCATGGATATCGTCCTCCCCGAACATGGCTTCGAGGCCCAGTGGAACCTTGATGATGACGGCATGCTGTGGGCCATCGCTGAAGACTCCGTCGACCAGATCGGCTGCATCCACACCTGTCAGGGGCTCGAGTTCGACTATGTGGGCGTCATTATCGGAGAGGACTTCGTTATTCGCGGCGGTCGCGTGGTGACAGACGCTGGGAAGCGGGCAGAGCAGGATCGTTCCGTGCGTGGCTACAAAAAAATGTTCAAGGAGCAGCCCGAAAATGCTCGAGTCCTGGCGGACCAGATCATCAAGAACACCTATCGCACACTGATGACGAGGGGGCAAAAGGGCTGTTACGTCTATGCTACCGATCTCGAGACTCGAGAGTACTTTTCGGCCTTTGTTCGTTTGCAAGAAGCGACCGAGCCACTGGACGTGGCAGAGGATACCGGTACGCTGGATGATTTGCATCTTCCCATCATGACGCGTGATGAGGTAGTGCCATTCGAGCGCCACGTACCCGTGTACGACCTGAGCATCGCCGCTGGAGAATTCGGAGAGATGCAGATCGCCAACGCTGAATACTGGGTCGAGCTGCCCGACTTCATGCGAGTAAGCCCCGACCTGTTTGTCAGCCGGGTGGTGGGGGAGTCTATGAATCGACGCATCCCTAATGGTGCCTGGTGTCTGTTCCGTGCGAACCCTGGCGGCACACGGCAAGGTAAGGTCGTCGTGGTGCAGCATCGCGCTATTGAAGACCCTGACCACGGCGGTAGCTTCACGATCAAACTGTACCAGAGCGAAAAGATCGAAGAGTATGGCGAGTTGATGAATAAGCGCATCGTGCTAAAGCCCCAGACCAATGCCTTCGGCTATAAAGATATCGTGCTTGAGGAGGAGCTTGATGATCTAAAGGTCATAGGCGAATTCCTTTCCGTGCTGTGAACGAGTAGGTGACCGAATGGTTGCCTATGCCGATGTCGACTGGATAGCGAACAGCAGAGTAGGCATGCCACCGCTATCCGATACTGCAGAGTAAGGTGATTCTAGAGATGTCAGATCCGTTCAAGCAGTTCCGTGATGCCATGGATCAGTTTGCCGCCGAGCGCGACTGGGACCAGTTCCACTCGCCCAAGAACCTAGCCATGGCGCTGACGGTAGAGGCAGCTGAGTTGCAGGAGTGCTTCCAGTGGTTGACCGAGGCGCAGTCGAGGGAGCTGGATGAGCTACAATTGGCCGCAGTGCGCGAGGAAATTGCCGATGTCCAGCTCTATCTGATTCGGCTGGCGGGCAAGCTAGATGTGGATATCGAAGCGGTATGCCGGGAGAAAATGGAGAAAAATGCGGAGAAATATCCCGCAGACCAAGTGAAAGGCAGCGCAAAAAAGTACACGCACTATCAGAATTGATTTAAGCATGAGCCCATGCTCGCGCTCGCGACGTTCTGTACGAAAACTCTGCTTGTTACACTGACCTCGTTCTTGCAGAAGAAGATGTCAGGTGTCGAGACGCTGCGAACTCCCAGAAGACGCCTGGGAGTTGATCGCCGATCTGTTTTCCCGTCCGCAGCATACCGGTCGCCCGCGCCGGGATGGCCGCCTGATGCTCAACGGCATCTTCTGGGTACTGTGCTCGGGGGCAGCGTGGCGTGACCTGCCCAGCGTTTCGGTCCCTGGTCGACGGTCTACCAGCGGTTTCGCGACTAGCGTGACGACGGCACCTTCACCAAGGTCCGGGAGCGATTGCAAACCCGCCTGCGCGAGGATGGGCTGATCGATCTGCTCTGCGACGCCAAGGTGTCCCTTTGAATTTTCTGCTCTCCACAGGCCAGCACAGCGACATTCGCTATGCCCAACTGCGGCTCGAACAGGTCCGCTTGCCCAGCGCTCACCGAGATCGCCCGCGCTCCCGCCAACTGCTCGCCGATAAGCGCTACGATGCCGAGGACTTACGCCGCTATTGCGATCGGCGCGGCATCCGTCCGGTGATCCCACAGCGCAAGGGCGTGCGCAAACCCAAGCCCGGCCGCCCTCGGACACTCAACAAGCCCAGCTATCGCAAGCGTAATATCATCGAGCGGTTGTTCGGCTGGCTCAAGTTCTGCTAACGAATCGCCACCCGTTACGACAAGTTGGCGATCAGCTTCTCGGCAATATTCACGCTTGCTTGCATCCGCAGATGCCTCAGGCATTACTTTTCGTACAAAACGTACGGCGCTCAGAGCGTCGCTTCGGGGGCGGCGATCAGGGCCATGCGGACGAGTTCGGCGAGTGAGCCGGCGCGCATCTTTTCCATCACCCGGGCGCGGTGGGCCTCGACGGTCTTGGCGCTGACGCCGAGCGCGGCGGCGATCTCCTTGTTGGACTTGCCGTCGGTGACCATCGCCATGACCTCGTGCTCGCGCGGGGTGAGTTCGGCCAGGCGCATGGCGATCTGGGCGCGGGTGGCCTGGGAGGCGCGGTGGCGCTCGTCGTAGTCGAGGGCGTTGCGGATGCTGTCGAGCAGGTCCTCGTCGTGGAAGGGCTTCTCGATGAAGTCGAAGGCGCCGGCCTTCATCGCCTTGACCGCCATGCTCACGTCGCCGTGGCCGGTGATCAGGATCACCGGCAGACGGTAACCCTCGCGGGCGAGATAGCTCTGCAGCTCCAGCCCGCTCATCCCCGGCATGCGCACGTCGAGCAGCAGGCAGCCGGCGCGCCCCGGGTAGTGGTTGGCGAGGAAGGCGTCGGCCGATTCGAAGGTCTGTACCGACATCCCCGTGGACTCGATCAGCCACTGCAGCGAGGTGCGCATGGCCTGGTCGTCGTCGACGACGAACACGGTCGCGTCATGATGCATTGCTATTCCCAACTTGCGATGGTTGCTGTGCCGTCTCCTCCGCCTCGGCGACGGCGAGCGGCAGCGCGATGAAGAAGGTCGAACCGCGCCCGGGCATCGACTCGGCCCAGATGCGGCCCTCGTGATTCTCGATGATGGTCTGGCTGATCGCCAGCCCCATCCCCATGCCGCTCTCCTTGGTGGTGACGAAGGCGTCGAACAGCTCCTCGATGCGCTCCGGGACGATGCCCGGGCCGCTGTCGCGGATCGCTACCCGCGCCTCGTCGCCTTCCTGCCAGGTGCGGATGCTCAGCTGCCGCGTGAACGCGTCGACCTCTTCGAGGGCGTCGAGCGCGTTGCGCACCAGATTGAGCAGCACCTGTTCGACCTGGACCAGATCGACCCGCACCGGGATCGGCTCGGGGGCCAGCGCCAGCGCGATCGCCAGATCCAGGCGCCGGGTCTCGAACTCGACGAAGGAGCAGACCTCGCGCACCAGGTGGTTGAGATCGGCCTGGGCGCGGATCGGCGGTTGCTTGCCGACCAGGGCGCGCAGCCGGCGGATGATCTCGCTGGCGCGCTGCGCCTGAGCGGTGATCTGCCCCATGGCGCCGATCAGCGCCTCGGTCTCGCCCGCCCCGCCCTGCAGCCGCCGCGTACAGCCGCTGGCATAGTTGACGATCGCCGCGAGCGGCTGGTTGAGCTCATGGGCCATGCCGGTGGCCACCTCGCCCATGGTGCTGAGACGACAGACATGGACCAGCTCGGCCTGGTGCTGGCGCGACTCCTGCTCGGCACGGCGCACCGCGGTGATGTCGCGGGCGTAGATGTTGACATAGCCGAGGTCGGCGATGGGCGCGAACAGCAGCGAGAACAGCTGACCGGCGACCTCGAGCTCGCACTCGCGCTGCTCGGCGTCATCGAGCGCCTGGGCGACCTCGGCACGCCACGGCTCGGGGAGCAGGTCGCCGGGCTGCGCCGCCCAGGCGGTGAGCAGCGGACGCGAGGCGTTGTTGGCATAGACCAGCAGCCCGCTGGCGGTGACGCGCAGGATGGGGTTGGGGCTCTCGCTGGCGAAGCGCGCCAACCCCTTGATCTCCTGCTCGGCCTGCTTGCGCTCGGTGATGTCGTGGATATAGAGGGTGTAGAACCGCTCGGACTCGAGCACGATCGGGGCGATCGAAATCTCCACCGGCACCTGCTCGCCGTCGGCGCGCAGCGCGCGCAGCTCGCCGCGCCCCTGGGGTCCGGCGTCGGGACGACGCGAGCGCTCGAGCAACACGCTGAAGCCCTCGCGTGCGGTCTCGGGCAGACAGTCGCGCACGAACACCAGCCCCAACGCATGTTGACGACGATGGCCGAGCAGACGCTCGGCGGCGGGGTTGAACTCGATGACGTGACCGGCGTGGTCGAGGGTGACGATGGCATCGAGCGAGGCCTCCATCATCGCCGCCTTGAGCGCCTCGCTCTCGCGCATCTCGGCCTGATGACGACGGTTCATCTCGTCGCGCGCGGCCAGTACCAGCTGACTGAAGTGCTGGATCCACTCCTCGAGCAGCACCAGCTGGTTGCCGCCATGGTAGTCGAAGCCGGGCTCGGCGATGCCGAGGGCGCGCTGGGAGAAGCGCGTCATCCGCTTGAGCACCTTGTTCAGCCGCGAGGAGACGAGATAGATCACCGCGGTAAAGACGATGATGAACACCGCCGCGGCGATCCCGCGCTGGCGCCGCTCGAAGATGCTCACGTGGCGCGACATCTTCTCCACCGCCGCCTGCGAGACGAAGGTGGCGAACAGCAGATTGGAATCGGCGCCCTCGTACTCGGGCAGGGTCTGGGAGGTGATGACGTAGAGCGCGTGCCAACGATCGAGCGTGGTGCCCGGCGGCAGGCTCGCGGTATCGAGGCTGGCGACGATGCGCTGGTCGTCGCCGTCGACCAGCGCCACCGCGGCGCGACCGACGTCGACCCCGCGCTGCGAGGCGGCGAGGAAGTCGTCGTCGACCGGCACCAGCACCACCAGATGTCCCATGTCGTAGCCCCCGGCGTCGATCACCGAGTCGCTGACGATCAGATAGAGCTGCTCGCCGAGACGATCGATCACGGTGCGCACGTCGCGGGTGTCGAGCAGGTTGGAGGGCACCTGTACGGCGAGACGCTCGGGCACCGGGCGCTCGCCGGCCTGATAGAGCTCGCGCACCCGACCCTCGACATCGGTGAGCAGCACATGGCTCGGCGGGCTGAGGGCGTCGCGCTCGAAGAAGTCGGGCAGCCAGTGCGGGCGGAACTCCTTGTAGAGCACCGGCGGGTCGGTCGTCTCGCGCGACCAGAACAAGGGCTCCAGATACTCCGAGAGACGCTGATAGTTGGCCAGCAGCCGGGTGGTGGCGGCATAGCTCGAGAGATAGCGATCGAAGCGGATCAGGCTCTCGCGGGCGCGCAGTTCGAGCTGTGCCTCGAGCTCCTGGCCGAAGATCTTGTTGACCTGCCGACTCTGGATCTGCTCGAGCATCGCCCACACCACGAGCCCCGCCGTCAGCCCCACCACGATCGAGATCAGTGGCATCGGCACGCGTCGCAACAGACGGAACAAAAATGGTTTAATGACGATCCGCTTCAAGCTTGGCAACTCAACTCAAACAACCAAAACACACCAATGGACACCATGGACTTCGATATCACCCGCGCCCAGACCCCTTCCCTGCTGCGACGTCTCGGCGCGATCTGCTACGACGGCCTGCTGCTGGTCGGCATCCTGATGATCGCCACCGGGCTCGTCTCCATCCCCTATGGGCTGATCACCGGCAGCGACTACTACCACAACGCCCTGGCGCTCAACCTGATGCGCCTGATCCTGGTGGCCGTGGTCGGCGCCTTCTTCGTCTATTTCTGGACCCACGGCGGTCAGACCCTGGGGATGCGCGCCTGGCGCCTGCGCGTGCTCACCGACGAGGGCCAGCCGCTGACCACCGGCGCGGCGATCAAGCGTTTCGGCTGGGCCTTCGTCAGCCTGCTGCCGGCCGGCCTGGGGCTGCTGTGGAGCCTGTTCGACGGTGACAAGCTCGCCTGGCACGATCGCAAGTCGCAGACCCGACTGGTGCTGGTCGCCAAGCAGTGAAGCGTCGCACCGGGCGCCGCGCGGCGCCCGGTGCGTTCAGCCGACCCGGCGCAGCAGCACCATCGCCCCGGCGCTGAACAGCAACGGCGGGGCCAGTGCCGCAAGCAGCGGGCTCAAGCCGAAGAGCAGCGCCAGATAGGCCAGCGTCCGGCTGATCAGATAGTACAGGATGCCGATCAATACCCCGGCGAAGATCCGCCGCCCCATTCCCGAGCTGCGCGCCGAGCCGAGCAGGATCGGGATCGCCACGAAGATCATCGACAGCGTCAGCACCGGGTGCAGCACCTTGCCCCAGAAGGCGACCTCGTAGGCGCCGGCGTCCTGACCATTGACGCGCATGAAGCGGATGTATTTGTAGAGCCCCCACACCGGCAGTGCCTGGGGCTCGGCCACCACCACCTTGAGCAGTCCCGGGTCGAGCATCGAGTCCCAGCGCGCCTGGGCGATGCGCTCGACCTCCACCCCGTCGGGCCGCACCCGACTGCGCGCGATGCCCTGCAGCACCCAGCCATCGTCGACATAGCGCGCCCCGTCGGCATGGGTCGACACCAGGGTGCCGGCGACGGCATCGACCTGGAAGATCGAGATATCGCTCAGGCTGGTGCCGGAGCGGATCTCGCGGATATTGACATAGGCGCCGTCGTCGACCGCCCAGAAGCCGTCGGCGGTCTGCTGCGCCACCTCACCGGAGAGCGCCTCGCGCCTGAGCTCGGCGCCGCGCTGCTCGGCCAGCGGCGCGAGCACCTCGCCGAGCACCACCGCCAGCAGCGCCAGCAGCACCCCGCCGAGCATCGCCGCGCGCACGATCTGCGCCACCGACACCCCGGCGGCGCGCAGCGCCACCAGCTCCGAGCGGCTCGCCAACGTGCCCAGGCCGACCAGGGCGCCGATCAGGGTGGCGATGGGAAAGAGCTGATAGGCATAGCCCGGCAGGCTCAACAACATGAAGGTCATGGCCCCGCCGAAGCCGAAGCCGTCGACTCCGGCGGCCTCCATCTCGTCGGCAAGGACGAAGAACCCGAGCAGGGGCAGCAACACCCCGAGCGTCACCAGGGTGCCGACGACGACGGCGCCACCGAGGTAGCGATCGATGATCCGCATCGCTCAGCCCCGCCCCCGACGGGCGATGCGAGACGAACAGGGGGCCAGGAGGCCGAGTTTCAGCACGCGCATTTCTTCCGGTAGACTCGATGCCCACATCCTAACATCCGCGCGCGGGCCGACCCTCACCCGATCGACCCGACGACGCCGGATGATGCACGTCGAGTACACACCTCTCGCGGCCCCGGCTGCGGCACCCGACCGGGCTGCCGATCCGTGCCGCCATTGCAGGAGTCCAGCATGGAATTCAAGATCAAGACCGGCGACCTCGCCAAGCAGAAGACCCCCTGTCTCGTCCTCGGCGTGTTCGAGAAGCACAGGCTCGGCGCCCCCGCCGAGGCCGTCGACAAGGCCTGCGACGGCCAGCTCACCGCGCTGCTGAAGAAGGGCGACATGAGCGGCGAGAACGGTCGCACCCTGCTGCTCTACGGCCTGCCCGGGGTGGCCGCCGAGCGGGTGTTGCTGGTCGGTTGCGGCAAGCGCAAGGAGTTCGACCGCGCCGCCCAGCGCAAGGCCGTCACCGCGGCGGTCGACGCCCTCGCCCAGCTCAACGCCGGCGAGGCGCTGTGCACCCTCGCCGAGCCACTGCCGCGCGAGGCCGATCGCTACCTGGCGCTGCGCGACATCGTGGTCGCCGCCGCCGCGCGCGACTATCGCTACAGCCGCACCAAGGACACCGACAAGCTGCCCAAGGTCACGCTCAAGCGCCTCGCGCTGTGGGTCGAGAAGAAGGCGCAGCAGACCGAGGCCGAGCAGGCGATCGCCCATGGTCGGGCGATCGGCGATGGCGTCGCGCTGGCGCGCGAACTCGGCAACCTGCCGGGCAACATCTGCACCCCGAGCTATCTCGCCGAGCAGGCCGAGACGCTGGCCGCCGATCATCCCAAGCTCACCACCGAGATCCTCGACGAGGCGGCGATGGCCGAGCTCGGCATGGGCGCCCTGCTCTCGGTCTCGCGCGGCAGCCGCCAGCCGGCGAAGCTGATCGTGATGCACTACCGCGGCGGCGCCGAGGACGCCAAGCCGGTGGTGCTGGTCGGCAAGGGGCTGACCTTCGACGCCGGGGGCATCTCGCTCAAGCCCGCAGCGCAGATGGACGAGATGAAGTACGACATGTGCGGCGGAGCGAGCGTGTTCGGCGCGCTGCAGGCGGCCTGCGCGCTGGGCCTGCCGATCAACCTGATCGGCGTGGTGCCGGCCTCGGAGAACCTGCCCGACGGTGCCGCCAACAAGCCCGGCGACATCGTCACCAGCATGTCGGGCCAGACCATCGAGATCCTCAACACCGACGCCGAGGGTCGGCTGATCCTCTGCGATGCGCTCACCTACAGCAAGCGCTTCGACCCCGAGCTGGTGATCGACCTGGCCACCCTCACCGGCGCCTGCGTGATCGCACTCGGCGCCCACGCATCGGGACTGTTCACCGCCGATGACGCGCTGGCCGAGGAGATCCTCGGCGCCGGCGACCGCGCCGGCGACCGCGCCTGGCGGATGCCGCTGTGGGACGACTACCAGCCCCAGCTCGACAGCAACTTCGCCGACATGGCCAACGTCGGGGGTCGCGAGGGCGGTGCCATCACCGCCGCCTGCTTCCTCTCGCGCTTCACCAAGGACTACCGCTGGGCGCACATCGACATCGCCGGCACCGCCTGGCTCGGCGGCAAGGAGAAAGGCGGCACCGGTCGCCCGGTGGCGCTGCTCACCGAGCTGCTGCTGACGCGCGCCGGGGTCGCGCCCAAGGCTGGCTGAACGAGACGCGCCCCGCCGGACCGGGTCCGACGGGGCGCGCATCGGGCCGGGGATGATCCCCGGCCAACGGCTCAGGCGGCGCGCTCAGCGCGACCAGTCGCGCATCAGGTACTCACGCAGCATGGCCTCGGCATCGATCCGTTTCAGCCCCTCGTTGAGGGTCTGACGCCAGCGATCGCCCTCGGGCCCGTTACGAAAGGCCGCAAGCAGTGCCTTGGACTCGAGCAGCCGGGCGTTCATCCGCACCGCCCCGGGCTCAACCGGTTCGAGCAACGGATCGCGCGCCAGCAGATAATCGAGCACATGGCTGTCGATCACCGCGGCATCGAGGCGCTCGGCGGCCACCTTGCGTGCGTTCTGCGCATCCGAGACCACCGTCTCGACCTGGATGCGCTCCTCGGCGACGGCGGCATCGAACGCCGCGGTATTGACATAGCCCTGCACCACGCCGATGCGATAACGCTCGAGATCCTCGATCGTTTCCCAAACGACCGGCTCGGCGCTGCGCTCCACCAACCCCAGTGGCCCGTACCCGAGTGGCTCGGAGAAGGTGAACTCCTCGCTCTCGTAGGCATACTCGGGCAGGTAGGCGACGAACCCCGTGCCCGGGGTCGTCACCAGCTTCACCGCCCGCGACCAGGGGTAGAACTCGACGATCAGTTCATCGCCCATGGCAGCAAAGGCCGCCCGCGCCACCGCGATCACCGCCCCCTGTTGCGGCAGCTCGGCACCCGAATAGGGTGGCCATTCGAGCGAGGTCATCCGTACCGTTTCGGCGGCGGCCGGGGCCGCAACCAGCATGCCCAACAGGGCTGCCAACACCTTGCCGTTCATGAGTCCTCCTTAGAGATGGCTACAGGGCGAAGCTCCGTGAGACGCTGAACAGCACACGGGTGTCGCCCGCCGCATAGCTCAAATCGGTGCCACTGACCCCGAGCGAGAAGTCGAAATCCTGCCACGAGCGGTTGGCCATCACCTGCCAGTGGAGATAGCTGTCCTCGCCCTCGTCCCAGGCGAAGCGATCGCTATCGAGGCTGGTCGAACGGTCGACCCAGGCCGAGACCGACCAGTCGTCGTTGATCTGGAGGTCCTTGCGCAGCATCACCACCACGTGGCCGACGTCGAGGCCGAAATAATCGTAGGTGTACCAGACATTGAGGTTGAAGCCGGCGTAGCCGAGCTTGACGTAGGCCTCGGGGTAGTTGCCGTCGCTGCTGTGGGTGGCGCCGTGATAGGTGTAGACGGCCACCCCGGTGTCGAGACTGATCCCGGTGTCGAACTCGGTGGCATAGCCGAGATAGGTATCGAACTCGACATGGGTGTCGTCGTCGAAGTCGACGTTCGAGGCCCAGGCGCCGCCGTAGATGCCGCTCTCCCCGGCCCAGTCGAGACTGGCCTGGAGCGCCGGCTTGTGGCCGGTCTGGGTGACGCCGTTGAACAGATAATCGGAGACGCCGGTGAAGGTCGCCGACCAGTCCGCGTGCGCCGGACCGGCGAGCGTGGCCCCCAGAACGGCGGCGAGGGCGGCATGCTTGATGGTGTCGTTGTCTTGTTTCTGCATGTATTTCTCTGGCTGTTGAGACATGGGCGCAACACCGCACCTGGCCACGCGATTGAGCGGGCCATTTCGGGAGAGCGCACCCCCCGAGTCACGCACGGAATTGCACCCGGTCCGCGAGCGGGCGCCACGATGGCCCGCCCCTGGCTGAGATCAACTCGGATCCCTTGTGAGACGTCACACCGGAAGGCGTGACGGTGGCGCGAAACCTCGCGCGCACCCAAATCCATTGGGAGCGGAGCAGCGTCCGCCCTGCCTGGCCGACACCGATCCGGGCACCGACGGGCGCCTCCTGATGAAATGGACGAGCCTCCCGTGGCCGTCCAGGGTCGCTCAGAGCCGGAACTTACCAAACAGCGCGCGCAATCGCGTCACGCTGGCCGCCAACCCCTCGCCCGAGTCGCTCGTGGTCTGCGAGGCGGCGACGGTGCGCTCGTGGACCTGCTGAATATTGCCAACGTTGCGCTCGATCTCGGCGACCGTGGCGCTCTGCTGCTCGGCGGCGGTAGCCACGCTGCTCATCATCTCGATGATTCGCTTGATCGCGGCATCGATCTCCTCGAACGCCTGACCAGCGGCGGAGGCCTGGTCGACACTATGGCGCGACTTCGCCCGCCCCGTTTCCATCGCGCTCACCGCTTGTTCGGTGCGCCGCTGCAGACCGGCGATGGTCTCCTGGATCTGCGTCGTCGACTCCTGGGTACGCTGCGACAACACCCGCACCTCGTCAGCCACCACCGCGAAGCCGCGCCCCGCCTCACCGGCGCGCGCCGCCTCAATCGCGGCGTTGAGCGCGAGCAGGTTGGTCTGATCGGCGATGCCGCAGATCACATCGAGGATGCCGGTGATCGCCTCGGTGCTCTGGCGCAGTTCACCGATCACATCGGCGGCCTGATCGACGCTCTCTGCCAGCTCACCGTTGGAGAGATTGGCCGCGCGCACCTGATCGAGACCGGAGCCGGCACACGTGCCAGCCTCTTCTCCAGCCTCGGCCACCAGCGCGGCGTTGCGCGCCACCTCGTCGGCGGTCGCGCTGAACTCGTTGAGCGCGGTGGTGAGCATATAAAGGTCTTCCTGCTGCTGGGCGAGCTGACGGCTGAGATCGCCTGCGGTGTCACTGGTGCGCTGCGCAGTGCCGCTCAACCCGCCGATCACCGTCTCGACCTCGATGACGATCTCGCGGATCGAGCCGATGAAACGGTTGAGCGCCTGTGCCAGCTCTCCGAGTTCATCGGCGCGGTCGCTCTCGACCTGCTTGCTGAGGTCGCCCTCGCCCTCGGCGATATCGCGCACCCGCGTCAAGATCCCGGCCAGCGGCTTCAGCACCAATCGGGTCAGGGCGAAGCTCACCGAGACCACCAGCACCAGATTGAGCACGAGCACGATCAACACGTTGCGCACCAGCGCCTCGTGCACGGCCTGGCGCAGCGGCTCGGGCGAGACGAAGAGCGACACCCTGCCCAACGGATTCTCCAGCCCGTTACCGGTATAGACCAGCTCGCGCGAGACCACATCCACGCCTTCGGGCTGTGGCATGCGCTCAATCGAGGCGACCTCGGGCCGAGCGGAAAAGCCGGCGACGAACTCGCCATCCACCCCCTCGACGGCCACGGCGACGATCGCGGGATGCCCCATCTCGCCACGCAGGATGTCATCGACCGTGGCCATCGCGAAATCCCACAGCGGTTTGGGCAGACCGGTCTCCAGCCGCTCGAAGGCGGCGGTGATGTCATGCTGCTGACGCGCCGTCTCGGTAGCCTCGACCCGCATCACGTCCCAGACGCCATAGCTGACCAGCACCACCGAGACCACGAGGATGAGTGCCAGATTCAGTTTCGTCTTCAGACCGCTTGTCATCTTGCTCAAATCCCTCGGTGGCAGTTGGCGAATCGCTATCATCGGGTCGGGAGCGGCGGGGCGTCATAGAGACCGCAACCTGGCCATCGCCCCTGACATCGCCGATCAGCAAAGGCACCGCCAAGCGATCCGGCCAATGAGACGAAACGGTGAAAGAGGTCGGGCAGAGACGGCATTCGGTCGCCCGAGCCGCGGGATCCGGTTGCAGATAGCTGCCGTCCATATCCGGACTATTCTGTATAAGCGCATCGTCGCGAAGGGCCGGATCGGCAGAAACAGGCGGGTGCCGCTTGACAATAGCCACGGCGACATGACTTAAGACAGGATCCTTGCATGCCCACGGCGATCCACCACGCAGCGATTGAGCACTTGGAATCCCCATGCGGGACAGCAGCGACAGCTCGAAGCCGGCCAGGGCCAATGGTGACACAGACGTTTGCGCGCATCATCACATGCCCCACGTCGCAAACTCAACCATCGAGGCATGTCATCACAGGTTCACCAGCGCTGATGACTGGACGAGGGCGCACGCGCCCGGCGCGGTCATGCGTTGCTCCCTACAGGGACGGGGAGCGCGCGAGGAGTGCATCCAACCCCATTGACATGCGCAGCGGCAATCCATGCCCGAGGCTTCGCAGACTGAGAAGTTGAGCAGCATGATTCATAAGAATTCCATCAAATTCAAATTGATATTCGTGATCTCGGTGATCACGCTGCTGCTGATGTGCGTCCTCTTCTTCCTCCAGCTCTACAACTCGTTCCGGCTCGAATCGGCGATCGAGCGCAGCAGCCTCAGCACCCTGCAGGACTATATCGAGCAGGAACACACGGCCATGGTCGACAAGTTCGAGGAGGACATCGAGCACTACCTGCAGATGATGGCCCTCACCGTCGCCCACGAACTCTACAATCTCAACCTGCTCTCGCTCCAGGACAAGACCGACAAGCTCGTCCAGCACCAGGCGGTGTGCTCGATCGCGGTGATCGACAACCTCACCCACGAGGCGATCGCCAGCGCGCGCCGCCAGGGGGTGAGCGGCTGCATGCCGCGCACCCTGGAGATCGTCTACAACGACGAGTCGATCGGTCGGCTCGAGGTCGAATACACCCTGGCGCCGATCCAGCAACTCATCGGGGAGAAGCGACGCCAGCTGCACGAGACCCGCGAGCATCTGCACGAGGACATCGCCAGCGCCACCCGTGAGAGCATCATCGTCCAGACCCTGATCTATCTGCTCGTCACCCTGATCCTGGTTCGCCTGACCGCGCGCCAGATCAATCGCAACATCATCAACCCCATCTACGCCCTGATGGACGACATGCAGCGCATGCACAGCCAGGACCCGGTCGCGCTGCAGCTCAGGAATCGCCCCCACAGCAACGACGAACTCGGCAAGCTCAGCCGCTATTTCTACGACAACATCGCCGAGCTGATCTCCCAACTCAACCAGCGCGCCAACTACGACAGCCTCACCCGCCTGCTCTCGCGCCAGCGCCTGATCTACGACATCGAGCACGCCGCCAGTTTCAACCTCGCGATCCTCGACATCGACCGCTTCAAGGAGGTCAACAACTTCCTCGGCATGAACGCCGGCGACGACTTCCTGCGCTCGACCGCCACCCTGCTGCGCCAATTCTTCGCCCACCAGCCCTACGCCATCTACCGCCTCAACGGCGACGAGTTCGCCATCTTCGACAGCCGAGGCGATGCGCTGGAAGCGTTCGAGATGCACATCCTGGCCTTCGTCGAGCGCTTCGGTAACAAGGAGCAGACCGTCAAGGGCGAGACCATCACCGCCTCGATCAGCGCCGGCATCGCCAGCAGTCGCCACCCCAGCCCGATCGTCGCTGCCACCACCGCACTCAAGTACGCCAAGCTCAAGCACACCAAGATCGCCACCTTCCAGGAGGACCTGCCGATCCTCAAGGAGTACCAGCAGAACCTGAAGACCACCCGGATCATCCGCAAGGCGATCACCCAGGACTGGATCACGCCTCACTTCCAACCGATCCAGGACGTCCGTACCGGCCGGGTCTGCAAGTACGAGGCACTGATGCGCATCAGCGACGCCGAGGGCACCCTCTACACCCCCGCCGAGTTCCTCGCCGTCTCCAAGCGCTCGGGCAACTACAAGGAGCTGTCGGCGAGCATGCTGCGCAAGTCGGTCGCCTGCTTCAGCGCCACCGAACTGGCCCTGAGCATCAACCTCGCGATCGAGGACATCGAGGAGAGCGACATCCTCGACACCCTCGAAACACTGCAGCGCCAGCACGGCGTCATGGACCGACTGATCTTCGAGATCACCGAGCAGGAGGGCTTCTCCAGCCCGGAGCGGATCAAGGCGTTCATCGATCAGGTCAAACGCCTCGGCGCACGGGTGGCGATCGACGACTTCGGCAGCGGCTACTCCAACTTCGAGACCCTGATCCATCTCGATATCGACTTCCTCAAGATCGACGGCTCGCTGATCAAGAACATCCTCACCGACCCTCATGCCGAGGTCATCGTCGAGACCATCGTCGACTTCGCCCGACGCCTCGGCATCAAGACCATCGCCGAGTTCGTCAGCGACGAGGCGATCTATCGCAAGATCGCCTCCCTGGGAATCGATTTCGCCCAGGGTTACTACATCGGCAAGCCCGCGCCGCTGATCAGCCACAAGGTGCGCAGCGCCGATCTCTGATCCATCACTGGGGTCAGCCGCGGGCGCTGGGCTATAATCCGGCGCCATGAACCCGCTCTCGCTGCTGCACCTCTCCTCCGGGCCGATCCGCAACCGTCTGCTGCGCGATCTCATCCTGCTGGTCGCCGGCACCGTCGGCCTGCTGGTGCTGATCAACGTGTTGCTGATCGACGACATCAAGCACGACCTCGCCGGCAACCGCATCGAGTCGGCCTCGGCGCTGGTGCGCGACGAGGTGCGCGGCCTGCTCCTCCCGGTGCAGCAACAGCTGCTGATCGTGCGCGACGGCATGGAGAGCGCCGGGCTCGGCCCGCTCGACGAGCAAGCGCTCAACGAGCGTCTCACCCCCATCCTCGCCCACATGCCCCAGGTCGCCGGCGCCATCGAGGCCGGCGCCGACGGCGCCGAATACTTCCTCGGGCGTACCCGCGAGGGCTGGCTGACCCGGGTGCGCGACCCCGAGGATCCGCAGCGGCTGCGCATCACCCGCTGGGACGCCCACCTCAAGGCGCTCGAGACCCGTGAACAGGGCAGCGATTACGATCCCCGCGACCGCCCCTGGTATCGCAACGCCACCGCCCACCCCGACACCCAGGTATGGAGCGCGCCCTACATCTTCGCCTCGCTCGGCCTCCCCGGCACCACGGTCGCGATCGCCCGCGAACAGGCGGGCGAGCTGCGGGTGAGCGCGCTCGACGTCACCCTCGAGCGCATCGTCGGCACCATCGAGGGGCTCGATCTGCCACCGGGGGGCTACGGCTTCCTGTTCAACGGCGACGGCGGCGTCTTCGTCCCCTCGCCCGAGGTCAGCGGCAGTCACGCCAGCGATCGCGCCGCCAGCTTCTTCTCCGCGCACGAGCGCCTCGGCGGCCCGCTGGCCTTCGATGCCGTGGCCGCCTGGAAGGACGCCGACCGTCCCGCCGACGGGCTGGTGCGCTTTCGCAGCGGCGGACGCGACTGGTGGGGCGGCTTCCGCCCGCTGACCGACCACCCCGAGGGCGCCTGGGTCGCCGTCGCGCTGCCGGTCTCGGCCACCCTCACCATCCTCCAGAGCCGCTGGCACATCGTCGCGCTCACCGCGTTCGCCATCCTCGCCGCCAGCCTCACCATGGCCTCGGTGGTAGTGCGCAAGTACAGCCGCCAGCTACGCGACCTGCCCAGGCTCACCATCGATCGGCGCCATCCGCAGCAGGACCTGCGCGAACTCATCCGCAGCGGCGAGGGCGCGCACCTGGAGTTCAAGTCCACCATGCGGATGAACCTCCACACCAAGACCCCGGGCAAGGAGATCGAGCTGGCCTGGCTCAAGGGCGTGACCGCCTTCCTCAACACCGAGGGCGGCATCCTGCTGATGGGCGTGGCCGACGACGGCACCCTGCTCGGCATGGACGCCGACAAGTTCGAGAACGACGACAAGTGCCAGCTGCACTTCAAGAACCTGCTCAACCAGCACCTCGGCCCCGAATACGCCCGCTACGTGCGCTTCTTCCTCCTCGAGCTCGACGGTGTGCGTCTCGGTGCGGTCGAGTGCGAGCGCGCCGATGCGCCGGTGTTCCTCCACGACGACAAGAAGCGCGAGCTGTTCATCATCCGCAGCGGCCCCTCCAACATTGAGCTGTCGATCAGCCGTGCGCTGAAATACATCCGTACCCGCTTCTGAGTCCGGTCTCCACAATCTTTCCGCAATCCCTGCACCGAGCCTGCACCCGCCCCACCTAACCTGAAGGTGTCGGAGCAAACGGGCTCCACCGCCGCCCAGCGGCGCGCCCATTCCAACCAGCAGGAGCGCAGAAGATCATGAACACCCGACTCGACACCCCCCGCATCCGTGGCATCGCACTCGCCGTCGGCCTCGTCGTCGCCGCCCCGATCGCACTCGCCATGCCCTTCGGCCCCGGATACGGCTACGGCCCGGGCGACGAGTTACCCATGCCCATGGCGCGCATGGCCGACCGCCTCGACCTCGACGACGCCCAGCGCGACCAGGTCCGCGTCATCCTCGACGAGGCCCGTCAGGCCCGCGAGCAACAGCAGCTCGAGACCCGCAAGCGCATCAACGAGCTGCTCACCGACGCGCAGCGCGCCGAGCGCGACCGGCTCAGCGAGCGACGCATCGAACGCCGCGTCGACCGACTCGACGAGCGCGTCGGCCTCACCGCCGAGCAGACCCAGACGCTCACCGAGCTGTTCCAGCGCCAGCACCAGCAGCTCGACCTCACCCGCACCGAGCTGCGCGAGGCGGTCGCCGAGATCCTCACCGAGGAGCAGCGCGCCGCCCTCGACACCCCGATGCAGCGCCGCGGCCACCACGCGCCGATGCGCCACCACGGCCCGGGCCCGATGCCCGGCGGCTACCCGATGATGCCCGGTGATTGCGATCGGTTCTGAACACTCAACCAATCACTGCAAAAGGAAACCGGCGCGCCCTATGTAGACGCGCCGGTTTTTTGTGGAATAGGCCGAGGTCCCCCCTGAATTTCGTCCCCCAAGGATTGACGTAGACTGACGATCAACGCTTGGAGAGCACGATGCAGAAGATCCCGAAGCGGGTATACAGGCTGGAGTTCAAGGGGCAGGCGGTCGAACGGGTATAGTCGGGGCACAACAGCTACAGAATACATGTGGCGGGGTCCTCATCGTCGAGTCCGAGCTCCAGCCCTGTATCCGGTTGGTAGTAACCAGAGCGAAGTCGCCAAAAATATCCGATCGGATCGGCATAGTCCTCGGGATGAAAACCACGGCGAGTATAAACCGTGACGGTGCGCTGCTGGATATCGGCCGCCAGCGCACGCAGCGCTTCGCGGCGCTCCCAGCGGTCTGGGACCGCGAGCGCGCATTCCAGCGCGAGCCTTAGCCAGTCCTCATCCTCGGCCAGCGCCAGAAAAGACGTTTGCTCGCCCGTCTTTCCCCGTAGCAGGCTTTGAATATCCGGCAGTTCACCCCAACGGGCGAAGGCTTCGGTCAGCTCCGCCCCCGTGTTTTTGCGCGATCGGATGAGATCGAAATAGCGCCGACTCAGGTCCAACACAGCATCCTCACCCAGGGCCTCTGGTTGCTCGGCGAGCACCTCGCGGGTCGCGTCGAGCAGGACCTGATCATAAATGATACCGGCATACTCACGGCCCTTCGGGCTGCTGAGCGAGACGATCTCGACCTCGCCACCCTGATCGCCGAGACGATTGTGGCGGTTGCAGCGCCCGGCGACCTGAATCAGGGCATCCAGCGGCGCAAAGTCGCGGATCACGATGTCCATGTCGATATCCACGCCGGCCTCGATCGTTTGCGTCGAGACAACAATGCCCGGTTCGCCCGGACGCAGCGCTTTGATGGCCGCGATCTTCTTCAACCGGTCGCGCGGCGTGACATCGGCGCTGATGAGCCAGACGGGAATGTCCGGGAATTGTGCGCTGACGGCCCGCCACACAGCCTTGGCGCTGGCCCGTGTATTGAGGGTGATCAGCACGCGCCGTCCTTGCGCTCGCCACTCCGTCAGTCGCGGCACGAGCGCCTGAATGAAGCCGTTCAGATCCTGACGTTCACGGTGACGAAACCGAAGCCGATAGCGCCTGAACTGCCCGAAGATCGCGGCGACCCGCGCGCCATCGCCTGCCAGCTCGCGCGCGCCAGTGAGCAGCGCCGGCTGCGTGGCCGACATCAGCAGCACCCGCGTCGTGCTCTCCGCGCACAGACCACGCAAGGCGTGGTCGACCAGATCCCAGAGCCGGCAAGGCAGCGTCTGCACCTCGTCGAGGACAATCAAGGCATCCATCAACGCATGAAAGCGCATCTGATGCCGCGTCTTCGGCGAGCAGAGCGCCAACAGGAGCTGATCGAAGGTGGTGACGATGATCTCGGAGCGCCAGGTGTCGAGATAGAAGCGGGTATAGGCCGAGCCGAGCGCGGCGCCTTCCACCTCGTACTCGGCGTGCGAGAGCGAATGGCTGGCGAGCAATCGATCGGATTGGGCGCAGCCGGCGGGGTCCAGCCCCAATAGGGTGCGGTATTCCTGCTCGGTCTGGTCGACGATGGAGAGAAATGGCAAGGCGATGATGATGCGCGGTGGCGGGCCGTCCTCGGCCAGCCGGGCGCGCTGGGCCAGCGCCCAGGTGGCCGCCAGCAGGGTCTTGCCGGTGCCGGTGGGGAGGGTCAGGGTGCAACAGGGATGCTCGGCATCGGTGGTGGTCAGGATCTGGGTGCGCAGTTCATCGCGCAGACGGTTCAGGGGCGTCTCGGGTAAGCCTGCCAGTCGGGCGTCGACGCATTCGGGTGCGAGCTGTGGACGCGGCTGCTGGAAGTAGCGCCGCAACTGCTCCTCGCGCAGCGCCAGAAACGCCTTGTCCGACTCCAGCAGCAGCGCAAAGAGGAACTGGCTCCAGAGGCGGAAGCCAACCGCCTCGGCGAGCGGCAAGGCTTGCAGACGCTCGCCGACACGCTGGCGGCGAAACAGCCAGCGGCGGGCGTCCTCGAAGTCGCCCTCCGTCGCCGCCAGATCCAGGCCGCTGGCCCGCCCGAGGGCCTGCCGGTCGAGCGAGGCCCACTGCTCCAGTAGTGCATCGCCTTCTTCGAGAATCAGGCGGTCTTCCAGATAATCCAGCGTAGCGAAGCCCACATGATGCCCGGCGATCGCCTGAGTCAAGGCCAAGGCCGGCAGGGCGTCCCAGCCCTGGGCCTTGGCCCAAAGCAGCATCAGGGCAGCCGATAGAGTCGAATGTTCTTTGGCATGGGCCTCACCGCGATAGCGGGCGGGATCGGCAATATAGTCCTGGAAGGCTAGGCTACCCTTGCCGAGATCGTGACCCCGAACCAGGGCCGACAGCACAATCGCGGTCTCAGGGCGCTGCGTACGGACTCTGAGCGAATGCCCCGCAAGCAGAAACTCCCCCGCTGCGCGGACTTGTGCCAGGTGCTGAGGCAAGCGCAGAGTGGGCTCGAAGTGCGATAGCAGCTCGGCATCGCTCATAGAAAGAGCCCCGTCCAGTTTCCGACTCGCCACGCGGCCTGGGTATCGACCGGAAACGGCTGACCGCGATGCTCTAGGTAATAGGACGCATGCTGGAATACACGCTCCGCACTGACGTGACGCGGCATCCGCATCAGATGCACAGCCACCTCCTCCTCGGCCAGAACGCGTACCTCGCTCGCCGAACAGATACCCTGAACGAGATGCCGCCCCACGGGAAGCGCAACGGCATGCTGACGGGAGATGAACTCGACATCACACAGCAGCTCGGACAGCCCCATGCAAGGCGTGAAGTGCCAGCGCCGATCGCGGATGCGCCCGGCCAGCTCGTCGAAGCGATCGGGCTGGTCGGGCCAGGCGACATGGACCCGGTAGCGCGGAGCGAGCAGCCATTCCTGATTTAGCAGCGTTGCCTTTTCCGGTGTCGGGCGTTCCGCGCCGCGCTGGGTGCGCTTGACCTCGCGTGACAAGGCAGCGGGGGGATCCTTGCGAATCTTGACTCGATGCCAGAAGCGACGTGGCATCGGACCGCTCACCGCAACCCGTGTCTCAGCCAGATCGACCGCCAAGGCATCCTTTTCCAGTCCGAGGATCGCGCCAAGCAGACCCAAGACGGCGGTGCGGGGCGGCATGGGATAGCTGAGCGCGTTGACGGTCGCTTCGGCTCGCAGGAAGTGGCCGTATTTTGCCGACCAATCGAAGCTGAGGGTGTCCATGGCATCACTCACGCCGGTCGGTCGAAGCCGAGGGGTTGCCAGTCGGCTGGAAGCCCCGAGCCGGTGAAGCACAGGTCGGGCGAGACCTCGCAGCGCACACGGTTAATGCGCGCGCGCTGACCATCGAGCCGCTCGAGTAAGCGCGTGAGGTCGACTCGGTAGTCGTCCGGCGAGGCCCAAGTCCGCTCCGCCTTACCGGCGGATGCCTGGAGCTTGACGTAGTCCATGAGGTTGCCGAACTGGAATTCCTCGCCCGGATTGTACTCGACCGAGACCAGCAGCCTTGGAACCTGGCCGACCTTGGTGCGGGTGTTACCAGCGGCGCGCACACCGTTCCAGAAGGCACGCAGCAAGGTGTCGTAGTCGGCGTCGCTCAGACGCGATTTCTTCGCGGCATGCTCGTTGGCCACACCATGGAAAGCGATCAGGGCATAGCGCAGTGCGGCATAGTTGGTGAAGGTGCCCTGCGCCTTGTCCTCGTCGCTGCCGAACACGGATGTGCCCTGGATCTGGATTTCACTGGCCTCGTGCAACACCTCGCCCATGTTGAGCTGCACCGCACCGGTCAAGGTCTTGGGCGAGGGCTTGGGCTCCCAGCCGTCCTGCTTTTTGAACGCTAGCGAGGAGCCGAAGCAGCGCGCATCGACGAAGCTGTCGAGCAGGATGTTCACCAATTCCTCGCCGTTGGCCTTGGCCTTGCCGATCGTCTCCAGGTGATGCGCGACCCGGCCGGTCAGGTTAGTGGTGCGGCCCTCGATGTTGCCGACCAGGATCTCCTGGCCCTGGGCAGCAAGATAGTCGCGGGCAAAGCGCTTGAGGCGCACGTCGGTGACATAGAAGCGCCCATCGGGCAGGCTGCGCGGACGGTTCTCGTCCGGGTCACCGTTGGGGTTGCCCATGCGAATGTCGTAGAGAAACAGCAGTTCGCGGCGCGAAGACAGGGTCGTCATGGAATCATTCCTCATTCTTTTTGGCTTTGGACGGCAGAACCTCGACCGTCACCGACTGGCCGAGCAACAGGAAATAGCAGGTCGCAGTCTGATCCAGGGTGATGCTGTCCCCCAAACGCCCAGCGCCGAGACGCCCCAGATCCTGCACGATGGCACGAACGTCGGCGTTGCCCTCGACCTCGTAGGTCAGGAGTTTTTCGCGAACCTTGTTATAGAGATCCGGCAGATCGCGGCCGTCGAGACGAAGACGCTTGAGCCAGGTCAAGGCGTTGGCGGCAACGTTGACCCCGCGCGCCGCCTGGACCTGGATCACCTTGCCGTAGAGGATGCCGAGCAGAAAGACAAAGGCCCGCTCGGGACTGCTCAGGCCCGAACCCGGCTGGAAATAGGGTTTGAGCGTCGGCAGGGTCGGCTCGAACGGGTCGGCGGTGGTCTCCATGGGTAACACTCCTGTCAGATCTAGGTAATAGAGCAGGCGGGCCAGGTGTCTGATCCAACCGGCCAGGGTCCAGTAACGCGTTTGTTTCTTACCTTTCTCGCTATGCCCTTCGTGCAGCAGCCCCCAGGCGCTGTCCGAGTTGGCGATATCGTCGAGATACCAACGGGCCGTGGTCAGAATCTCGCTCCAGAATCCAGCTTGTGCCGCCCCTAATGGAGTGCCGTGGTAGATGGACTCGGCGAGCTGGCGTTTTATGGTGAACAACCGGCTGCTCTCGTTGGCACTGGCTGCACGACGTCCGCCGGGCCGCTTGAGGAGCGCAAGCAACATGTTCAGACCAAGGTCGAACGCGGCCTCATCCATCGGATAGCGCGGTGCGAGCGGATGTAGCCAGTCTTTGGCCTGTCGGTTGGCCTGTGTCAGTCGGCGCAGGCGTGACGGCAGAATGTCATTAACCAGGCCACGGACCTCATCGACCACCTGGCCGAAGGTCGCCCAGAGGATGTGCAACACGATCTGAGCGTCTTCGCGGTCTTGGACGAATTCCAGCAGGTCTTTTTCGTAGGACGAAACCTTGTTGCTCTCCAGATGGTGCAGATATTTGCGCCAGTCCTCCATGAATTGCCGTCGACCATCGGGGTTGCCTAGCAAGCTGGGCAACAGCAGGGCCTTGTCGCCCGCGACGCTGCCGAGAAACTGCTGACCGAGCAGATGGTTCTTGAAAACATAGAGCAGGTCGGCGCAATCCAGGCAGAGGCCATAGCCCTTCCAGGCATCACCGGTGTCTAGCCCAGGAAAGGCGCCGGCCCGGTCCATGTTGGCGAAATTGATCCCGGTACCGCGCAGATTGGGATAGAGGGTGACGCCGCGCGCACCGCACAGCGGACAGTCGGCGGGACCGTACTCGCGCGCCTCACCCGTCACGTATTTGATCGAGGCCAGTGCCTGGGCCAGATAGGCTTGATACTCAGGCCGATCGCCCGGCCAGCGTCCCTCGCTATCTACAACACTGAGAAACACTGTCTCCTTTTCTGGAATCAGCCGAATGGCGGCAGACAGGATGTTAGGATCGGCTTGTCCACCGATCGGATAGACTGCATCGCCATAGCGTAACTCGTTCTTTTCAAACAGGATCGCGCAAATTTCTCGAAAATAGTCACTCCAGACGGCATCCGCTTTAGCCTGAGCACCAAAGTCCTTAGCCGTGGTTTTCTGAATCTTCAAGCTTGGCCCGAACGGAGGATTACCTTTCGGCTTGCTGGTGCGCTTGAAGACGGGACCCAAAGCGGATGACTGGGCACCGCTAGGCTTGTTGAACGGCAATCGAAGACGCTTATCCTCATCCAAATCCTCGACCCACATCTTGACCATATCCGGTTGACCCGGAACTGCTTGTAGCAGATAAACGCGCGCGACCTTTTCAGCGGCCTCGACGAGAAGTGGAGCAAGTTGCTCGCCATGTCGCGCACGGATCTCAGACAAGCCAAGCGCGGTTTCTCCGCAGCGACGGTTCAGTTCCAATAACGCCAGTTCCCGCATTGCCCCGAACATGCCTATTTCCTCCTGAGGTTCCCTTTTTTCGTCCCTCAAGGTGTTGGTCTCATGCGCCCGTCTGGTCGCGATTCTGACTCGCCTGCCAATGTTGCATGAACTCGACAGGGGATCAATAGCTGAGAGCCGATTTCACCCGCTTGACTGCCTAGTTCTTGAACTCATCTCGTTACACATACTTATCTACCGCCACCAGCTATCCTGATCGCCTTGTAGTCATCAGCAGAGCAGAACGCGTGAGATGATTTGGGCCGCCGCCGAGTTGATCACGACCGATCTGGGAGACGAGCGGTTGAGCGCCCGCCCGGTCCGGAACCATGCCACCCGATTTCAATCCTTGTTGTAGTGGATTGAGCATTGCGGCTCGTCTCGACCCCGACCATCCATAGCCTCTCGGTCATGTTTCAATCCTTGTTGTAGTGGATTGAGAATTGCGGCGATCAGCACGATCTTCATCGACAGTTCATCGTCGCGTTTCAATCCTTGTTGTAGTGGATTGAGAATTGCGGCCAGGCGAAAGCCGCCTATGTCTGCTGGTACCTCATGTTTCAATCCTTGTTGTAGTGGATTGAGCATTGCGGCATCGCCACGGTGAGCGGGCGCGTGAGCAGCATGTGTGCGTTTCAATCCTTGTTGTAGTGGATTGAGCATTGCGGCCGACTGGAGCGGGGGCGGAGTGCGGCTGCGTGACAGGTTTCAATCCTTGTTGTAGTGGATTGAGCATTGCGGCCATCGGCGTGCTTGAACAGGCGAGCCAAGGATGTACGGTTTCAATCCTTGTTGTAGTGGATTGAGCATTGCGGCGCTTCACGGGCGGCGCGCCACACACCTCGAGTTTCGTTTCAATCCTTGTTGTAGTGGATTGAGCATTGCGGCGTTCGTCGACGCCCTCCACGATCTGGAGCGCAAGAGGTTTCAATCCTTGTTGTAGTGGATTGAGCATTGCGGCGCGATTCTCGAACTCCCCGATAACAAAGGGGAGTTGTTTCAATCCTTGTTGTAGTGGATTGAGCATTGCGGCCGGTCTCCCTGCGGTCGACCGCTGTGTGTGTAAGGGGTTTCAATCCTTGTTGTAGTGGATTGAGCATTGCGGCCCCCATGCTGGTCGATGAGGCGGACCCCATCAGCATGTTTCAATCCTTGTTGTAGTGGATTGAGCATTGCGGCCCGAGATCGTCCAGACCGGCCAGGTGGCGATCAACAAGTTTCAATCCTTGTTGTAGTGGATTGAGCATTGCGGCTGGGAGCCCAGAGGCCCAGCGCCACGGCCACGTTCTGTTTCAATCCTTGTTGTAGTGGATTGAGCATTGCGGCTGTCGTGGCGGCCATCGCCGAGATGGCGGGCGGTTAGTTTCAATCCTTGTTGTAGTGGATTGAGCATTGCGGCTTTCAGGGCAAATCTACATGCCCTTGTGGGGGCTATGTTTCAATCCTTGTTGTAGTGGATTGAGCATTGCGGCAACAAGGACCTCAACAGCTCGGTCACCCAGCTCGGGTTTCAATCCTTGTTGTAGTGGATTGAGCATTGCGGCGAATCTGTCGTACTCGAAGCTGGTCCCGCCGCTCATGTTTCAATCCTTGTTGTAGTGGATTGAGCATTGCGGCGCGTTTGCGGTTGTCCCGATGGGACGATCGTGGACGGGTTTCAATCCTTGTTGTAGTGGATTGAGCATTGCGGCGATCCGCGAGGCGGCAGCATGGGAGCGCAGTCAGGATTTCAATCCTTGTTGTAGTGGATTGAGCATTGCGGCCTCCCATGTCCTGTCGCGATCCGACCAATCCGCCAGAGTTTCAATCCTTGTTGTAGTGGATTGAGCATTGCGGCCCACTCCTGATCTGTGCCCGTCTCGCCCTTGTGCAGGTTTCAATCCTTGTTGTAGTGGATTGAGCATTGCGGCGACTCGGTGAGCTGGTCGACGTCCTGCGTCTCGATGTTTCAATCCTTGTTGTAGTGGATTGAGCATTGCGGCGCTACCTAGCGCATGGCGAGGCGCTCTATGAGGCGATGTTTCAATCCTTGTTGTAGTGGATTGAGCATTGCGGCGCCAACGCCCTTACCAGAACGGGTAGGTGCGTAGGTGTTTCAATCCTTGTTGTAGTGGATTGAGCATTGCGGCTGTGATCGCGTTTGCGCGGCTTCCCTGTGTCCTGCGTTTCAATCCTTGTTGTAGTGGATTGAGCATTGCGGCTCACACTATCCAGCCGAGTGCATTGGACGCGCCGGGTTTCAATCCTTGTTGTAGTGGATTGAGCATTGCGGCCGCTCCGTAGCGATTGGGAGAAATGGCGCGGCCATGTTTCAATCCTTGTTGTAGTGGATTGAGCATTGCGGCGTGGTTTTCGCCGGACTGCCGGCATCACAGCAAGGGTTTCAATCCTTGTTGTAGTGGATTGAGCATTGCGGCCCGATAGCAAAATATCAGCAGGTGCGATTGATCGGGTTTCAATCCTTGTTGTAGTGGATTGAGCATTGCGGCGACTGATGGCCGCTCTCGCCACCCCCGCGGCGTGGGTTTCAATCCTTGTTGTAGTGGATTGAGCATTGCGGCCCGGCTTGCCAGCTCCAGCGCCGCGCTCGCAGCCTGGTTTCAATCCTTGTTGTAGTGGATTGAGCATTGCGGCAGGTCGGCGTCGGACAGATCCCGGTAAGTGTATTCGGTTTCAATCCTTGTTGTAGTGGATTGAGCATTGCGGCGCTCGACGAGGCGATAGATGCCGTCGGCAGACTCATGTTTCAATCCTTGTTGTAGTGGATTGAGCATTGCGGCCGCAAATTCTCTAAAAAATCATAAAATTCAGTTACATAACCCTGAAAAACAAGTGCTCTAAAAGTGCGTTTCAGAGTGGGAATCGGCTGAAAAACACCTGAAAAAAGCGCTCCCCGCATCGAAAAAACTCACAAAAAATCAAAACATTCAAAGACTTGCAATACACGGGCGATCAAGCGCAGATATTTTTGTAACAGCAGTCTTCACAACGCAGGGGCGAGCGGGTGCGCGCCGGTAGTCTGCCTGTCTCGATGATATCAAAGATCTCGTCAATCAGATGCCGGGTCTGCGTGATCCTCACCGTGCTCACGGGCACTTCGATCAGATGGCTGCCGTCGCGAATATAGGCGACGAACCCACGCTCGACCGGCAACCCATACGTCTCGGTGATCAGCATCGCATACAGCAGGATCTGTGTTTCATGGGTCTTGAACACCTGCTCGCGGCGCGGGGTGTATTTGTAGTCCAGTGGCGCCATGGTGCCGTCGGCAAGCCACAGCACCTCGTCGACGATACCGCGCAGCCGCAACCTCGGCGATGCCAGATAGACCTCGGTTTCGCGTCGGGTGGCGCCGATGCGCCGACGCAGATAATCGCGATTCTCGACCGAGCGGCGCCGATGTACCTCGCGCCCACGCAACACCTTGTAGCGCTGGTCTTCGTGCTGGGCGATGTGCTGCACGTTCATGAACCAGGTGAAGCGTGGGCAATAGACGTGTTCGAGCACCTCCGACGGCGTCACCATCGGCGTCGTCTCGGTGTCGTCGGACCAGTCGCTCACAGGAACAGCGCCCGCACCTGGTCGGTCACCAAGCGCTTGTCGAAGGCTTGACCGAGTACCACCACCTTTCTGAAGTCGCTCTCGCACAGCGGGAAGATGTAGACCGAATCCGCCTCGGAATCGATCTGCTCCTCGACCTGCAGCCGCAGCTCGTCGAGCCGGTTACGCTCGATGGTGCCGAGGAACACCGATTTCTGTACTCGGTAGAGACCAGCCTCCTTGCACAGCTTGGCGATGCGCCCGCGCGGCTTGTCGGCGACGATGTCGTAGATGATCCACACCAGGGTCTCAGTCGTCTTCATCAGGCCCCCTCCCGATCCAGTCGTTGGCGAGTCGATGGCAGTCGAGCTGTACGCTGTCGCGTCGCTTGATACGACGGTTGCGATAACGGATCTGCTCATCGAGATGGGCTCCGAAGCGCTCCATCAGCACCGCCTTGCCCTGCTTGTTGAGGATCAGCCCGTTGTGCAGCGGGTCGAACAGCTCGGGCTTGACCTTGCGCGCGGCGAACAGCCCGAGCACGGTCTCGTCGGCCCAGATGCGATAGCACTCGATCAGGTCGAAGACCAGCGACTTCTTGCGGTAGTGGTCGGTGTGAACGAAGCCGACGTAGGGGTCGAGCCCGGCGAGGATGCAGGCACGCTCGACGGTACCGTAGAGCACCCCGTAGCTGTAGTTGAGCAGGCAGTTGAAGGGATCGCGCGCGGGGTTGCGCGAACGCGCGTCAAAGCGCTGCGACTCGGGCAGCAGCAGATTCACCGCCTCCCAGTAGGTCCGCCCCGCCCGTCCCTCGATCCCCATGATGGTCTCGCGCTGCGCATCGAGCAGCCCGTCGAGCGCATCGAGCGCGTCGCGATGAACGCGCAGCGCCTCGATGCGCCGGGTCAGCTCGGCGCTCAACCGGCTGCGCCGCGAGCGCGCCTCGCCGAGAAAGCGGATCTGGTTGTCGAGCTTGCGCACGACCCAGCCGAGCGCCAGGCGCAGGCCCGCCTCGGTATCGGCCAGCCGTAGCTGGGCACGGCGGATCGCGGTGGTCGAGCCGGGACGCCCATGCCAGACCCGCGCGTAGGGATCACCGACGCGGTCGAGGAAGACGATATCGATGTTCTTCTCGATTGCCAGCTGAATGGCATCGGTCGACAGGCTCGCCCCGGTGGTGATGAGGATCGAGCGTACCTTGCGTGCGGCGACCTCCTGCTGCTGTTCCTTGATGCGCACCACGAACAGCTCGCCCCGGCGGTGCAGATAGGTCCCGAAGGTGGTGAGGATCAACTCCATCGATCGACTCCCGGACACAGGCCCGAACAACGCTCAGCCAAGCAGCGGCGGGTCACCCCTGCATGTTCCGCCCCAAGACGTCACTCGCTGGCGACGAGACAGCCATAGCCGTGGCTGACGGCATGCCCACAGGCCATGCCGTCGGGCAGCACAGCGTTGGTGGCGAACTCACCGACCAACCCGAGCAACCGCTCACCCTTGTAGTGACAGGTGCGCCGGCGGTGGGCGATGAAGGTCACATAGAGCCGCTCCGGGAAGGTGACCCCCAGACCGCGCAACGTCACCAACAGGCTCGCGGTCAGCAACCGCTCGCACTCACGGCGCTGGGCCGGCGCGTCGAGCTGGCGGTAGCGCCGATAGTTCTCCTGGTTGAACAGCAGCACCGGGGTATCGAACCGATAGCGCAGCAGCCGCGTCGCCGCGCCGAAGGTCCCGGTCCCGGCGCGCACCGTGGCATCGGTCACCTGTACCGGCTCGTCGCCGAGGCGCAGCCTCAGATCGAGCCAGGGCAGATCAAGCAGCCGTTGCGCCGCTTCGGCCCAACCCACCACCAGCCCCTGCCCCGCGTGCCAGCGGTACTGCACCCGGGGATAGCGAAAGAGCGGCCGACCGGTGGCCGGGTCGTGCTGGTGGAAGAGCGCGTCCTCGCGAAAGGCGTTACCCAGCGCACCGCGTAGCTGGCGGATACGCGGCTCGGCCTCGCCGCTGAGTTCGCGATCCCAGCGCAGACCGATCCGAGCCTGGGGGATCTCGGCTAGAAGATGCATGATGACTCCTCGATGGGTAGTGCGACGAAGCCGGCGGCGCGATCATAGGTCGCGGGACCGGCCTCGATGCGGTTGATCTCGTCGCGGTCGATCCCCTCGCCATCGCGAACATGGACCTGGATCACCCGCTCGTGGAAGGCACGCTTGAAGGCGCGGAAAGCGCGTTTCTGCTCGGCCGGTCCGAGCGTCGGATCGTCGCGCAGGGCGCGGTAGCGCGCCCACAGCCGGGCATCGGCGGGGCGACGCACCACGAACAACGCCACCAGTGCCGGCGCCGACTCGATCAGCCGAAAACCTTGCTCGACCCCGAGCAGGTCACCGCGCGCGAGCAGCTCGTCGACCCGCGTCTGGTCCTGGCGTGCCCAGCAACCGCTGAAATAATCCTGGCTGAGGCTGAGGAACTCGGCCTCGTCCCAGTAGGCGCGCGTGCCCAGACAGCCCTGGGTGACATCGATCAGCGCCGCGTCGTAGACACGCCGCCACAACGGCTCGCCGGGGGTGGCATCGGCACGCGTGGCGCACAGCTGCCACAGATGCACCTCGCCGGCGCCATCGGCGGTAGAATTGTTGAAACATCTTGGCTCCTCTCGTCTCCGCACCGCGGTCTCTGCGACGATCATCCAACCACGGCGACCTCGTCGAGTCCATCGCCACAAGCTTGCCGAAAGACCGTACACATCCCCATGCTATACCATCGCGTGACACCATCGATTGGCCCCGGTCAATCCCGGCAAGGCATCGCTCCGTGCCGATCGCACCACACCCCGACCCCGACGCCCCGGCAAACACCCGGGGCGTCGCCGATTCAGGACACCGCAACCCCGTGAACGACACCATCCGCCTGCGCGGCGTGCGCCAGAACAATCTCAAGGATCTCGACCTCGACCTGCCGCTCGGCGAACTGACGGTGGTGACCGGGGTCTCGGGCTCGGGCAAATCGTCGCTGGCCTTCGACACCGTCTATGCCGAGGGTCAGCGCCGCTATGTCGAGACCTTCTCGCCCTATGCGCGTCAGTTCCTCGACCGCATGGACCGCCCCGCCGCCGAGCGCATCGAGGGCATCCCGCCGGCGATCGCCATCGATCAGACCAACCCGGTGCGCACCTCGCGCTCGACCGTCGGCACCATGACCGAGCTCAACGACCACTTGAAGCTGCTGTTCGCGCGCGCCGCGCGGCTGTTCTGTCACGGCTGCGGTCGGGCGGTGCGGCGCGATCGCCCCGAGGACATCTGGAAGGCCCTGCTCGCGAGCCATCGCGACGCGCGCGCGCTGATCTGCTTCGAGGTCGAGGTGCCCGAATCGCTGGGGTTGGAGCAGGTGCGGGCGATGCTCGCCCAGCAGGGTTATGTACGGCTGCTGGAGGAGACCGATACCCGCATCACCGTGATCCAGGATCGGCTGCGGATCGACCCCGAGCAGCGCGCGCGCGCGCTGGAGGCGCTGGAGACGGCGCTGGAGAAGGGCCACGGCCGGGTGCGGGTCCACCCGCTCGATGACGCGCGCGCCCCCGGCCCGGCTCTGCGCTTCTCCGCCGAGCTGCACTGCCCCGACTGCGACATCCGCTATCGCGAGCCGAGCCCGGGGCTGTTCTCCTTCAACTCGCCGGTGGGGGCCTGCCCGAGCTGTCGGGGCTTCGGGCGCACCATCGGCATCGACTGGGACCAGGTCGTCCCCGATCCCGCCAAGACCCTGCTCGGCGGCGCGATCAAGCCGATCCAGAGCGACAGCTATGCCGAGGTCCAGGACGATCTGCTGCGCTTCGCCCATGCCCGCGGCCTCCCCACCGACATCCCCTGGTCGGCGCTCACCGCAGCCGACCGCGACTGGGTGATCGACGGCGAGGGCGAGTGGGAGGACGGCGTGTGGTACGGGCTGCGCCGCTTCTTCGCCTGGCTGGAGGGACGCAGTTACAAGATGCACGTACGGGTGCTGCTCTCGCGCTATCGCGCCTACGCGCCCTGCAGCCAGTGCAACGGGGCCAGGCTCGAAGACGAGGCGCTCGACTGGCGACTCGGCGACGCCGCACTCGCCGCGCGCACCCTGCCCGTGGCGGCGCGCTTCCGTCACGACCGCGTCAGCATGGAGGTGCAACGCTGGGCGGCGCTGCCGGGGCTCGCGCTGCACGACCTGATGTGTCTGCCGCTGGCGCGGCTGCGCGACTTCTGCGATGCGCTCACCCTCGACGCCGGGCTCGATCAGGCGCTCGACCAACTGCTCGGCGAGATCCGCGCGCGGCTGCGCTATCTGTGCGCGGTCGGGCTCGGCTATCTCACCCTCGATCGGCAATCGCGCACCCTCTCCGGCGGCGAGGTGCAGCGCATCAACCTCACCACCGCGCTCGGCACCTCGCTGGTCAACACCCTGTTCGTGCTCGACGAGCCGAGCATCGGGCTGCACCCGCGCGACATGGCACGACTGGTCGCGGTGCTGCAGCGGCTGCGCGCGGGCGGCAACTCGCTGCTGGTGGTCGAGCACGACCCGCAGGTGATGCTCGCCGCCGACCGTATCGTCGACATCGGCCCGGGGCCCGGCGAGCACGGCGGCGAGGTGGTGTTCTCGGGCAGCCCCCAGGCACTGCTCGCGGCCCCCGACTCGCTCACCGGCGACTATCTCGCCGGGCGCCGCCGCGTCGCCCCGGAGCGCGCGGCGCGCCCGATCGACGAGGCCACCCGCTGGCTGCGCCTGCGCGGGGCGCGCGCGCACAACCTCAAGGGGGTCGATGTCGGCATCCCGCTCGACCGGCTGGTGGTGCTCACCGGGGTCTCGGGCTCGGGCAAGTCGACACTGCTCCACGAGGTGCTCTATCGCGCGCTGTGCCAGCGCAAGGGCCACCCCGACGGCACACCGGGGGCGTTCGAGAGCCTCGCGGGCGATGACGCGATCGGCGACGTCAGCCTGCTCGATCAGTCGAGCATCGGGCGCAGCTCGCGCTCCAACCCGGCGAGCTATGTCGGCGCCTTCGACGTGTTGCGCAAGCGCTTCGCCCGCGCCCCGCTGGCCGCCGCGCGCGGCTACACCGCCGGCACCTTCAGCTTCAACAGCGGCAACGGGCGCTGCCCGGGCTGCGGCGGCACCGGCTTCGAGCACGTCGAGATGCAGTTTCTCGCCGACGTCTATCTGCGCTGCCCGGACTGCGACGGGCGTCGTTATCGCGACGAGGTGCTGGAGGTCCGCCTGCCCGGCGCCGATCCCGAGGCGCGCCCGCGCTCGATCGCCGAGGTGCTGGAGATGACCGCCACCGAGGCGCTCGCCTTCTTCGCCGGCGATGCCGAGATCGCCCGCGCCCTGGCCCCGCTGCAGGCCGTCGGGCTGGGCTATCTGCGACTCGGCCAGCCGGTGCCGACGCTCTCCGGCGGCGAGGCGCAGCGGCTCAAGCTCGCCGCCCATCTGGGTAAGCGCGCGCGCCGGCGCAAGGACGCGCCGGGGCTGCTGTTCCTGCTCGACGAGCCGACCACCGGGCTGCACTTCGCCGACATCGCGGTGCTGCTCGAGGCCTTCGAGCGGCTGATCGAGCAGGGCCACTCGCTGCTGGTGATCGAGCACAACCTCGATGTGATCGGCGCCGCCGACTGGCTGATCGATCTCGGTCCCGAGGGCGGCGAGGACGGCGGTGAACTGGTCTGCTGCGGCACGCCCCGGCAGGTCGCCGAACACCCCGGGAGCCACACCGGACAGGCGCTGCGCGAGAGCTGGGCCGCGCCCCAGATGATCGCCGAGAGCGGCGTCGACGATCAGGCCGTGACCGCGCCCGCGGCGATCGAGATCCGTCACGCCCGCGAGCACAACCTCAAGGATCTCACCCTGTCGATCCCGCGCGACCGGCTCACGGTCATCACCGGGGTCTCGGGCAGCGGCAAGAGCACCCTGGCCTTCGACATCCTCTTCGCCGAGGGCCAGCGGCGTTATCTGGAGTCGCTCAACGCCTATGCCCGCCAGTTCGTGCAACCGGCCGCGCGCGCCGAGGTCGATGCCATCCACGGCATCCCGCCGACCGTGGCGATCGAGCAGCGCACCAGTCGCGGCGGGGCGAAGAGCACCGTCGGCACCCTCACCGAGATCCATCACTATCTGCGCCTGCTCTATGTCCGTCTCGGGGTGCAGCACTGCCCCGACTGCGGGGTGGCGATCGAGCCGATGTCGGCGGCGGCGATCCTCGCCCGCATCCTCCGCGAGCACCGTGGTGAGCGGGTGGAGTTGCTGGCCCCGTTGGTGAGCGCACGCAAGGGCATCTACAAGGAGCTGGCGGCCTGGGCCGCGGGCAAGGGCTGGCAACGGCTGCGGGTCGACGGCACGGCGCTGCCGACCGCCCCCTGGCCGGTGCTCGATCGCTTCCGCGAGCACGACATCGAGCTGCCGCTCGGCGCGCTGCGGGTCGATCCGGCGCACGAGGCCGAGCTGCGCGCCGCGCTCGATCAGGCGCTCGAGCTCGGCAAGGGCGTGGTGCGGGTGGCGCGGCTCGACGCCGCCGGCGACTGGGGCGCCGAGCAGGTCCACTCCACCGCACGGGCCTGTCCCGACTGCGGACGTGCCTTCGCCGAGCCCGACCCCCGGCTGTTCAGCTACAACTCGCGTCACGGCTGGTGCCCGAGCTGTCTCGGCAGCGGTCGGCTGATCGCCGGGCTCGACGACAGCCACAGCGGCGAGGAGGCGCAGTGGCAGGAGGGCGAGATCGGCGCGGCCGCGGTCTGTCCGGCCTGTGACGGCGCGCGGCTCAACCCGGTGGCGCGCGCGGTGCGCTTCCACGACCAGTCGATCGACGGGCTCTCGGCGCTGAGCGTCGAGCGGGCGGCGGCCTGGCTCGATGCGCTGGTGCTCGATGCCCGTGAGCAGGCGATCGCCGGCGATCTCATCCATGAGGTGCGCGACCGGCTCGCCTTCCTCGCCGAGGTCGGGCTCGGCTATCTCGGACTCGACCGCGCCGCGCCCAGCCTCTCCGGCGGCGAGGCCCAGCGCATCCGTCTGGCCGCGCAGCTCGGCTCCAACCTGCAGGGGGTGTGCTACGTGCTCGACGAGCCGACCATCGGTCTGCACCCGCGCGACAACGCCCTGCTGCTCGCCAGCCTCGAACGGCTGGAGGCCAAGGGCAACACCATCGTGGTGGTCGAGCACGACGAGGAGACCATCCGTCGCGCCGGTCATGTCATCGACCTCGGCCCCGGCGCCGGGGTGCGCGGCGGCCAGGTGATCGCCGAGGGCGACGCCGCGGCACTGATCGCCAACCCCGACTCGCTCACCGGGCGCTACCTCGCCCGCACCCACGGTCGCGACCGCCCGCCGCGCCCCGCCCCCGCCGAGCGCCAGCGGCTGCGCGTCGAGGGCGCGCACCGCAACAATCTCCGCGACCTCGACGTCGAGCTGCCGCTGGGACGGCTGGTGGCGGTCACCGGGGTCTCGGGCTCGGGCAAGTCGACCCTGGTGCGCGAGGTGCTCGGCGCCACCCTCGGCAACCTGCTCGGCGCCGATCGGCCGACGCGCGCGCGCAAACGCGACCTGATCGGCTGTCGCGCGATCCACGGCTGGCAGGCGCTCACCCGGGTGCTGGAGGTTGATCAGACCCCGATCGGGCGCACCCCGCGCTCCTGTCCGGCGACCTATGTCGGCATCTGGGACCGGGTGCGGCGGCTGTTCGCCGCCACCCAGGAAGCGCGCATCCGCGGCTGGAGCGCGGCGCGCTTCTCCTTCAACACCGCCGGCGGGCGCTGCGGCGCCTGCGACGGCCAGGGGGTGCAGCGCATCGAGATGAGCTTCCTGCCCGACGTGCGCATCCCCTGCGAGCAGTGCGACGGCTCCCGCTTCGACCGCGAGACGCGCGCGGTGCGTTATCTCGGGCTCGACATCGGCCAGACCCTGGCGCTGAGCGTCGACGAAGCGGTCGAGCACTTCGCCGCCCACCCGGCGATCCATCACCCGCTGACCCTGCTGCAGGACGTCGGGCTCGGCTATCTCACCCTCGGCCAGCCGAGTCCGACCCTCTCCGGCGGCGAGGCGCAGCGGCTCAAGCTGGTCACCGAGCTGGCGCGCGCGCGTCCCGGCGCCGATGGGCTGACCGACCGCCCCACCCTCTATCTGCTCGACGAGCCGACGGTGGGGCTGCACATGGCCGATGTCGAACGTCTGCTCGGGGTACTGCAACGGCTGGTCGACGCCGGGCACAGCGTGGTGGTGATCGAGCACAACCTCGACCTGATCGCCGCCGCCGACTGGGTGCTCGACCTCGGCCCCGAGGGCGGCGCGGACGGCGGACGGCTGGTCGCGACCGGGACGCCGGAGACCATCGCCGCGCACCCCGAGCTGCCGACCGGGGCGGCGCTGCGGGCACACCTGGACTGAGCCGCGCCGTCAATCACATTGAGTGTGCGCGGGAACTCCCCGACTGCGATCCGTCAAACCCTGCGCGACGCAAAGCTGGCACACTGCCCAGCCCGCAGCTGCCAAGACATCAAGGAGATATCGCCCGATGAAGACATTGATCCAGTGGTCCCTCGCTCCCGCCCTGCTCATCGCCGCCGGCGCACACGCCGAGACCGCGCCCGATCCGCGCGTGGCCGAGGCCAAGACGCTCATCCAGCAGTTCGCCGGCACCCTCCAGGGCGAGCTCAAGGAAGCGCTCGAGGCCGGCGGTCCGGTGCGCGCGATCGAGGTCTGCGAGGAGCGCGCACCGGTGATCGCCGACGAGCTGAGCGCGCAGAGCGGCTGGTCGGTCGGGCGCACCAGCCTCGGGGTGCGCAACGCGGCGCGCAACACCCCGGATGCCTGGGAGCGCGAGATCCTCGACCAGTTCGAGGAGCAGCGCGCCGCCGGCGAGCCGGTGGCCGGTCTCGCCCACGCCGAGGTGGTCGAGGATGAGGACGGCCGCCGCTTCCGTTTCATGAAGGCGATCCCCACCGCCGAGGTCTGTCTCGCCTGTCACGGCGATCACCTCACCCCCGAGGTGGCGGCCGCCCTGGACGAGCGTTATCCTGAGGACAACGCGCGCGGCTACCGCGCCGGCGACATCCGGGGTGCCTTCACCCTGGCCAAGCCACTCTGATACCTATCGCGCCCGGCGCCCGTGCGCCGGGCGCACGCAGGTGCGAGCCCATGGCCGACGAACTCTTCGATCTCTGCTATACCGGCGCCATCGCCACCGACGCCGACCCCGCCCAGGTCCGCGAACGGCTCTGCGCCGTGTTCAAGCTCGCCGGTCCCGGCTGCGAGCGGCTGTTCAGCGGCAAGCGGGTGGTGGTCAAGCGCGGCGTCGACGCCGCCACCGTCGCCCAGTACCGCCAGGTCTTCAGCCGGGCCGGCGCGGTGCTGGAGGTGACCCCGAGCGAACGCGCCGCCCCCGCCCCGCAACCGGTGCGCCCGGCGCCCGACGGCCCGGTGGAGGACCCCGCCGGCTCCCCCGAGACCCTCGCCCGGATCGATGGCGAGGCGCTGGCACTGGCCCCACAGGACGGCTTCCTCGAACCCTCGCGCACGGTTAAGATGCCCGCCATCGACACCAGCCACCTGACCCTGGTGCAAGGCGCCGATTGGACCCTGGCCGATTGCGAGCCGCCGCCGACGCCGATCCCGACGCCCGACATCGATCATCTCTCGCTGGTCGACATCGAGCCCGAAGAACAACGACAGGAACGCAGCGACTGACCCCTCCATGACCATCGACTTCGAGCATCTCGTCATCGGCGCCGGCATCAGCGGACTCGGCGCCGCGCACTTCTCCGCACGTCGCGGCCACTCCACCCTGGTGCTGGAGGCGCGCGATCGCGTCGGCGGCTGCATCAACAGCCAGGCCTTCGAGGACCAGGACGGTTTCTGGGTCGAGTCGGGCGGACATACCTGCTTCAACAGCTACGGCAACCTGCTCACCATCCTCGACGATCTGGGGCTGACCGCGCTGGTCCAGCCCAAGCTCAAGGTCGGCTATGCGCTGTGGCAGGACGGCAAGCGTCGCCCGATCCGTTCGGCGCTGCACCTCGGCGAGGCGATCCGCTCGCTGCCGCGGATGTTCCGCGAGCCCAAGGCCGGACGCAGCGTCGCCGACTACTACAGCGCCATCCTCGGCCGGCGCAACTACGACGACCTGTTGCGTCACGCCTTCCAGGCGGTGATCTGCCAGCCCGCCGACGACTACCCGGCCGAGGCGCTGTTCCGCCGCAAGCCGCGGCGCAAGGAGGTGATCAAGGCCTTCACCTTCCCGAGCGGGCTCTCGACCATCCCCCAGGCGATCGCCGATCAGCCGGGGATCGAGGTGCGCACCGGCCAGGAGGTCGAGCGCATCGCGCGTACCGACGCGGGCTTCCGGGTCCACCTCGCCGATGGCGAGAGCATCGGCGCCGCCCGGCTCACCCTGGCGGTGCCGCCGCCGGTGGCCGCCGCGCTGATGCCCGAGGGCTTCGAGCAGGCGCGCGCGGCGATCGACGGCATCGGCATGGCCGAGATCGAGACCCTGGTACTGGTGTTCCGCGCCGCCGAGGTCGACATCAAGCCGATGGCCGGGCTGATCGCGATCGAGGACGCCTTCTACTCCTCGGTCTCGCGCGACTTCCTCCCCGATCCCGAGCTGCGCGGCTTCGCCTTCCACTTCCGTCCCGGCGCACTCGACGCCGAGGCCCAGATCGCGCGCGCCTGCGCCACCCTCGACCTGCGCCCCGATCAGGTGCTCGACCAGGCGCGGGTGCACAACCGTCTGCCGGCGCTGCGCGCCGGTCACGCCGAACGGGTCGCCGCGCTCGACGCCGCGCTCGCCGGCACCCCGCTGGCAGTCACCGGCAACTGGTTCCTCGGCGTCTCGATCGAGGATGCGCTCACCCGCAGCCGCAGCGAACACGACCGCCTGTTCGGGGCCTGATGACCAACCACCCGTTCGCACAAGGAGCCGCCCGCATGCGCAAGCTGCTGACCGCCATCGCCCTACTCGCCCTGAGCGCCCCGCTCGCGGCCGAGGTCATCGGCAGCGTCTCGACCAAGTTCAAGATCCTCGGCCCCAACGACAAGATCGTCGTCGAGGCCTTCGAGGACGAGGACATTCCCGGTGTCGTCTGCTATATCAGCCGCGCCAAGACCGGCGGGGTCTCCGGCGCGGTCGGGGTCGCCGAGGACACCTCGGACGCCTCGATCGAGTGCACCCAGGTCGGCCCGATCACGCTGCCCGACGCGGTGCGCGACGGCAAGCAGGACGGCGAGGAGGTGTTCAAGAAGCGCACCTCGCTGCTGTTCAAGAGCCTGCAGGTGGTACGCTTCTACGACGCGCCGCGTCACGCCCTGGTCTATCTGAGCTACAGCGACAAGATCATCGAGGGTTCGCCGAAGAACAGCATCTCGGCCGTCGCCATCCAACCCTGGCCGAACCAGGCGCGCTGAAGCGATGATGATCAGCCGCCCCCACCGTCTGCTCCCGCTGCTGCTGCCGCTGGCGCTGCTGCGCCCGGCTCCCGCGCTCGCCGACAACGCCTTCGTCACCGACCCCGAGGCGCCCACACCCTCGAGCGTGCGCGAGGGCGTGCGCTGGCAGGAACGCGCCACCCCGCCGCCGCCCTGGCCCGAGGAGTCCGACCTGATCGAGCTCGAACTCGATCGACCGCATGCCGGTTTCCGCTATTTCATCGATGGCCGTCACCTGCAGATCGGCGACGACGGCGTGGTGCGCTACACCCTGGTCGCCCAGGGGCCGAGCGGCGCCCGCAACCTCTCCTTCGAGGGGCTGCGCTGCACCCCGCGCGGCACTTACAAGACCTACGCCTACGGCGCCGCCGGGCGCTTCGTGCTGCTCGACGAGCCGCAGTGGCAGCCGCTCGGCGAGCGCGACCACGAACGCTTCCGCAAGGCGCTGTGGCGTCATCACTTCTGCGTCCCGCGCGGCTTCGCCCCGCGTCCCCGCAAGGACATGATCCGCTCGCTGCAGGGGCGCATCGCCCCCCTGCAGAACAGCGGCTTCCTCACCGACTGAGGGCGCGCGGACCGCGCGCCGGTCGCCGCCGCGCTGGAAGCGGTATGCGGCAGTCGCCATATCCGACCCTATGTTGCACAGGATTCACAGGTCCCCCGATGTCGAACCCCCTGCTTGAAACCCAGACCCTGCCGGCCTTCTCCCGGATCGGCCCGGAGCACGTCGAGCCCGCGCTCGACGCTCAGCTCGCCGAGTGTCGCGCACTGATCGAGCGACTCACCCGCGAGATCGCGGTGCCGACCTGGGAGAACTTCATCGAGCCGCTGGAGGAGAGCGAGGACCGGCTCGGCCGGGTCTGGTCGCCGGTCAGCCATCTCAACAGCGTGCTCAACAGCGAGGCGCTGCGCACCGCCTACAACGCCTGTCTGCCCAAGCTCAGCGACTATGGCACCGAGGTCGGGCAGAACGAGGCGCTGTTCCGCGCCTATCGCGCGGTGGCCACCCAGGAGCATCTCGACGCCGACCAGCGCCGGGTGCTCGACAACGCGCTGCGCGACTTCCATCTCTCCGGCGTCGACCTGCCGGCCGACAAGAAGGCCCGCTACAAGGAGATCAGCCAGTCGCTGAGTGCGCTCACCAGCAAGTTCGCCGAGAACGTGCTCGATGCCACCAACGCCTGGGAGCTGCACCTGGAGGACGAGTCGCGCCTCGCCGGGCTGCCCGAGTCGGCGCGCGCGCTGCTGCGTCAGAACGCCGAGCAGCGCGAGCTGCCGGGCTGGCTGCTGACCCTGCACATGCCGAGCTATCTGCCGGTGATGACCTATGCCGACGACCGCGAGCTGCGCGCCGAGTGCTATCGCGCCTTCGCCACCCGCGCCTCGGACCAGGGCCCGCACGCCGGTGAGTGGGACAACAGCGAGATCATGGAGCAGATCCTCGCGCTGCGTCACGAACAGGCCCAGCTGCTCGGCTTCGCCAACTATGCCGAACGCTCGCTGGCGACCAAGATGGCGCGCACCCCGGAAGAGGTGATCGGCTTCCTCGGCGATCTGGCCGAGCGCTCGCTGCCGCAGGCGCAGCGCGAGCTCGACGAGCTGACCGCCTTCGCCCGCGAACACCACGGTGTCGACCAGCTCGAACCCTGGGACGTCGGCTACTACGCCGAGAAACTGCGCCAGCACCGCTACCAGATCAGCGACGAGGAGCTGCGTCCCTACTTCCCGCTCTCGCGCGTGCTCGACGGGCTGTTCGGCGTCGCCGAGCGGCTCTTCGGGGTGCGCTTCCAGGAGGTCGAGGACTTCGACACCTATCACCCCGACGTGCGCTTCTTCGAGATTCGCGACGCCGAGCACGGCGCGCTGCGCGGTCAGTTCTATCTCGACCCCTTCGCCCGGGCGCACAAGCGCGGCGGGGCCTGGATGGACACCTGCAGCGATCGCATGCACAGCGCCACCCGCGACCAGATCCCGGTGGCCTATCTGGTGTGCAACTTCGCCCCGCCGGTCGGCGCGCGCCCGGCGCTGCTCACCCACGACGAGGTCGAGACCCTGTTCCACGAGTTCGGCCACGGTCTGCACCACCTGCTGACCAAGGTCGACTATCCGGCGGTGGCCGGGATCAACGGGGTGCCCTGGGACGCCGTCGAGCTGCCCAGTCAGTTCCTCGAGAACTGGTGCTGGGAGCGCGAGTCGCTGGACCTGTTCGCGCGCCACTGGGAGACCGACGAGCCGCTGCCCGAGACCCTCTACCAGCGCATGCGCGCGGCCAAGCACTTCCAGTCGGCGATGCAGATGGTGCGTCAGCTCGAGTTCGCGCTGTTCGACTTCCGCATCCATCTCGAATACGACCCGGCACGCGGCGGGCGCATCCAGGAGATCCTGCAGTCGGTGCGTGAGCAGGTCGCGGTGATCCACCCGCCGGCCTTCCACCGCTTCGCCCACGGCTTCTCGCACATCTTCGCCGGGGGCTATGCCGCCGGTTACTACAGCTACAAGTGGGCCGAGGTGCTCTCGGCCGACGCCTTCTCGCTGTTCGAGGAGCGCGGGGTGTTCGACCCCGCCACCGGGCGCGCCTTCCGCGAGCACATCCTCGAGCGCGGCGGCGCCGAGGACGCGATGACGCTGTTCGTGCGCTTCCGCGGGCGCGAGCCCGACACCGAGGCGCTGCTGCGTCAGTCCGGGATCGCGGCATGAAGTACCGCGACCTGCGCGACTTCATCGCCCAGCTCGAGGAGCGCGGCGAGCTGGTGCGGGTGCGCGAGCCGGTCGACCCGCACCTGGAAGTGACCGAGATCTGCGACCGCACCCTGCGCGGCGGCGGTCCGGCGCTGCTGTTCGAGCGCCCCAAAGGCTCGGAGATCCCACTGCTCGGCAACCTCTTCGGCACCCCGCGCCGGGTGGCGCTGGGGATGGGCGAGGACTCGGTCGAGGCGCTGCGCGAGGTCGGTCGGCTGCTCGCCTTTCTCAAGGAGCCGGACCCGCCGAAGGGGATGAAGCAGGCCTGGGAGAGCCTGCCGATCTTCAAGAAGGTGCTCGACATGGCCCCCAAGGTGCGGCGCAACCCGCCCTGCCAGGCGCACCAGCTCAGCGGTGAGGCGGTCGATCTGGGGCGCCTGCCGATCCAGCACTGCTGGCCGGGCGATGTCGGTCGTCTGATCACCTGGGGGCTGGTGATCACCCGCGGTCCGGAGAAGCCGCGCCAGAACCTCGGCATCTATCGCATGCAGGTGCTCGATCGCAACCGGGTGATCATGCGCTGGCTGGCGCACCGCGGCGGCGCGCTCGACTATCGCGACTGGCAGCGTGCCCACCCCGGCAAGCCCTTCCCGGTGGCCGTCGCGCTCGGCGCCGATCCGGCGACCATCCTCGGCGCCGTCACCCCGGTGCCCGACACCCTCTCGGAGTACGCCTTCGCCGGGCTGTTGCGCGGCAGCCGCACCGAGCTGGCACGCTGTCAGGATTCCGACCTGCAGGTCCCGGCGAGCGCCGAGTTCGTGCTCGAAGGCCATATCCATCCCGACGACATGGCCCCGGAGGGCCCCTTCGGCGACCACACCGGCTACTACAACGAGGTCGACCGCTTCCCGGTGTTCACCATCGAGCGCATCACCCATCGCGAGCGCCCGATCTATCACAGCACCTATACCGGCCGGCCGCCCGACGAGCCGGCGATCCTCGGGGTGGCGCTCAACGAGGTCTTCGTGCCCATCCTGCAGAAGCAGTTCCCGGAGATCGTCGACTTCTACCTGCCGCCCGAGGGTTGCTCCTACCGCCTCGCGGTGGTGAGCATCCGCAAGCAGTACCCGGGACACGCCAAGCGGGTGATGATGGGGGTGTGGTCCTTCCTGCGCCAGTTCATGTACACCAAGTTCGTCATCGTCGTCGACGAGGACGTCTGCACCCGCGACTGGAAGGACGTGATCTGGGCGATGACCACCCGGATGGACCCGGCGCGCGACACGGTGACGATCGAGAACACCCCGATCGACTATCTCGACTTCGCCTCGCCGGTCTCCGGACTGGGTTCGAAGATCGGCTTCGACGCGACCAACAAGTGGCAGGGCGAGACCGACCGCGAGTGGGGCGAGCCGATCCGCATGGACGAGGCGGTGCGCGAGCGGGTCGACCGCATGTGGGATCGGCTGGGCATCGAGCTGCCCGAGGCGTGAACGGCAGGATGGCGCTCGTCCTGAGCGCCCTCCCCGACGTCCACCGACCGGCTGGCCGGTGGGCGTGGGCATGGTTGCGGCGGGATCAGTAGCGCCCCCCTCCACGCGGGCGCTCCGCCCGCGGCCTGGCCTCGTTGACGGTGAGCTTGCGACCCTTCATGTCGCTCTCGTTGAGGGCCTTGATCGCGGTGTCAGCCTCCGAGTTGTTGGGCATGTCGACGAAGCCGAAGCCCTTCGACTGACCGGAGAACTTGTCCTTGATCACCTCGGCGCTGGCCAGTTCACCGAATCCGCTGAAGATGTCCCTCAGCTCGTCATCGGTCACGCTATAGGGGAGATTTCCTACGTAGATCCTCATCGCTATCTCTCGGGCTCGTGTGTGTTGATCGAACGAAAACTGCCGGTCGGCCAACACACAAGCCATCCCGACAGTGGACGATGTCCAAGCCCGCGGCCCGGCGAGGAAGGCGCTTCCTCGGGGATCACGACCGGCCAATGCGTACACTAAAAGTGAAAAGACGCGCGTTCGGGAGAGAGGGAGCGATGCGGGGATAAGGATGGGAGCGCATCCGGCGCTCGACACCGACCGAGCTGGAGACGGTCAGGCTAAGCGATCAGGAGAGTTCGGATCCCAAAGGAAAAACCCGTAGACACTCCGACGTGTCTTTAACACTTGAATGCTCGCTTGGGGTAGTTCGAGATCCTGGCAGGCGCCGCGATTGACTCTGGTGGAAAGCTAGTGGATCGGGAACGGGGCGTCAACCGAGAGACCATAGAAATTATCTGGTCAAGGATAAGTCGATTCGAGGCCACCGCAGCCGTTCGGGACGGCCACGGTGGCAGGGTGCACAGCTAGCGCGACTGCCCGGGATCGCTGTCGAAACCGGCCTGGCGGATCGCCGCGACCAGCTCGCTGACGTCGAGGTGCGCGCCGCGCACCCGCACCAGCCCGGCGCCGAGATCGGGTTCGGCGGCCTCGACCGCGTCGATGCGCTCGAGCGCCTGACGAACGCTGGCGACACAATGATTGCAGCTCATCCCCGAGACCGGCAGGGTCAGATCCGCGGCCACGGCGGGCGCCGGCGCGAAGCGGGCACGCAGGCGCCGCACGGCGAGCAACAGCAGCAGCGCGGTGAGCAGCAGCGCCGCGCTCACCCCCAGCCAGTCGCCCTCGGCGCCGTGGAGATGCCCGGCATGTTCCGCCGGACTCTGCAGCAGGGCGTCGAACAACAGTCCGAAGGCCATGCTCATCACCACCACCACGGCGAGATAGATCGCCAGGATGCGGCCGCCGAGGGTGCGATAGACGGCCCCGAAGGTGGCGATATTGGTCGCCGGACCGGCCATCAGGAACACCAGCGCCGAGCCCGCCGGCAGCCCCGAGGCGATCAGCGAGGCGGCGATCGGCACCGATCCGGTGGTACAGACATAGAGCGGTAGCGAGATCGCCAACACCACCAGCATGCCGAGCAGCCCCTGGGCCCAGGACTGCGAGGCGAAGTAGTCGGCGGGCAGCACGACGGTGAGCAGCGCCGCCAGCGCCACGCCGGCGAGCACCCACAGATCGATCGCCCCGAGCAGATCGAACACCGCATAGCGCAGCACCGGGCGCCAGCCGCGCGGCCGCGCCCCGTCATCATCCGTCGCCGTCTGTTGCGCGGGTGCCGGATCGGGACGGGTGAAGCGGTTGACCAGCCCGCCGCCGACCAGCCCGGTGACGAAGGCCGCGACCAGCTTGAACAGCGCGAAGGGCCAGCCGAGGAAGGCCGCGCTCACCAGGATCGAGTCGACCCCGGTCTGCGGGGTACTGATCATGAAGGCGGTGGTGGCGCCCTTGGAAGCGCCTTCGTTACGTAGCCCCAACGCCGTCGGGATCACCCCGCAGGAGCACAGCGGCAGCGGTACCCCGACCAGGGTGGCGCGGGTCACGCTCGCCATGTCGGGGCGGTTGAGCCCGCGATGGATGAAGCCACGCGGCAGATAGACGTGCATCAGCCCGGCGATCAGCAGGCCGAGCAACAACGAGGGGGAGAGTTCGACCATCACCTGCCAGAAGGCGGCGAGGAACTGCGCGATCATACGGCGGGACTCCAGGGTGGACCCCGCCGGCCATCACGACCGACGGGGCGAGGTGGATCGATCGATGACGACTCAGTCGAAGTGGCCCTTGGCGTGCTCGTCGACGAGGCGACCGCCGAGCGCGCCGACGCCGGCGCCGATCAACGCACCGGCGCCG
>NZ_RHFI01000039.1:0-16014 GCF_003718685.1 Marichromatium sp. AB31 | reverse complement strand
GGCCGGGGCCGTGCCGGCTCGAGGGTCGCGGGCGGCGCCTGTGGCGGGACCGCCGGCGGCATCTCGAGCGGCGCCGCCGCGGCGCCGTCGTGCTCGTCCGCGCGCGGCTGCCAGGCATGCACCCCCATCCGCGCCAGATAGCTCAGACGACGTTGCTCGTCCATCCCGACTCAGACGTCCGCGCCCTGCGGGTGGGCGCGGCGGGCGCCGTGCAGCACCTTGTTGCAGGCGTTGACATAGGCCTTGGCCGAGGCGATGACGATATCGATGTCGGCGCCCTGCCCGTTGACCACGCGCCCGCCCTTCTCCAGTCGCACCGTCACCTCGCCCTGGGCGTCGGTACCGCTGGTGATGGCGTTGACCGAGTAGAGCTTGAGCTCGGCGCCGCTCTCGACCACCGACTCGATGGCGCGGAAGGCGGCGTCGACCGGACCGCTGCCGCTCGCCGCCGCGCTGCGCTCGGCGCCGTCGATGGCGAGCACCAGCTCGGCGTTCGGGGTCTCGCCGGTTTCCGAGCACACCCGCAGCGAGACCAGCTTGACGCGCTCGTTGGCGGCATCGAGGTTGGCGTCGGTGACCAGTGCCTGGAGGTCCTCGTCGAAGATCTCGTGCTTCTTGTCGGCGAGATCCTTGAAGCGGGCGAAGGCGGCGTTGAGCTCCTCCTCGGAGGCGAACTCGATGCCGAGGTCGTGGAGGCGGCTGCGGAAGGCGTTACGCCCCGAGTGCTTGCCCAGCACCATGCGGTTCTCGCTCCAGCCGACGTCCTGGGCGCGCATGATCTCGTAGGTCTCGCGGTTCTTCAGCACGCCGTCCTGGTGGATGCCCGACTCGTGGGCGAAGGCGTTGGCGCCGACCACCGCCTTGTTGGGCTGGACGGTGAAGCCGGTGATCCCCGAGACCAGACGCGAGCAGGTGACGATCTGGGTGGTATCGAGCCGGGTGTCGCAGTCGAAGAGGTCCTGACGGGTGCGCACCGCCATCGCGATCTCCTCGAGCGCGGCGTTGCCGGCGCGCTCGCCCAGCCCGTTGATGGTGCACTCGACCTGGCGCGCGCCGTTGCGCACCGCCGCCAGGGAGTTGGCCACCGCCAGCCCGAGGTCGTTGTGACAGTGCACCGAGAGCACCGCGCGATCGGCGTTGGGCACGCGCTCGCGCAGCGCCGCGATCACCGCGCCAAACTGGTCGGGGATGTTGTAGCCGACGGTGTCGGGGATGTTCACCGTGGTCGCCCCGGCCTCGATCACCGCCTCGGTGATGCGACAGAGGAAGTCGATCTCCGAGCGCCCGGCGTCCTCGGCCGAGAACTCGACGTCGTCGGTATAGCGCCGCGCCCGCCGCACCGCCGCCACCGCCTGCTCGATCACCTGCTCGGGCTGCATCCGCAGCTTCTTCTCCATGTGGATCGGCGAGGTGGCGATGAAGGTGTGGATACGTCCGGCGTTGGCCTTGGCCAGCGCCTCACCGGCGCGATCGATGTCCTTGTCGAGCGCCCGCGCCAGACCACAGACACGGCTGTCCTTGATCTGCTCGGCGACCGCCGCGACCGCCTCGAAGTCGCCCGGGCTGGCGATCGGGAAACCGGCCTCGATGACGTCCACGCGCAGCCGCTCCAGGGCCTTGGCGATGCGCACCTTCTCCTCGCGCGTCATCGAGGCCCCGGGGCTCTGCTCGCCGTCGCGCAGGGTGGTGTCGAAGATGATCAAGTGGTCTTTGTCGCTCATGGCTCTTCTCTCGCTACGCCTGGAGGCCCTGCCAGGCCGGTGCTGATGGCTGTGATGGGGCCGCGTGCCCCGCCGTCGTCCACCACGGGACGACGCCCCGGCCCGCTCAGCGGGTGGAGCGGGCTGCGGACCTGGGACGGGGTGGGGAGACAGGTCGACGCGGCGCGTCTCCGCATCTTCGCAGCCTCGCCCCGCGCTGTCACTGGGTTGTCGACGATGATGTTGGTAAATTTGCCGGAGACGTCGACGAGACGCCACCGAGCGGTCCCCGATCATGCCCGTCACCGACACCACCAACCTCCCCATGCCGGATCTGCACGATCTCGAGCTGCTGTTGCGCGCCGACACCCCGATCCTGATCATCGAATCGGTCGAGGAGGCGCGCGTGGTCGAGCTGTTCGCCGGGCTGGCGATCCGTCTCGGCCAGCCCGCCTTCCGCTGGACGGTGACCGAGGGACTGCGCCGGCTCGAGTTCGACGCCGAACCGCAACGCAACCTCGCCGAGCCGCGCCAGGCGCTGCGTCACATCCACGCGCTCGATCAGCCCGGGCTCTATCTGCTGCTCGACTTCCACCCCTATCTCGACGACCCGATCCACGTCCGTCTGCTCAAGGAGATCGCCCAGACCCACGCCACCTGCGCACGCACCCTGGTGCTGGTCAGCCACGGGCTCGAACTGCCCGCCGAGCTGCGTCATCTGAGCGTGCGCTTCCAGCTGCGCCTGCCCGAGCGCAAGCGCATCATGGAGCTGATCCGCGAGGAGGCCCGCGCCTGGCAGGAGGCCGCGCCCGGGCGCGCGCTGCGCGCCAGCCGCGAGGCCGTCGAGCAGCTGGCCAACAACCTGCTCGGTCTCACCGAGTCCGATGCCCGGCGGCTGATCCGCAACGCGGTGCGCGACGACGGCGCCATCACCCGCGACGACGTCGCCGCCCTGCGCCGCGCCAAGTACGCCCTGCTCAGCCCCGACGGCGTGGTCTCCTTCGAGTACGACACCCGCACCTTCGCCGACATCGCCGGGCTCGACAACCTCAAGGCCTGGCTCGACCGCCGCCGCGCGCCCTTCCTCGACGCCGACGAGCGCCGCGACCGCCCGCGCGGCATCCTCCTGCTCGGGGTCCAGGGCGGCGGCAAGAGCCTCGCGGCCAAGGCCGTCGCCGGACGCTTCGGGGTGGCGCTGCTGCGTCTCGACTTCGCCACCCTCTACGACAAGTACATCGGCGAGACCGAGAAGAACCTGCGCCAGGCGCTGCGCACCGCCGAGGTGATGGCACCCTGCGTGCTGTGGATCGACGAGATCGAGAAGGGGCTGGCCAGCGGCTCGGGCGACGAGGGCGTCGGCCGACGCGTGCTCGGCACCCTGCTCACCTGGATGGCCGAACGCCGCGCCCGGGTCTTCCTGGTGGCCACCGCCAACGACGTCTCGCATCTGCCGCCCGAGCTGCTGCGCAAGGGCCGCATCGACGAGCTGTTCTTCGTCGACCTGCCCGATGCCGGGGTGCGCCGCGAGGTCTTCGCCATCCATCTCGCGCGCCGCGGCATCGACCCGACCGCACTCGACCTCGACACCCTCGCCGCGGCGAGCGAGGGCTTCACCGGCGCCGGGATCGAGCAGGCGGTGGTCGCCGCCTGCTATGCCGAGGACGGCGCCGAGCGCCGCCCCGACACCGAGGCGCTGCTCGCCGAGCTGGCCGCCACCCAGCCGCTGGCGGTGGTGATGGAGGAGCGGATCGCGGCGTTGCGCGCCTGGGCGCGCGAGCGCACCGTCCCGGCCCACAGCCCGGCGGAGACGGACTGAACCAGACGCACCCTCACCGCCACGCTTGACAATCGCCCCGCCGCAACGACTATCCAGCGATCAGACGACGATCGGCCCGCCGCCACAGACGCAGGCGCCATCACGGCGCGGTGCATGATCGGGCCCGTCCATTCCGCGAGAGCAGACGATGCAATACAAGGATTACTACAAGACCCTCGGGGTGGCGCGCGACGCCTCCCAGGACGAGATCAAGCGGGCCTATCGCAAGCTCGCGCGCAAGTACCACCCGGACGTCAGCAAGGAGTCCGACGCCGAGGCCCGCTTCAAGGAGATCAACGAGGCCAACGAGGTGCTGCACGATCCCGAGAAGCGCGCCGCCTACGATGCGCTCGGCAGCGGCTGGCGCGCCGGTCAGGACTTCCGCCCGCCGCCCGGCGGCGGGCGCCGCGGCAACTACCGCTTCAACGCCGATGACGTCGGCGACTTCAGCGACTTCTTCTCCAGCATCTTCGGGCGCGCCTTCGGCGGCGCCGAGCCGCCGCGACGCCGCGGCCAGGACCAGACGGTGCGCATCGCCCTCGATCTCGACGAGGCCTATCGCGGCGTCACCCGCCAGGTACGGGTCGAGTCCTCGGGCAACGCCCGCACCCTCAAGGTCCGCATCCCCGCCGGGGTCACCCAGGGCCGACAGATCCGGCTCGCCGGCCAGGGCGGCGCCGGGCTCGGCGGCGGACCGGCCGGCGATCTCTATCTCGAGGTCGAGCTGAAGCCCCACCCGCACTTCACCCCGGACGGACGCGACATCCACCTGCGCCTGCCCCTGGCGCCCTGGGAGGCGGCGCTCGGGGCCGCGGTGAGCGTGCCCACCCTCGGCGGCACCGTCAGCCTGAAGATCCCGCCGGGCTCGCAGTCCGGGCAGCGGCTGCGGCTCAAGGGGCGCGGGCTGCCCGGCGATCCGCCCGGCGACACCCTGGTGACGCTCGAGATCCAGGCGCCGCCGGCAACCACCGAGGCGGCACGGCGCGCCTATCGCAAACTCGCCGAGCAGCTAGACTTCAACCCGCGCGCCGACCTCGGGGTGTAGCGCGCGGCTCAACGAGGGAGGACATCGCCGATGCAGCAGCTGGAGCGGATCTTCGAGGGCATCGTGCTCGACGAGGGCCTGAGCCTGTCGCTGGTCGAGCTGTGCGTGCTCTGCGACGCCGAGCACCACCTGATCGAGTGCATGGTCGCCGAGGGGCTGCTCAACCCCTGCGGCAGCCTCCCCGCCGAGTGGCGCTTCGACGGGATCGCGGTGCGCCGCGCGCGCCGCGCCGTGCGGCTGCGCCACGACCTCGACCTCAACCTCGCCGGTACCGCGCTGGCGCTCGACCTGCTCGAGGAGAACGAGCGCCTGCGCGAGCGGCTGCAGGTGCTCGAACAGCACCTCGGCGCCCCCGGCACGCCGCGCTGAGCGAGGCTCAGGCGACCTCCAGACGCATCGACAGATCGACCGCGGTCACGTCCTTGGTGAGCGCGCCAACCGAGATGCGGTCGACCCCGGTCTCGGCGATCGCGCGGATGGTCTCGAGGTTCACCCCGCCGGAGGCCTCCAACCGCGCCCGCCCGGCGTTCAGCGCCACCGCCTCGCGCAACTGATCGTTGTCGAAGTTGTCGAGCAGCACCGTCGGCGCGCCGGCGGCCAGCGCCTGCTCGAGTTCGGCGAGCGACTCGACCTCGACGATGATCTCCAAGCCGGTCTGCAGCGCCTGCGCCGCGGTCACCGCCGCGGCGATCGAGCCGGCGGCGAGGATGTGGTTCTCCTTGATGAGGATGGCGTCGTGCAGCCCCATGCGGTGGTTGGTGCCGCCACCGCAGCGCACCGCGTACTTCTGCTGCAACCGCAGCCCCGGCAGGGTCTTGCGGGTGTCGAGCACCGCCACCGGCAGCCCGGCGACGGCGTCGGCGAAGCGACGGGTGCGGGTGGCGGTGCCCGAGAGGGTCTGCAGCAGGTTCATCGCCGTGCGCTCGCCGGTGAGCAGCGCGCGCACCGGGCCGGTGATCACGCACAGCCGCTGCCCCGGCGCGACGCGCGCGCCGTCGGCCGCCTCCCAGTCGATGCGGATCGCCGGATCGAGTGCATGGAACACCGCCTCGAACCAGTCCCGACCGCAGAGCACCGCCGACTCGCGGGTGATCAGCTCGGCGCGCGCCTGCTGATCGGCGGGCAGCAGCGCGGCGGTGACGTCGCCACTGCCGAGGTCCTCGGCGAGCGCCGCGCGCGCCTGTTCACGGATCAGTGAGGGATCGAGGGGCTGGGGGCTGTGCATGGGTATCGGTGTCCTGTGTCGTCGGCGACCGGGCGCACCACCGGCGGGCGCCCATCGAGGGAGGCGATCATGCCACAGCCGTGCCGTCCGGGCGCAGCCAGGGCGCCGGGGTCATCACAGCGTTGACGCCGCCGGCGCGGCTCATTAACGTTCGTCGCGTACCTGATGCGCGCACGGCGCCGGTGACGACCCGAGGAGGCTGACGCGATGACACGAGTGGCATTGGTGACCGGCGCGGCGGGCTTCATCGGCGGGCATCTGGTCGAGTCGCTGCGCGCCGACGGGATCGCGGTGCGCGCCCTGGTGCGTCCCGGCGAGGACTGCGCGGCGTTGAGCGCCTGCGGCGCCGAGATCCGTCACGGCGACCTCCTCGACGCGACGAGCCTGGAGGCGGCGCTCGCCGGGGTCGGGCAGGTCTATCACCTCGCCGCCATCTCCAGACACGACGCCCGGGTCCCCGACGCCCGCTACCGGGCGGTCAACGTCGAGGGCACCCGGCTGCTGCTCGAGGCCGCGCGCCGCGCCGGCGCGCGCCGTTTCGTGTTCACCGGCACCATCGAGGCGGTGGGCACCTCGCGCGACGGGCGCCCGCTCACCGAGGACAGCCCCCAGCACCCGCGCAACATCTATGGCCGGAGCAAGCTCGAGGCCGAGCGGCTGGTGCGCGAGGCCGCCGCCGACGGCACTCTGGAGACCGTGGTGGTGCGCCCGCCGATGACCTATGGCGAGCGCGAGCCGATCCTGCTCGGGCGGCTCTTCCGGGTGATCGAGAAGGGCGTCTACCCGCTGATCGGCCCGCGCGAGGTGCTCACCGAGTTCTGCTATGTCGGCAACCAGGTCGCCGGGCTGCGCCTGGCCGCCGAGCACGGCCGTCCGGGCGAGGTCTATTTCATCTCCGACGCGCGCTCCTACTCGCTCGAGGAGATCGTCCACGCCATCGCCGCCGAGCTGGGGGTGCGGGTGTGGACCCCGCGCCTCCCGATCCCGCTGGCGCGCGCCATCGGGCTCGGCTTCGAGGGGCTGGGCAAGGTGCTGCCCTTCTACCCCTTCCTCATCTCCCAGACCGGACGCCCGCCGTTCTCGCGCAAGACCGTCGAGTGGACCGCCGAGAGCCGGCTCTATGTCGACATCGGCAAGGCCCGCGCCGAGCTCGGCTACCGCCCGCCCCACTCGCTCGCCGCGGGCATCGCCCGCACCGTCGCTTGGTATCGCGACCAGGGCCTGCTGCGCCCGCCGCGCAACTGACCTCAACCCACACCGCCACGGACCCCCGAGATGCCGCTACCGCTGTTCGACCGTCTGCGCCGCCGCCAGGAGATCATCGTCGTCTCCGGCCTGCCCCGCTCGGGCACCTCGATGATGACCGCCATGCTCGCCGCCGGCGGGGTGGAGGTTTTCAGCGACGCCGCGCGCGCGGCCGACGCCGACAACCCGCGCGGCTATTTCGAGCACGAACGGGTGAAACGGCTGCGCCAGGAGGATCCGGGCTGGCTGCGCGCGGCCCGCGGCAAGGCGATCAAGGTGGTCGCGCCGCTGCTCGACGCCCTGCCCCCGGGACACCGCTATCGGGTGCTGTTCATGCGCCGCGACCTCGGCGAGGTGCTGGCCTCGCAGCGCGCCATGCTGGTGCGTCGCGGCACCGATCCCGACAAGATCGACGACGCCACCCTGGAGACGCTCTACCGCCGCCAGCTCGCCGCGCTCGAGGGCTGGCTCGCCGCGCAGCGTCACATCCAGGTGCTCGACGTCGACTATGCCCGCGCCATCGCCGAGCCCGCCGCCGAGGCGGCGCGCGTGGCCGACTTCCTCGACCGCCCGCTCGACCGCGAGGCGATGGCCGCGGTCGCCGACCCCGGGCTCTACCGCCAGCGCCGGGGGGGCGCGCGATGATCGTGCACGAGCACCCGGCGCGCGACCTGCTGCGGCTGCTGATCTGGTACCCGCTGCGCTGGTTCTGCGCGCGCGCGCCGATCGCGCTCAACCTGCGGCTGTTCGCCGCCATGGGGCGCTTGCACCTGGCGCTCTCCGGCACGCGTCGCGCGCAACTGCGCGCGCTCTTCGGTCGTGCCTATCCCGCCGCCGACGCGGCGCGGATCGCCGCCTGGAGCCGCACCTATCTGATCAACCACTATGTCGACCGGCTGTCGGTCTTCCACTACCACCGGCTGCGCGGGCGGGCGCTGTCGCGGGTGATCGAGATCGCCGGGCGCGACCGGCTCGACGCCGCGCTCGCCGAGGGTCGCGGCTGCGTGCTGGTGCACGCCCATCTCGGCCCCTCGCAGCTGCCGCTGGTCGCGCTCGGTCGTCTCGGCTACCCGATGACCCAGCTCGGGCTGCGCTCGGCGCGGGGGCTCTCCTTCATCGGTCGCCGCGTCCAGCTCCACCACCGGCTGCGCCTCGAGGAGGCCTTCCCGGCCGAGATGATCTATGTCACGCGCTTCCAGCGTCAGCTCTACCGCAGCCTCGCCGCCGGGCGGGTGCTGATGATGGCCGGCGACGGCACCGGCACCGCCGAGCGCTACGGCCATCACCTGCCCCACGCCTGCTGCGGTCACACCCTGGAGCTGCCGCTCGGCCCCTTCCGCCTGGCACAACGCGCCGGCGCACCGCTGCGCTTCCTCTTCCTCGTCCGCGACGGCGCATACCGCTACCGCGCGGTGATCGAGTCGCCGCCGCCCGGGGCCGAGACCCCGGAGCAATTGCAGCAGGCCTTCGTCGCGCGGCTGCGTCACTGGATCGACAGCGATCCCGGGCTGTGGCAGTTCTGGGACCAGTTCGCCCCCGCCGCGGCCTCGGCGCCGAGCATCTCGCAGAGCACCGCGAACACCTGATCGACCCCGAGTTGGCGCATGCACCACTGTCGCTCGGGATGACGACAGCCGTGCTCGTCGCACTCGGCGCGACACCACAGCCCCGCGACCTCGACCACCCGGTGTCCGAGGCCGTAGGGACCGGTCTCGACGCTCGACGAGGGCCCGAACAGCGCCAGCGCCGGGGTGCCGACGGCCGCAGCCAGGTGCATCGGCGCGCTGTCGTTGCACACCAGCACCCGCGCCTCGCGCAGCAGCGCGGCCATCGCCCGCAGCCCGAGCCGGCCGCTGAGATCGTGCACCCGGGGCCCGCCGGCGCCGACCACCTCGGCCACCAGGGCGCGCTCGCCGGGGGCGCCGAGCACCACCACCGCGAGTCCCAGCCGACGTGCGACGCGCTCGACCAGCGCGGCATAGCGCGCCGCCGGCCAGCGCTTGAGCGCCAGGCGCGAGCCCGGGTGGACGGCGACGAAGGGCGCGGCGAGGCCCTGCTCGGCGAGCAGCCGCGCGAGCGCCGCGCGCTCGGCGGCGCTGTGGTGGACGTCCCAGTGCACGCCCTCGACCCGACAGCCGAGTGCGCGACAGAGATCGAGGTGATACTCCACCTTGTGTCGCACCCCCGGATAGGGCACCACCCGGGTGAGCATCCAGGCCCCGCCACCGACGCCGTAGCTGACCTTGTGGGTCGCCCGCAGCGGGCGCACCAGCATCAGGATCTCGCGGATGTCGGCGCGCGCCTCGATCACCAGATCGAAGCGCCGGCGGCGCATCCGCCAGCGCCAGCGCAGATAGTCGAGCGGACCGCTGCGATCGCTGAACCAGAAGGGGTCGTAGGTGATCAGCGCGTCGAGGTCGGGGTTGCCCTCGAGCAACGGCGCCGCGCCGGTGGCGGTGAGCAGGGTGATGCGCGCGCCGGGGAAGCGCTCGCGCAGCGGGCGCAGCATCGGCACCGTCATCATCACGTCGCCGAGATAGAGGGTGCGGATCAGCAGGATCTCGCGCACCTCGGCGGGGTCGAGCGGGCGCGCCCGGCGCCATTGCCGCCAGGGCAGGCTCAGGGTCGCGCCGATCAGGTCGGCGAGCCGGGTCAGACGCCGCTTGCGGGCGTTGACGATCTTGTAGGGACCGGTGCTCATGCGCCCTCCTCGGTGGGACTGCTGGCCGCGGCGGCGCGACGCGCGCGCAGCCGACCGATGCGCCCCTTGAGCCAGAGCAGGACATCGAAGGCACGGTCGAGATGACGGGTGCGCGGGTTGGTGTAGTAGCGCGGATAGAGCAGCGGGTCGTCGGGATCGACCACCCCCTCCTCCAGGGCGATGCGGTGCAGCCCGGTGTGCGGCTCGATGCGCAGCACGCTGAACTCGAAGTGCACCCGACGCCCCAGACGCAGCCTGGCGCGGAGCACGAAGAACAGGATCGAGAGCAGGTTGCCGAGGGTCTGGCCGGGCGGGTTGCGGAAGAAGTTGTAGCTCACCTCCAGCCCGGGGTGGCGCGAGAGCAGACGGTAGATGCGCAGGATGTCGGCGCGACGCATGTCCTTGCCGAGACGGCGCAGCGTCGGATCGGCGATGGCGTCGGGCGAGAAGATGGCGTGGACGCAACCGGCGCGCACCGCCAGCGCCATGAACGCGGCATCGGCGTGACGCTCGTTGATCCACGCCGACCAGCGCGCCCGCACCCCGCGCGCGATCAGCTCGCGACAGATGCGCTCGGCATGGGCGCGCGGCAGGTTGAACACCGAGTCGACGAAGGTGAAGCGCTCCACCCCGTGATCGCGCACCAGGGCCTCGATCTCGTCGACGATCAGCCGCGGGTCGCGCAGCCGCATCCGCTTGCCGTTGAGATAGCCGTAGATGCAGTAGACACAGCTCAGCGGGCAGCCGCGCTTGGTCTCCACCCCGATGGCGTCGACGAAGCCCGCGCGATAGTCGCCGACCCGCAGCGCGCCGCGCTCGGGCAACGCGATGGCGTCGAGATCGACCGGTCCCTGCAGCGGCCCGGAGAAGTGCAGCGCGCCGTCGCGCCGATAGAACACCGAGGGTACGGTCTCGGGACGATCGAGACGCTCGAGCAGCAGTTGCAACGTCTCCTCGCCCTCGAGGTGCACGCCGAGGTCGAGGCGCGGCTCGGCCTCCATGATCTCGCGCGCGAACATCGAGAAGCCCGAGCCGCCGATGATCACCGGCGCGCGAGCATGCCGCTCGATCACCTCCAGCAGCTCGCCGAGCAGCGGGTAGTAGAAGACCACCTCGCGCTTGTTGGTCGAGTCGATGTTGCGCAGCGAGATGCCGATCGCCTCGGGCGCGAACTCGGCCAGCGCCTCGGCGAGCGCGGCGCGCGGCGACTCGACCAGGTTGGTGTCGAGCACCCGCACCTGGTGGCCGACGAGGTTCGCCGCCAGGCTGCCGAGCCCGATGGGGAAGACCAGCGGCTCGTTGCCGCCGAGAAAGGCCTGGATCAGCAACACCCTCATGCCGCGCGCCCCCCGTCCGGGCGCAACCGCGCCTTGAGCGCGCGCAGCGCGCGATAGAGCCAGGCGAAGCCCGGGCGCAGCGGCGCGGCGCCGAGCACCCGCCCGAGCGGCCGGCTGGCGAGCAGTCGCAGCAGCGGCCCCGGCATGCGCCCGCCCTGGGCGAGCGCGAACAGCAGGTTGGGATAGCTGCCGGCGCGCATGTTGTAGCTCTTGGCATAGACGTCGCGATGGGCATCGCGCACATGACCGTCGCGCACCCCCATGCGATGCAGCTCGGTGCCCGGATAGAGCACCAGCGAGAAGGGCTGGAGACGGTAGGGCTTGGGCAGGCGGGCGATCAGACGCAGGCTCTCAAGGGTGTCCTCGGTGCGCTCGTAGGGCACGTCGAGCAGGAAGTCGTAGCTCGGCGGGAACATCCGCGCGCGATAGCGGTTGATGATCCGCGCCGCGCGCAGCACCCGGCGGTTGTCCATGCGGGCGCGGTTGTAGAGCGCCTGCATCCGCGCGCTGCCGCTCTCGATGCCCATCTGCACGTAGACCAGACCGGCGTCGACCAACAGCGCCATCTTCTCCTCGGTCACCGTCAGCGGGCTGGCCAGACAGGAGAAGGGCAGCCCGATGCGCTCCTTGTAGGCGGCGCAGAAGGCCGCCAGCGAGGCGCTCGGGCGCGAGAAGAAGGCATCGTCCGAGATCCATACGAAGCCGATGTCCGGGAAGCGGCGCTTGACCTGCTCGAGCTCGTCGATGACGTGCTCGACGCTGCGCCAGCGCAGATAGCCGCGCTTGTCGTAGAGGTTCTTGAGCGCGTCGTTGGCGCAGTAGGAGCACTTATGCGGACAGCCGCGCCCGGTCATGGTCTGGTAGCCCATCTTGCCGAGCAGGTTGGAGACGGTGCCGGTACGCAGATGACGCTCGGTGAGCTCGCGGGTGAAGGGGGTGATGGTGCCGTCGGCGACCATGAAGTGGTGGTCGGCGAGGCTGTAGTCGGGCGCCGGATAGCGATCGAGGTCGCGCAGCAGCGGTCGCGGCGGGTTGCGACTGATCGCCCCGTCCCCCGCCCGCACCCAGAGGTTGGCGAGGGCGTCGATGGCCGCGCCGCGACCGAGCGCGTCGGCGAGATCGAGCAGCGCCTCCTCGCCGTCGCCGACACAGACGATGTCGGCGTGGACGATGCACTCGTCGGGACAGATGGTGGCGTGCACCCCGCCCCAGACCACCGGCACCGAGGTCGCGGCATGGATCGCGTGGGTGATCTGGCGCGCGGCGGCGAAGTAGTTGGTCATCAGGGTGATGCCGACCAGATCGACGTCGCGACACAGTGCCACCAGCTGACGCAGGGTCTCGGGGCGATAGCGCTCCTCGCCGTAGTCCTCGTCGCAGGCCGGGTCGGGCAGAAAGATCATCCGCGTCCAGTGGCCGCGCTCGCGCAGATAGGCCGACATGGTGCGCAGGCCGAACACGGTGATGTCAGGGAAGGGCGAGATCAACGCGATGCGCATCCGCGGGCTCCTCCTCGGTTGCCGGGTCGTGGTCACGCCCCGCCCTCCTGGCGCGGCGCGACCGGGGATGCGTCACGACGATGGCCGCGACGCCGTCCGGCCCTGGCGCACGGCCGGCTCCGCCGGCGCGCGCCTCAGTGCCGGCGTCCGGTCACCCCGGGGTCGACCGGGCGCAACCGCTGCAGATAGCGCGCGATCCGCCACCAGTCGCCGCGCGCCAGCGCCCCGCCCCCTTTGGCGAGCAGCCGCAGCCCCTCGCCGACCCGGGTGACCAGGCCCAGCGGCGCGAGCAGCGCCGGGCGCGAGAACAGCCGCACCGCGCGCTCGCTGATCAGCACCCGATAGACCCAGCGCGGCACGTGCTGGAAGGTGAACAGGTGCAGCAGGAAGTTGGGGTAGGTGCGACGGGGGGCGAAGAACGGCTTGCGATAGAGTGCCGGGCCGGTGTCGGTGAGCAGCCCCTCGGCGACGGCGCGGTCGTAGAGCGGGGTGTGGGGGTAGAACACCAGGTTCGAGACCGCCAGCCCGAACGGCTTGGGCAGCCGGTAGAGCAGCCGCACCGTGTCCATGGCGTCGGCTTCGGTCTCCCAGGGGTTGTCGGTGATGACGTGATAGTCCGGCGGCAGCAGGCGGTCGCGGTGACGGTGCAGCAGCTCGGCGGCGGCCACCACCCGTTCGTTGGACTCGGTGCGGTCGTAGAGACGCTTGATCCGCTCGCTGCCGCTCTGGATGCCGAACTCGACATAGACCAGCCCTGCATCGAGCAGCGCCAGCAGCTTGCGCTCGTTGAGCGTCGAGGGGCTGGCCTGGACGTAGAAGGGCAGACCGACGCGCTCGCGATAGCGCGCGGCGAAGTCCTCGATCTGGGCGCGGGGACGGGCGAAGAAGGTGTCGTCGAAGAACTGGAAGGCCTCGACGAAGGGGAAGCGCTCGCGCACCGCCACCAGCTCCGCGATCACCCGCTCGACACCGCGAAAGCGCAGATAGGGCACCCCGTCCTCGGCGCAGCGCGCCTTGATCGCCGAGACGCTGCAATAGGTACAGCGGTGCGGACAGCCGCGGTCGGTCATGGTGCGAAAGGCGCGTCTGAGGGTACCGCTCGGTCCCGGCAACAGCGGCAGGATCTCGCGCAGCAGCGCGTCGGTGAGCGGCCGGAGGCGCCCGGCGCGCGGATCGAGCACATAGTGATCGTCGTTGGAGAAGTCGAACGGCGGCAGACTGTCGAGATCGTCGATCAGCGGGCGCTGCGGGTTGCGGTGACGCTGCTCGCCCTCGCGCACCCAGAGCCCGCGCACCCGGCGGTGATCGGCGCCGCGCGCCAGACACTCGAGCAGCTCGACCAGGGTGTGCTCGCCCTCGCCGATCACCACCATGTCGGCGTGCTCGAGCGCCTCGTCGGGGCGGCTCGAGGGGTGCACCCCGCCCCACACCAGCGGGGCGTCGTGGACCCGGCGCAGGTGCTCGGTGACCTGCAGCGCGCGGTCGAAGTACTGGGTCATGAACGACAGCCCGATCAGGTCGGCGTCGGCGCTCAGCGTCGCGAGATCGTCGAGCACCTCGGGCGGATAGTGATAGATCACCTCGCGATCGGCGCGCAGCCGGCCGATGCTGCCGGGCAGGAAGATCAACCGGCACTGGTGACCGCAGGCGCGGACATGGGCCGAGAGCGCGCGCACGTCGAAGGCGCTGATGTCGGGCGGGGTCGGGGTGATCAGGGTGAGCTTCATGCGGGCAGACCTCCGGGTGGGGCCGAGGGCGTCTCGAGCAGCAGCGGCGGCTCGCCCTCCTTGAGCGCGGTCATGCGACGCAGCGCGAGGAACGGCAGGTAATGACAGGGCTGCGCGATCACCCGCCGCTCGAGCAGCCGGGCATAGTCCTGGATCGCCGCGCCCAGCGCCGCCGGGTCGGCGGGGTCGGCGCCCCACTCGAGCGGTGCGCCGATCTCCAGCCGGCTGACCCCGGAGGGCTCGCGCACCAGAAAGGTCGGCAGCACCGCGCAACCGGTGCGCGCGGCGATGCGCAGCGCGCCGGTGGAGAAGCGCGCGCGCGCGCCGAGGAAATCGACCTCGGCCCAGTCGCTGCCGGCGGCGCCGTCGATGGCGATGCCGAGCACCTGATTGGCGCGCAGACAGGCGAAGGCCGGGCGCAACGAGCCGAAGGCGTCGATATGACGCACCGGCAGCGCGCACTCGTGCCGCCAGCGCAGCTCGAGGGTGCGCGCCTCCAGGGGCGAGAAGCGACGATGGCTGATGCGCTCGCGCCACACCAGCGGCGAGGCCCCCATCTGGCACATCCGGTAGCCGGCGTGACCGAGCGCGGGCATCGCCATCTGGTTGGCACCGAAGTGCGCGAGCAGCAGCATCGCGCCCTGACCGCGCGCCAGCGCGGCATCGAGTTCGGACCAGTCGTCGCAGCGCACGAAACCGGCCATCCGCGCCGGCCCGAGGCGCGGGAAGACCAGCACCTCCAGCTCGTTGCAGAGACGGTTCTGGAAGGCCCGGCGCACCCAGCGACGGCGCCGCGGCAGCGCCGCCAGCGCCGGGGCGGCGGCCATCGCCGCGGCGAACTCGGCGGCCTTGCCGCGCGCCAGCAGCGCCACCACCGCGCCCAGCCCGCGCCCCAGCGCGTACAGCCAGGACGGCGGCAACCGCTGCGCCAGCCAGCGCAGCGGATACCAGTGCAGCCACAGCAGCAGGTCCCGGATCAGCATCCGCACCATCACAGATACCCCAGATCCTTGAGCCGTTCGTTGATACAGGCGCTCTCGGCCTCGCTGAAGGGCCGCGTCTCGCCGATGTCGAGGTCGTAGTCGGCGGTGCGCGGCGGGTGGCGGGCGAGGAAATCCGCGCTCAGCGCCTCGGTCAGCACCCGCCCGTCCATGTGGCTCGGCACCGGCTCGCCGAGCAGCGCCATCAGCGTCGGGGCGACGTCGATGATGGCCGCCTCGTCGAATCCGGCGCCGGGGACGATGTCGGGACCGGCGAGCATCAGCACGCCGTTGGGCAGGTGGTTGCCCGACCAGCGGTGCGCGGTGGTCAGCGCGTCGGGCGCGGGACGGATGCCGAGAAAGCCGAGCTCCTGCTCGCCGACGCAGTAATAGCCGGGACTCCAGCGGATGATGATGTCCGGGGTCTGCGCCAGACAGTGCGGATAGACCTCCTCGCGCCGCCACACCCGCTCGATCAGGCGCGCCCCGGTGTCGGGGTCGCGCAGCCCCTCGAGCGCGGCGATCAGCCGCGCGCGCAGCGGCTCGTACTCGGACTCGGGCACCACCCCCTGCGGCTGACGTCCCTGCAGGTTGATCACCAGGTTGCCGTAACCGCCGACCGGGAAGACCTGGGTCCCGGCCATCGCGAAGGCCTCCAGCCCCGGCGGCAGCGCGTCCCCGCCGCGCCGCCCGAGCAGCGCGCGCGCCAGGCGCCGCGCCGGCCCCGGAAGCAGCAGAT
>NZ_RHFI01000038.1:0-16466 GCF_003718685.1 Marichromatium sp. AB31 | reverse complement strand
CTACGCCTGCGGCTCGCCGCCGCGCCCGCGCCGACGGCGGACGCGCGGCCCGAGCCGCCCCAGGCCGCGGCGCCGCAGCCGCAATCCGAGCCGGAACCGGAACCGGAACCGGAATCGAACACCGCCCCCGCGCCGCGCGCCGCGCCGCAACCACAACCCGACACCCAACCCACGCCGCGCCCGGCGCCGACGCCGAAGCCGGAACCGGAACCGGAACCGCAGCCCACCCCGAAATCGCCGCCGAGACCAACGTCGCCACCCAAGCCCGAGCCGACCCCGAGCGCCCGATCGGCGCCCGCCGAGACCCCCGCACCGTCACGGCCACGCCACGCCGCGCCCCCGGCGACGCGCGACGCCGCGCCGGCGCGCGAGACGGGCGCCGGGCGCGCCGCGGGTGGCCGGGCGACACAGACCACCCCGGATCAGCCGGTGGCCTATCTGCACACCCCCAGACCGGCCTACCCGGCGCGCGCGCGAAGGCTCGGCCAGCACGGCGAGGTGACGCTGGAGGTCCTGGTCGGGCGCGACGGTCGCGCCGAGGAGATCCGCCTCGCCCACTCCTCCGGGGTCGAGAGCCTCGACCGCGCCGCCCGCGAGACGGTCGCGCACTGGCGCTTCCGCCCGGCGCGGGTCGACGGCGCCGCGCGGGCGAGCTGGGTGCGCATCCCGGTCCGCTTCACCCTGAACCACTGAGAGGCGAGGAGATCCCGATGCACCACATGCCACGCTTCACCCTGTTGCTGGTCGCCCTGATCACCACCCAGACGCACGCCGCGCCCGCACCGACGGTGCCGGTCGCCGTGGTCGGCGGGCTGGTGATGTGCGGGGTGTGGCCGGCGCTGGCCGAACGGGCCGAGCGGGCCACCGGGCTGGCGATCGCCACCGTCGCCGCCGCACCCAAGGACCAGGTGGTGCCGCGCTTTGCCAGCGGCGAGGCCGACCTGCTGCTGATCCACGGCGGCGAGGCGGCCTTCGACCTGGTCGCGCGCGGGCTGGCCGCGCCGCTCACCACCTGGGCGCACAACCGCTACGTCATCCTCGGCCCCGAGGCCGATCCGGCGGGGGTGCGCGAGGCGCCCGACGGCATCGAGGCGCTGCGCCGCATCGCCCGCGCCGACGCGCCGATGATCGGCTACCGCGACCCCGGCAGCTATCTCGTCGCCGCGCGGCTGTGGCGCGCCGGCGGACTGCGCCCCGGGGTGCGCCAGCAACTCCCGAGCGGCGCCGAGACGCGCCACGGCGCGCTGATCGACGCCGGCGCGCGCGGCGCCTATGTGATCGCCGGCGAGATCCCGGTGGCCTTCGGCCGTCTCCCCCACCCCGGGCTCGCCGTGCTGCTCGACGACGATCCGCAGATGCGCCGGCACTTCGTCCTCGCCCTCCCCGGCCCGGCCCACCCCGCCGATGACGCGCGGCGCGCGCGCGCCCGCCGGCTCGCCGACTACCTGCTCGGCGCCGAGGGCCAGGCGGCGCTGCGCGCGGCCAACCGCGACGGCCCCTGGATCCACCCCAACCCGACATCGCCCCACTGAGGCGCGCACACCATGGACGAGACCCCAAGAATGCGAACCCTCGGATGCTGCCTCGCCCCGCTGTGCTGGCCGCTCGCCGCCGGCGCCGAGCCCGCCCAACCGCTACCCGCGATCGAGATCAGCGCGACCCGGATCGCATCGGACGCGGGCGACTACGCCACCACCGAGCTCGACGGCGCCACCCTGGAGGCGCGCGGCGGCGCCGCCCAGGTCAATCCCTACCGCGCGCTCGACCTCACCCCCTCGGTCAACCGCGCCGAGGCCGACCCCAACGCGCTCAGCACCGAGCAACAAACGCTGCGGCTGCGCGCCATCGCCGCCTCCACCGCCACCGGGCTGGCGGTGACGATCGAGGGCACCCCCTCCTCGACCAGCGCCGGGCGCGGCGGCGTCGGCAACCTCTACGACCTGGAGAACCTCGAACGACTCACCCTGTGGCGCGGCCCGCAACCGGCCGGGGTCGGCCTCGGGGTCGGCAACCTCGCCGGCAGCCTGGCGCTGGGGCTGCGCGCGCCGCGCCAGCAGCCGGGGGTGATGGCGCGGGTGGCACGCGCCGATCACGACTTCCACCGACTGTTCGCGCGGCTCGACAGCGGCACCATCGGCGCCGCCGCGAGCCGGCTGTTCCTCTCCGCCTCCAGCGCCGCCGGCGAGCAGTGGCGCGGCCCCGGCGGGCAGAGCCGCGACACCCTCAACCTCGGCTGGGCGCAACCGCTCGGCGCCGACCTGTCGCTCAGCCTCTACGGCGCCCACAACCGCTTCCACAGCGACGCCTATCGCCCGCTGACCCATGCCGAGAGCCAGGACCTCGAGCGCTACGGCACGCTCGGCTACCACGCCACGCTCACCGGCTCGGCGCGCGAGGACGCCAACTATTACGCCTACAACACCCAGCACTACACCGAGGACAACCTGCTCGCCACCCTGAGCTGGCAGCTCGGACCACGCGCCCGCCTGCAACTGCGCCCCTACTGGCTGGAGACCCGGGGCGAGCGGCTCACCGGCAAGCGCACCGGCATCACTCGCGTCGAGGTCGACCAGCGCCAGTATGGCGCCGTCGCCGAGCTGCAGCTCGAACTCGACGCCGCCACCCTGACCCTCGGTCACTGGAGCCAGCGCCTCAGCTCGATGCCGCCGCCGCTGAGCCAGCGCCTCTACACCGTCGATGCCGAGTGCGCGCTGCGCTTCTCGCGCTGGGGCATCCTCGCCGAGCAGGGCGAGCGCGCCTACGAGAGCCCCTTTGCCATGATCGAGGGCGTGCGGCGCGGCTGGCGCTACACCCTGGGGACGCGCTATCTGCGCCTGCGCCTGCCGGCGATCACCGGTTACGACGCCAGCGCCCTGCCCGATCTCGACCACGGCGCGGCGCTCGACCTCGACCCGCCGGTCGACCCGGCGCTCGGCACCGCGCCCGTCACCCTCGCGGCCTGGCTGCCGAGCCTCAGTCTGAGCCGTGAACTCACCCCGGGGCTGGAGGCCCGGCTCGCCCTCGGACGCACCATCGGCAACCCCTGGCTCGGCCCGCTCTACAGCGGCTACATGAACGCGCGCGAGCGGTTCGAGGCCGCCGGGATCGACCTCCAGTCGCTGTGGCAGCGGCTGCGCTTCGAGCGCGCCGAGACCATCGAGGCCGGGCTGCGCTGGCGCCACGGCAACCTCACCCTGGCGCCGACGCTCTACTGGGGCCGGCTGCGCGACAAGCAGGTGATGGCCTACGACCCGGCGCTCGATCTCAGCTATCTCCAGGGCGGGGTGCGCGCCCACACCCAGGGCGCCGAGCTCGAGGCGCGCTGGCGCGCCGACGCGCACTGGAACCTGGTGGCCAGCCTGTCGTGGAACCGCAGCCGTCTCGACACCGACATCCGCACCGCCGCCGACAGCCTGCTCGCCACCCGGGGCAACCAGGTCCCGGACGCCCCCGAGTGGCTCGCCAGCCTCGCCCTGGAGTACCGCCACGGTCCCTGGACCCTGACCCCGGTGGTGCGTCACGTCGGACGACGCTACGGCGACGCGGCCAATACCGAGCCGGTCGACGCCCACACCCTGTTCGATCTCGGCCTCGGCTACCGCCACCGCGCCATGAGCCTCTCGCTGGCCGTCGACAACCTCTTCGACACCCGCTATGTCGCCGTCATCGACGCCGGGCGCGACGACGCCCAGCCCGGCACCATCGGCTACTACCCGGGTGCGCCGCGCACCCTCTCGCTCACCCTGACGATGCAACTCTGACCCCGTGGACAAGGAGACTCCATCATGCCCCTGCTCATCGCCCTGCTGATGCTCTGCTGCGCCCTGCCGGCGCACGCGGCCACCGACGACGACGGTCTGCTGATCGCCGCCGGGGCCGGCTACAAGCGCCCGCTGCTCGCGCTCTACCAGGCCTTCGAGCGCGACAGCGGCATCGGCGTCGAGGCCGCCTTCGGCAACATGCGCCAGGTGCTCGCCCAGACCCGCGCCAGCGCGCGCGTGGCGCTGGTCGTCGGCGAGCGGCGCTTCCTCGCCGAGAGCGGGCTGTTCGCCCGCACCCAGCCCTTCGGTCGCGGCCGGCTGGTGCTGGTGCGCACCGCCGAGCTGGCCGGTCGACCGCTCACCGACCCGGCCTTCCGCCGCATCGCCCTGCCCGATCCGGCGCGGGCGATCTATGGCCGCGCCGCGCTCCAGTCACTCGAACACGACGGGCTGCGCAAGCCGCTCGCCGAGCGCCTGACCGTGCTCGCCACCGTCCCCCAGGTCGCCGCGCACCTGCGCGCCGGCAGCGTCGAGGCCGGCTTCATCAATGCCACCGAGGCGCGCGCTCTCGACCCCGAGCGGCTGGTGGTCGAGACCATCGACCCGAGCCACTACGCGCCGCTCGAGATCGTCATCGGCGTGCCCACGCACCGCGCCCCCGGGGCGGCGGCAGAGCGCTTCCTCGACTTCGTCGCCACCCCCGCCGCCCGTGACCTGCTCGCCGGATACGGGCTGTGAGGCCCGGTCACCACCGGGGCGCGCGCCTCGCCCCAAGGATCTTTGCCATGACCGACTCGACCAGGATGCGCGCGCTCGCGCTGGGCGCCGCGCTGCTTGCCCCCGGACTCGCCCCCGGACTCGCCCAGGCGGCCAACTGGCTGCTTCTCCAGGGCAGCGAACCCGAGCAGGGGACGCGCGCGCTGCGTCCCTGGGGCTTCGCCCAGCTCGCCTATCAACGGGGCGAGGACACCCCGATCCCGGTCGGCGGCTGGACCGGCCAGGGGATGGCGGCCAACCGCCTGGGGCCGGACAAGCGCGCCGCCGAACGCTGGCAGTTGCACCGGCTGCGCCTCGGCGTGCGCGGGCGGGTGCCGGGCGGCGCGCCGCTCGATTATCTGGTCGCGGTGGAGGCCGGCGACAACGGCGCGACCCGCGAGGGCGACGAACTGCAGCTGATCGACGCCAGCCTCAGCTATCGCATCGACCCGGCGCTGCGTCTGCGTCTCGGCCAGTTCAAGCCGCCGGGCAGCGAGGAGGCGCTGCGTCCGGCCCCGCGCCAGCCCTATTTCGCCGTCTCGACCGCGGTCGATCAGTTGCTCAACGAGACCTTCCTCGACCACGACGGCAGCGACCCGCTCGATGCCAACGCGCCGCGCGGCCCGCGCTCGCTCTATCACGACATCGGCGCGCAGCTCTTCGGCGTGCTCCCCGGCGGCGGGCCCTGGGCGCACAGCTACGCGCTGATGCTCGGCAACGGTAACGGCGTCGCGCGACTCGACGACGACGGCCACAAGGATCTCTATCTCTACTGGTCGAGCGAGCACGTCGAGGGCGGGCGCGGCGCGGCGCGCCAGGGCACCAAGCTGTTCGGCTGGTGGCAGCAGGGACGGCGCGAGCTCGACGGCGCCGACCCCGGCAGCCACCTGCGCACCCGCGCCGGCGCCGGGGTCATCCACCAGGCGGCGCGCTGGCGGCTGAGCGGCGAGTACCTCGTCGGGCGCGGCATGATCCTCGCCGGCAGCGACGGCGGCGCGGTGCCCGGCAGTTGGAACAACGCCGCCACCCGCATCGCCGGGCGCAACCTGTTGCCCGAGGGCGAGGCCGAGGGTTGGTATCTCGAGGGCGGCTGGCGGCTGGCCCCGCGCACCTGGCTCGATCTGCGCTACGACCGTTACGACCGCGGCACCGAGTCGGCCGCCGACCATCGTCGCTTCACCACCTGGACGCTGGGATTGCGCTACCGCATCGACCGTCACTGGCAGGTGATGGCCAACTATCAGTGGCGCGAGGCCGAGGCCCCGGGGCTCGATGCGCGGGCCGACGCCAACCGGCTGCTCGCCGCGCTCGACGACCGGCTCGCGCTGCAGCTCCAGTTCGTCTACTGACGGGATCGGGGGATCATCGATGTCCGCGCTGCTCGCCTGCTCGCCCGACGCCCTGCTGCTGAGCCTGCGGGTGGTGGCGGTGACCCTGGCGCTGTTGCTCGTCGCCGGGGTCGGGCTGGGCTATCTGCTCAGCCTGTCGTTCCCGCTGCGCTGGCTGCTCGATGCGCTGGTGTCGCTGCCGCTGGTGTTCCCGCCGATCGCCATCGGCTTCTTCCTGCTGATGCTGTTCGGGCGCCACGGCGTGCTCGGCGCACCGCTCCACGCGCAGCTCGGCTGGGAGCTGGTGTTCTCCTTCCCGGCGCTGGTGCTCGCCGCCTTCATCGCCGGGCTGCCGCTGGTGGTCAAGCCGGTGCAGTCGGCGATCGAGGGCAGCGCGCGGGTGCTGGTCGAGGCCTCCTACACCCTCGGCAAGGGGCGACTGGAGACGCTGTGGCGGGTGGTGATCCCGGCGGTGCGCCCGAGCCTCGCGGCGGGGCTGACGCTCGGCGCCGGGCGCGCCTTCGGCGAGGTCGGCATCACCCTGATGCTCGGCGGCAACCTCATCGGCTCGACCGAGACGCTGTCGCTGGCGATCTACAACCATGTGCTCGACGGCGACTTCACCTGCGCCACCCGGCTCTCGCTGCTGCTCGGGGGGATCTCGCTGGTGTTGTTCCTGCTCCTGCGCCGACTCGGACGACTGTGATGACCGAACTCTCCGCCCACCTCGCCTTCCGTCGCCCCGGCTTCGACCTGCGCCTGCGTCTGGCGCTGCCCGGCGCCGGGATCACCGCGCTGCTCGGTCCCTCGGGCGGCGGCAAGAGCACCCTGCTGCGGCTGCTCGCCGGGCTCGAGCGCCCGCGCGCCGGGCACATCCGTCACCGCCAGCGGCTGTGGTACGCGCGCGCCGCCGGCATCGACCTGGCGCCGCGCCGGCGCGACCTCGGCTTCATGTTCCAGGACCACGCCCTGTTCCCCCACCTCAGCGTCGCCGAGAACATCGGCTACGGGCTCGCGCGCGCGCCCGATCGCGCCGCGCGGGTGGCGCGCTGGATCGAGCGGGTCGGACTCGGCGGGCTGGCGCAGCGACGCCCCGGGCAGCTCTCCGGCGGTCAGCGCCAGCGCGTCGCCCTGGCGCGCGCGCTCGCCCCGGCGCCGGCGCTGCTGCTGCTCGACGAGCCCTTCTCGGCGCTCGACGCCAGTCTGCGCCAGTCGCTGCGGCTGCTGTTGCAGGAGCTGATCGCCGAGACCGCCACCTGCGCCCTGCTGGTCAGCCACGACCTGGAGGACGCGCGCCAGTGCGCCGACCGGGTCGGGGTGATGATCGACGGGCGGCTGCGCCGGCTCGACGAGGCCGAGGCGGTGTTCGCCGCACCGGGCGATGCCGAGGTCGCGCGGGTGCTCGGCTGGCCCAACACCCTGGCGGTGACACGCTGGGAGGGGCGCGCGGCCTGCGGCCCCTGGGGCCGGGTCGAGTTGGCGCGCGCACCCCGGCGCGAGGACAGCGTGGTCGCGCTGCTGCCCGACGGCCCGCGCCCCGGCGCCCGCGCCGGGCTCGCCGTCGAGATCGCACGGGTGATCGACATGGGCCCCTATCGCGCGCTGAGCTGTCGCCTGCCCGACCGCACGGCGCTGCGCATCCACCTGCCGCGCGCCCTGCCCTGTCCGGCGCGCGGCGAGCGCACCCTGCTCGACGTCCCCCCGGGCTGCGCCATCGCGCTCCCGGCGGGGACGGCTAAAACCATCCAATCCACGAGGTATTGACCATGATCCGACCCCAACCCCTGGCGCTCGACGACCACCGCCTGCAGCAGCTGCTCGCCGAGGACGTGCCCTACGGCGACCTCACCACCGAGGCGCTGGAGATCGACGCCCGCCCCGGCCAGATCCGCCTGTTCGCCCGCGACCCCATGGTGGTGTGCGGGATCGAGGAGGCGGCGCGGATGTTCGAGCTGTGCGGCGCGCGCGCCACCCTCCACGCCGCCTCCGGCCAACAGGCCGCGCCCGAGACCCTGCTGCTCGAGGCCAGCGCCGAGGCAGGCATCCTGCACCGCGCGTGGAAGAGCGCGCAGACCCTGGTCGAGTGGTGCTCGGGGGTGGCCAGCCGCGCCGCCGAGATCCAGGAGGCGGCGCGCCGCGGCCACCCCGAGGCGCTGGTCGCGATCACCCGCAAGAACGTCCCCGGCACCCGGCGTCTGGCGGTCAAGGCGGCGCGCGCCGCCGGCGCGGCGATGCATCGCACCGGGCTCTCCGAGACCCTGCTGGTGTTCGCCGAGCACCGTCTGTTCCTCGACGAGGAGCCCGCCGCAGCGATCGCGCGACTGCGCCGCCGCTGCCCGGAGAAGCGGGTGGTGGTCGAGGTCGAGGACGGCGCCGAGGCGCTCGTCTGGGCCGCGGCCGATGTCATCCAGCTGGAGAAGTTCAGCCCCGCGGCGGTCGCCGAGACGGTCGCCGCGCTCGCCGCCGCGGGCTCGACGGCACTGGTCGCCGCCGCCGGCGGGGTCAACGCCGCCAACGCCGAGGACTATGCGCGCGCCGGGGCGCGGCTGCTGGTGACCAGCGCGCCGCATCTGGCGCCGCCGCGCGACGTTCAGGTCCGCTTCGCGCGCGGGGTCTGACCCCCGGGGCGCGCATCGCTCAACACCAGCGGGAGGACTCGCCATGCGGGCATCATCCACCATCGAGCTCGACCACCCCGATCACCCCTGTCTCGCGCCCTGGCGGGCGCTGCTCGGGCACCACTGGCGCGCGCGCCTGATCGCGCCGCGCCGGTTGCGGATCTATCGCGAGTACGAGGTGACGGCGCGGCGCATCATCGGCAACGATGCCGCCGGCGCGCCCTGTCTCTGCGTCTGCGACTACCGCCGCTTCGAGCCGCGCTCGGACGACGGCGAGACCTTCTACGCCGCGCTGGTCCACGCCGAGTCGCACCTGGCCTGGCGGCTCGACGACGGGCGCTGGCTGTCGCTGCGGCGGATCGCGCCCCAGGGCGAGGACGGCGCGCTGCTCGAACAGCGCGCGCTGCGCGCCGAGATGCCGCGCTGAACACACCCGCGGCGGCGCTGGCAAGGACATCGGTCGTTGCGTCCAAGGCCCCGTTCTGGGCGCTCCCGGCGCCCGCCGAGACGGCTGGTCAGGGCCCGACGCGGGTTGGTATAACTAGCCCGGAGCCGACCGGCGCAACCGGCTCAGGGACACGTATGCGCCCGCGTCGCGCACCGCCGTCGGGCGGCGACGCGCGCCCCCGAGCCCCGGCCAGCTCCCGACCCTGTCGTCACCACGACAGACCCAGCATCCCGATCGCGAGGTAACAACCCTTGGCCCAACCGCGTTATACCTTCACCCAACGCCTGCTGCACTGGCTGGTCGCCCTGCTGGTGCTCGGCCTGCTCTGCTCCGGCACCCTGTTCTGGGCGCTCGGCTACGAGGGCATCGCCAATCTCTTCGGCGAGGACTTCGCCGCCACCCTGGTGACCATCCACAAGAGCGTCGGCGCCACCGTGCTGCTGCTGACCCTGCTGCGTCTGGTGCTGCGTCGCCGCTCGCCGGCCCCGGCCTACGAGCCGCCGCTCGGCAAGGGTGAGCAGTTCGTCGGCGGCGCGCTGCACGTGCTGCTCTATCTCGGTCTGCTCGCCATCACCATCGGCGGCGCCGTCGCCGTGGTCAGCGCCGGCTACCCGCTGGAGTTCTTCGGTCTCAGCATCGAGCTGCCGCTGGCCGAGAACCCGGAGCTTGCCAAGACGCTGTTCTTCTATCACGGGCTGGGCGCGCTGGCGATCTTCGTGCTGGTGCTGATCCACACCGCCGCCGGGCTCAAGCACTGGCGGTTGAAGGACGGGGTGATGACCCGCATCAGCCTGCCCTGAGGCAACGGGCGCCCGGGGCAGCCCGGGCGCGCGGCGGGGCGCAACGCCCCGCCCTCACCCCTCACCCCTCACCCCTCACCCCTCACCCGCCCCCGACGATGATCCTGCTCACCCTCCTGCTGCTCCCCGCGACCCTGCTCGGCCTGCTCGCGCTCGCCGTGCAGCTCGGTTTCCGCGCCCCGCGTCGACGCGCCCGCCACGACCCGGCGGCGCTCGGGCTCGACTTCGAGACCTGCGTCATCCCCACCCGGCGCGGTCGCCGGCTGTTCGCCTGGCTGCTGCCCGCGCCCGACGCCGAGGCGACCCTGGTGGTGCTCCACGGCTGGGGCAGCAGCGCCGAGTTGATGCTGCCGCTGGCCGCGCCCTTCCGCCGCGCCGGGCTCAACGTGCTGTTGTTCGACGCGCGCAGCCACGGCAACAGCGATGGCGACACCTTCTCCTCGCTGCCGCGCTTCGCCGAGGACCTGGAGGCGGCGGTCGACTGGTTGCGCCGCGTCCATCCCACGCGCTGTCGCCGTCTCGCCCTGCTCGGGCACTCGGTGGGGGCCGGCGCGACCCTGTTCTACGCCGCCGACAACCCGCTGCCCGACGCGGTGATCAGCATCGCCGCCTTCGCCGACCCGGCCGAGGTCACCGAGGGCTATCTGCGCACGCTGCGCCTGCCGCGCTGGCTGGCGCGGCTGGCCACCCGGCACGTCGAGTGGCGCATCGGCCACCGCTTCGCCGAGATCGCCCCGCTGCACACCGCCGCGCGCATCGGCTGTCCGCTGCTGCTGGTCCACGGCACCGCCGACACCAGCGTGTCGCCGCGCGACGCCCGACGCATCCTCGAACGTGCCCCCACCGGTCGGGCGCGGCTGTACGAGGTGCCCGGCGCCGGGCATGATTCGGTCGAGCACATCGAGCGTCATGTCGGTGCCCTGATCGACTTCCTCGCCGAGCACGGGGTCGGGGGGACCTCCCATCCTGGTGCAGGGGCGACCGAAGATGCCTCGATGCGGTGCACCGCCACCCGCCGTTCGCCACCCGTCGCTTCCTAAGCATCCGGATCACGGGGACTTCTTTTTTGGCATCGGTATTGCTTGGCTAGGCCCGTCGTTATATCGCCCTCGATATAACCCTTGTCACCGAGTCAACAGAGGCCGCGATCATGCCCCATGCCGCAGAGACCCACGCCCGACTCAAGACCTCGGGCGCCCTACGGCTCGATCTCGACACCAGCCGCTTCGCCGGGCACGAGCGCATCGCACTGCTGCGCCGCATCGACGAGACCGGCTCGATCTCGCAGGCGGCGCGCGCCCTGGGCATCTCCTACAAACAGGCCTGGGACGCGGTCGATGCGATGAACAACCTCTCGGCCGCGCCCCTGGTGCAACGTCGCACCGGCGGACGCCACGGCGGCGGCACCGAGCTCACCGCCGAGGGGCGACGGCTGATCACGGTGTTCGAGACCGCCGAGCGCGAGCACCGGCGCTTTCTCGAACGACTCGGCGAGGGCGTGCGCGACTTCGACCATTTCCATCGTCTGTTAGGAGTCATCAACATGAAGGTCAGCGCAAGGAATCATCTGCACGGCGTGGTCACCGCGGTGCGTCGCGGGGCGGTCAACGCCGAGGTGGTGCTCGACCTCAAGGGCACGCCGCTGGTGGCGATCGTCACCAACGAGAGCGTCGAGGCGCTCGGCCTCGAACCCGGGCGCGAGGCCTACGCCCTGGTCAAGGCCTCCTTCGTGCTCATCACCACCGAGGACGGCGGGCTGCGCACCTCGGCGCGCAACCGTCTGTGCGGCACCGTCGAGCGGATGATCGAGGGGCCGGTGAACACCGAGGTGGTGCTCGCGCTCGACGGCGGCGCACGCGTCACCGCGATGATCACCGCCGAGAGCGCGCATCAACTCGAACTGGCCGAGGGCAAGCGCGCCTGCGCGCTGATCAAGGCCCCGCACATCATCCTCGCGGTCAGCGACTGAGCCACCACGCCACCCATCCCCGTCAGCGACAAGGAGTATCGAAGGATGTCGACCCCATTGCGCTCACTCACCGCCGCCGTGCTGCTGCTCGGCTCCACCACCCTGGTCCAGGCCGAGGAGGTCCGGGTCGCGGTCGCGGCCAACTTCACCGCGGCGATGAAGGAGATCGCCACCGCATTCGAGCAAGCCACCGGACACAGCACCCGGATCAGCTACGGCTCGACCGGCAAGCTCTATACCCAGATCGTCAACGGCGCGCCCTTCGACGTCTTCCTCGCCGCCGACCAGCGCCGCCCGGCGCTGCTCGTCGAGGAGGGCCGCGCCAACGCACCCTTCACCTACGCCATCGGCGAGCTGGCGCTGTGGAGCGCCGACCCCGCGCTGATCACGGACGGCGCGGCACTGCTCGAATCGGGCGCGTTCGACCGCCTGGCGATCGCCAACCCCAAGACCGCGCCCTATGGCGCCGCGGCGATGGAGGTGCTGGAGTCGCTGGGGCTGGCCGAGACCCTCGCGCCCAAGCTGGTGCGCGGCGACAACATCGCCCAGACCTACCAGTTCGTCGCCACCGGCAACGCCGAACTCGGCTTCGTCGCCCTGGCGCAGATCGCCCTCGACCCCAGCGGCTCGCGCTGGGAGGTGGAGCAGTCGCACTACAGCCCGATCCGTCAGGACGCGGTGCTGCTCGAGGGCGCCGAGGCCAACCCCGCCGCCCAGGCGCTGCTCGACTACCTCCAGGGTGAGGCGGCGCGCGCGGTGATCACCCGCTACGGCTACGCCACCGACTGAGCGTGACGAGGCCCGGCAAGCGCCGGGCCTCACCGCCTCCGCCCCATCCCCGCCCGGAGCACCGCCGTGTCACTCGATCTCACCCCGGTCTGGCTGACCCTCAAGCTCGCCACCCTCACCACCGCCGTGCTGCTGGTGGTGGGCACGCCGCTGGCCTGGTGGCTGTCGCAGACGCGCTCACGCTTCAAGCAGATCGTCGCTACCCTGGTGGCGCTGCCGCTGGTGCTGCCGCCGACGGTGCTCGGCTTCTATCTGTTGCTGCTGCTCGGCCCGCACGGCCCGATCGGCACGCTCACCGAGCGGCTCGGGCTCGGCACCCTGCCCTTCACCTTCGCCGGGCTGGTGGTCGGCTCGGTGCTCTACTCGCTGCCCTTCATGGTGCAGCCGGTACACAATGCCTTCGAGGCGATCGGCCGGCGCCCGCTGGAGGTCGCCGCCACCCTGCGCGCCTCGCCGCTGGCGCGCTTTTTCGACGTCGCCCTGCCGCTGGCGCTGCCCGGGCTGCTCACCGGCGCGGTGCTCGCCTTCGCCCACACCGTCGGCGAGTTCGGGGTGATCCTGATGATCGGCGGCAACATCCCCGGCGAGACCAAGGTGCTCTCGGTGGCGATCTACGACCACGTCGAGTCGCTGGAGTGGGCCCAGGCGCACTGGCTCGCCGGCGGCATGGTGCTGTTCTCCTTCCTGGTGGTGCTGACGATGAACCTGCTCGGCCAACGCATGCGGCGGATCGGTCATGGCTGACGTGCTCGACCTCGCCTTCCGTCTCGATCGCGGCGACTTCAGCCTCGATCTTGCCTGTCGCGTCCCGGCGCGCGGCGTCAGCGCCCTGTTCGGGCGCTCCGGCTGCGGCAAGACCACGGTGCTGCGCTGCGTCGCCGGGCTGGAGCGCGCCGCCGGTCACTGCCGACTCGCCGAGGCCTGCTGGCAGGACGACGCCAGCGAGCGCTTCCTGCCCACCCATCGCCGCCCGATCGGCTACGTCTTCCAGGAGCCGAGCCTGTTCCCGCACCGCTCGGTGCGCGCCAACCTCGACTACGGACGCCGCCGCATCCCGGCGCGCGAGCGGCGCGTCGACCTCGACGAGGTAGTCGAGCTGCTCGGCATCGCCCCGCTGCTCGGGCGCGACCCGGCGGGGCTCTCCGGCGGCGAGCGTCAACGCGTGGCGATCGCCCGCGCCCTGCTCACCAGCCCCCGGCTATTGCTGATGGACGAGCCGCTGGCCGCGCTCGACCACACCAGCAAGCGCGACATCCTGCCCTATCTCGAACGTCTCCACGATCACCTGCAGATCCCCGTGCTCTACGTCAGCCACGACCCCGACGAGGTCGCGCGGCTGGCCGATCACATCCTGCTGATCGAGGCCGGACGGCTGCGCGCCGCCGGTCCGGCGCAGCAGATGCTCACCCGTCTCGACCTGCCGCTGGCGCGCGAGGAGACCGCCAGCGCCCTGCTCAGCGGGCGGGTGCGCGCCCATGATGCGCGCTACGGCCTCACCCGCGTCGCCATCCCCGGCGCCTCGCTGATGCTCGAACGGCTCGACCGCGCGGTGGACGAGACCGTGCGCGTACGCATCCACGCCCGCGACGTCAGCATCGCCCTCGACGATCCCGGCACCTCCAGCATCCTCAACGTCCTGCCCGCGCACATCGTCGAGATGCACCCGCTCAGCGCGTCCCAGGTCCTCGTCGGCCTCGCCGTCGGCGACACCCCCGAGAGCCGCCTGCTCGCGCGCATCACCCGCCACTCCTGGGAACGCCTCCGCCTCCATCCCGGCCAGCAGGTGCATGCGCAGGTCAAGGCGGTGGCGGTGATGGATTGAGCCCCTCTTTCAATTCCCCATTTTTAGGTCCATCCATAAATAGACACTGCGGCATGTCTGCGGCGGTTAAGAAACTCGATTGGTGAAAGATCGCCGAGCGACTCGTGCGGTCGACTCAGGTTTTATTTTTCGAGCCGTTCTTCGGCCTATTAGCGAACTCCTTTAGGCTTTGAAGGAGCCAGACATTGATAAGCTCACGGCGACAGCTGCCGTTGAAACGCTCGATGCCGTCGCAGCAAAGGCTTGGACCTGGCGGTTTTTAGCCGTGCTTTACAATCATTCTATAATAGTATCCGCCGATCTTATGCCCTGCGTATGTGAGCCCTGTCGTGCCAGCAATCATGACAACAAACGCCAAAGATTTATTTTCAAATTCCGCGTATATTGACAATCCTACAGCCACCGAGAGAAGAAGCGAAAACAGAAAGCAATTGGCTTCATGAACGGTGAGATAAAGTTTATTTGATCGTTCTGGTGGAACAATATGAGGAAGACTCCAAGCCTCTCTTGTCTTGCGACTCACCTTGACGCTTCTTTCTCCAAGAATCTTTAACTTCTCATTCTGTAACACCCTAATTTTATGCCACTCACTCCAGAACAAGCCAATTATTCTGATTTGCGTAATAAACCCTCCTAAAGCCACAGCTACAATTATTGCATATGCCGCAACTGTTTCCACGGCATCTAGCCTCCCGTCTGCCATCTTTCCACTGACGACAAGCAACCCGACGAGCGCGGTGATCCCGAACGCGGAGGTGAACCGCCAACGAATCTGCTCCATCGAGTCCATGAAGCGAACGTGGGTATCTATTTGCTTGTCAATCTGTTCCAAGATATCCATGTCGTGTTCTCAGCGACTAACTGCAAAATTCAGCCGCGCGCGCCTTTGTCACCCCCCTTTTTTAGGTCCATCCATAAATGGACACTGCGGCATGTCCGCGGCGGTTAAGAAACTCGATTGGTGAAAGATCGCCGAGCGACTCGTGCGGTCGGCGCAGGTTGTATTCGTCGAGCCAGTCGTCTGCCTGTTGGCGAACATCCTCGATGGCATTGAAGAGCCAGGCATCAATGACCTCGCGGCGGAAGCTGTCATTGACACGCTCGATTAAGCCGTTCTGGATCTGTTTCCTGAGACTGATAAAATCGCTGGCTTACCCTACAACGCCGTCAATCTCTATTTGATGCCGCATCTATTTTCTTTTAAGTTAAAATCAAACGTAACCTCAATTTCGACTTAAAAATTCACGACCCACTTTAATCTGCGGAATTTTCCGCAGAACGCAAGTCTTCAAGGGAAATATCAGAGGAAATATCAGCAGCTCTCAAAGCAGAGTTGTACCCTCCAAAAAAATCAATCAACTCTTTACTTGTAGACCTGAAAACGCCTTGATTAAAATCATTTCTAAAATACCCCCAACCAAAATAAACAACAGACTTACGACCACTTTGAGATCTATGGTCAGCAATTATAAAATTACAAACAGGAAAGTCAAAACCGCCACTCAAAACTTTTTTTACTTTAAAATTGCTAGGAATATTATCATCAAAATCAGAAACAATATCTTTTACCCTCGAAACCCCGGACTCAGAGACCGTCTCCTCCCATGTGACGTTTTTTTGATCTTTTAAAAAACTCACAATCTTATTCTTTACATCGCATCCCACACCATTATGATAAGGCTCACCCTGCACAAGATAAGTATTCCTTACCTTTGTTGCACCTTTAATATCTTCAAAAACAAGCATTGCCGCCTCATTCGCAACGCCGACATATTCAACCAGCCCTAAGCTTTCTATTTTCCCGGAAAGATCGTCTACTTTACCAGACAAACCCTCAGAAACCTTACATAATTTCTCGATCTCCAAGCGACTAGTAAAAAGAAGTATATAAATAGACAAAAGGGCAAGAACATACGACCCTGTTCCGCCATAAGGCACATCAATTTTGCCGCTCGCAAGAACCACCGAAGGAATTAACAAAACAAGAGAAAGATATTCAATCTTTTTCATAAATAAAAACCACACTTAGTTGAAATGTTTCATTTTATGGTAGTGCCCTGACCGATAGGTTTCGATAAGATCAGAATCTCTTGCTTTAAGGATGAAGAAGATGTATCTGACATGTCCGCAGTGTCACTCCAACCATGTGACCAAAAATGGATTCAACCGGCTGAA
>NZ_RHFI01000037.1:0-16774 GCF_003718685.1 Marichromatium sp. AB31 | reverse complement strand
CCGGGCTGCCCGGCGGGCGAGGCGGGGCGGAAGGCGAGCGCGCGCAGCAGCACCATCTCGAGTCCGGCGCGCGGGTCCGGGGCGAGGGCGAGATCGCCCTGCCCGGTCAGCGCGACCTGGTAGTAGAGCTGCACGTCCTCGGGCGAGAGGCGCGCGGCCAGGGCGCGGAGACGATCCCCATCGGGATCGTCGGCGGCGAGCAGCTGCGGCACCTGCTGGACCAGCGCCAGACGATGCAGCAACGCGATCAGTTCGCGCAGCAGCTCGGCGTAATCGGGGGTGAGCGCGGCGACGCGCTCGACCTCGGCGAGCAGCGCGGCGCCGTCGCCACCGGCCAGCGCCTCGACCAGCGCCAGCACCACCTCGCCATCGAGGGTGCCGAGCATGGCGCGCACCTCGGACTCGACCAGCCGACCGCCGCCGAAGGCGATCGCCTGATCGAGCAGGCTCAGCGCATCGCGCATGCTGCCGTCGGCGGCGCGCGCGAGCTGGGCCAGCGCCGGCGTCTCGAATCCCAGCCCCTCGGTCTCGAGCACATGACGCAGGTGCGCGCCGATCTCATCGGGCAGCAGGCGGCGCAGGTTGAACTGCAGGCAGCGCGAGAGCACGGTCACCGGCAGACGCTGCGGATCGGTGGTGGCGAGCAGGAACTTGACGTGCGGCGGCGGCTCCTCGAGCGTCTTCAACAGGGCGTTGAAGCTGTGCGCCGAGAACATGTGCACCTCGTCGATGAGATACACCTTGCAGCGACCGTGCGCCGGCGCATAGGGGACGTTGTCGAGCAGCTCACGGGTCTGGTCGACCTTGGTGCGCGAGGCCGCGTCGACCTCGATCAGATCGACGAAGCGCCCGGCATCGACCTCGCGACAGGTCGCGCACCGACCACAGGGGTGGGCGCTCACGCCCTGCTCGCAATTGAGCGACTTGGCGAGGATGCGCGCCAGGGTGGTCTTGCCAACCCCGCGGGTACCGGTGAACAGATAGGCGTGATGCAGCTGGCCGCGATCGAGCGCATTGGCGAGCGCCCTCACCACATGCTGCTGGCCGACCATCTCGTCGAACGACTTGGGGCGCCACTTACGGGCGAGCACCTGGTAGGACATGCGCGACTCGAATCGGTCGAAACTCTGTTGCAGGGCGCGCACGCTGGCGAGCGCGGGGAGCTTCCTAAGGGTGGCGTCTGGCGTCGCGGCCCGAGGCCGGCGTCAGCGCGGAATCTGGGGCGGCAACCCGCGCCAGCCACACCCCGGCACACGCTTCAACCGCTGCGGCTGCTCCCTTCCGGGCCTGACCGGGTTCACGATCTCACGTTGCGAGGGGACCGACACGGGCCACCATAACGCTCTTGCAGCCATCAGACGATGACGACAAGAGCACGAGAGATTAACAAAGTGCGCCACGGAAGACAAACCGGGAGCCAGCTACCAGCTACCAGCCGACAGCTATCAGCTATCAGCCCTGGAGGCTGGCGGCTGGCGGCTGATAGCTGGCCTCGGCAAGCGCGCGCGGCGCTGCTAGAGTGGGGCGAGTTCCGCAACCGCCCGACTCCGACCGCCATGCGCCCGATCTTGCTGACCCCACTGCTGTTCGCACTCGCCCTGCCCGCGCCGAGCCTGGCGCAGGAGGCGGAGACCGATGCCTGGGAGCGTGCCCAGACGACCGCCGCCGCGTGGTGGCAGCGCTCGCGCGAACTCGCCGACCAGGCGGCGGCCGACGCCCGACGACTGCTCGGCGATGATGACGACGATCTCGGTCGTGCCTGGGAGCGGGCGCGCCCCGAGCTGGAGGAGGCGCTGACCCTCACCGAGCGCCAGGCGACGCTGCCCGAGCGCGCCTGGTTCGGTCCCGACCGCGACTCCAACCAGACCGAGATCGACGCCCTGCTCGATCGTGCCGTCGCGCTGCTCTCGGTCTCGCCGGCGCTCGCCCAGCGCGCGCGCATCCGCGAGCTCAACGCCCGCATCGTCGAGCTGCGCGCCCAGATCGCCGAGTCCAGACAGCAGCAGCTCACCGCCCCCGAGCAGTCGACCCTGCTCAAGACCCGCGCCGACCACGCCGAGGCGATCGCCCGCGACCAGCGCGAGATCACCGCGATCGAGGCCGAGATCGCCGCGATCGAGCGTGGCTTCGCCGCCGAGCTGCGTGCCATGGGGCTGCACATCGACGACGAACAGGTGCGCTTCCTGCTCTCGACCGTGGTCGGCGACAACGTCGTCGAGCTCGGCATCCTCTTCGACAACGTCCGCACCCTCACCGAACAGCTCGAACAGCTGGTCGCCGAGAGCGGCGAGGATCTGGAGAGCGCGCGTCGCTACTACGGACTCTACGTGGTGCTGCTGCAGACCCTGGAGCACCTCCACCGCCGTATCGAGCGCCAGATCGAGGACGACTACCTGCCGCGCATCGACGCCATCGCCGAGCGCGCCCGCACGCTCGCCGCCGAGACCCGCACGCTCAAGGCGCAGAACCCCGAGCGCACCGCGCTGCTCGAGGCCAACCTCGAGGCACAGCGCGTCACCGGCGAGGCGGCGGCGGTCTATCGGAGCTATCTCGAGGACCAGGCGCGTCAGATCCGCGCCGCGCGCGCGCAGCTCGCCGGCGACATCGCCACCGCCTGGAACACCTATCAGACAGTCAGCCTCTCGGGCGAGTTGGTGGGGCTGGTGCGCGCCAGCCAGCGCCTGCTCGAGGCGCTGATGGAGCGCCAGCTCCCGGCGCTGCGCCCGTTCGAGAACCTGGAGATGCAGCGCGAGATGCTGCGCCTGACCGAGCGTCTGCGCGGCCCCGATCAGGGCAGATAGGGATAGGGCTCGGCGCTGCCCAGCGGGGCGTGGCCGAACACCAGCTGGCCGGCGGCGCCGTCGCTGAAGGCGAGCCGGCCGATACCGTTGCGACCGCTGAGATCGCGCACCAGATCCGCCCAGCCGCTGCGCCCGTCCTCGCAGTACAGCTCGTAGATCGCGGCCGGATCACCGGAGAAGGCGCTGTAACCACCGCGACAACGGGTCTTCGGGCTGGTCAGATTCAGCTCGCCGGTGAACAGGGTCGAACGGTAGTCACCGCTGAACACCTCGCCATCGACCACCGCCACCACCGGCCCCGAGGTCGAGCGACCCGGCGAGGGCACCTCGGGACGGGGACGTTCGAGATTGTCGATCACCTGACTGACGCAGGTGGCGTAGACCTCGATCTCGAGGTGCTCGCACAGCCGCCTGCCGTACTCCTCCGGCGGCACCTCGACAGCGATGCCACCGAGACGCTGCGGCGGGATCAGCGCACACCCCGCAAGCAGACCGAGCAACACGACGGGCACGACGATTCTGGACATGACGTTCTCCCTCGGCGACGGCGGCGCGGCCCGCGCCCGCCTCGACCCTCGACCGGCCGCGGTCAGGCGCGGCTCCCGAGCGCCCATTGTATGTCATGCGGATGCGCCGGGGCGCGATTGCCGCTACAGTGACCGCAACCGCGCCAGGGTCGAGGCGCGACCGTCACATCCCCGGAGCCTCCCGATGAGACTGCGCCAATCGTCACCGCATCCCTTTCGTCGATCGCGACGTGGTGTCGTGCTGGCCCTGGCGCTGAGCCTGCTCGGCGCCTGCAGCGACCCGCTGCTGAAGGACCAGCCCCTGCCCCGTCAGCTCGCCATCGCCGCCTGCATCGGCCAGTGCGACAGCGCGCGCGAGCACTGTCGCGCGAGCGCGCGCGCCGACTACCGCGACTGCGAGGCCGACCATACCGAGGCCTTCCGCGACTATCGCTGGTGTCTCAGCGAGGTCGGCACATTCAACGATGAACTCGACTGCGGCTATCCCTGGTGGTCGTGCGCCGAGAACCTTTACGGTTACTGCACCAATCGCCATCGCGCGTGCCGCGAGGCCTGCGCCGCAGACCCGCACCAGCTGGTGCGCTGAGAGCCGCGGCGCCGCTCAGCCGCCGAGCAGCAGCGCCGCGAGCACCACCAGGGCGATCTCGGTCAGCTCGACCAGGGCGCCGGCGGTGTCGCCGGTGAAGCCGCCGAGCCGGGCGCGCATGGCGCGACGCGCCAGCCACAACACCGCCAGGGCACACCCGGCCAGCACCAGCCCCAGCCCACCGAGTACCAGCACACAGCCGAGGAAGGCCGCGCCGCTCGCCGTCCACGCCCAGGTGCGCCCGAGATGGGCGACCTGATCGCTGACGATGCCCTGCGCGCGCGCATAGGCGGTGGTGAGCATCAGCGGCGGCAGCACCGCGCGCGCGAGCAGCGGCACCCAGAGCAGCAGCCAGGCCGCCTCGACATCGAGGAGCAGCTGCAGCGCGCTCCACTTGAGCAGCAGCGCCAGCCCCAGCACCGCCACCGCCATCGGCCCGCTGCGCGGGTCCTTCATGATCTCCAGGGTGCGGGCGCGGTCGCCGAGTCCGCCGATCCAGGCGTCGGCGCTATCGGCCAGGCCGTCGCAGTGCAGCCCGCCGGTCGACCAGGTCCAGAAGGCGAGCAGCAGTGCCGCACCGAGCAGCGGGTCGGTGTGCTGCGCGGCGAGCGCGGCGAGCGCGAGCAGCGCGCCGAGCACCAGCCCGACAACCGGGTACCAGGCCACCGAGCGGCCCTGGTCGACGGGGTCGACCACGCCGGGGTCGGGAAAGGGCAGCCGGGTCAACAGCCGCCCGGCGGCATAGAAGGGAACGAGATGGGACATCAGGGACCTCGATGGGTCACCAGGCTGGGGCGGCCCGGTGAGGGTGGGACACGGACGCGACTGCGCCCGGCATGGGCGACCTCGAGCAGGATCATCGCTCGCGGCGGCATCTCCAGCACCTCGGCGAGGATCGCGCGAATCACCCCGCCGTGGGTCACCACCAGCGCGTCCGGCCCGCCGCCCTCGAGCAGCGCGCGCCAGGCCGCGCGGGTCCGGGCGAGGAAGTCAGACATCGGCTCGCCCCCCGGCGGGGTGAAGCCGAGCGGATCATCCCACAGCCGCCAGAGTTCATCCTCGGGGAGCTCGCTGGCCGAGCACCCCTCCCAATCGCCGAAGTGACGCTCTGCCAGCGCGGGTTCGAGCACCAGCTCGAGCCCGCGCTGTGCGGCCAGCTCGCGGGCGAAGGCCGCGCAGCGCTGCAATGGCGAGCTGACCACCAGCCGCGGCTCGTCGAGCCCGGCGGTGGCCGCGCGCAGCTGCGACCAGCCGCGCGCGCTCAGCGGATCATCGCAACTGCCGCGCAGGCGGCTCCCGCCCTCGACCTCGCCGTGACGCAGCAGGTCGATCAGCCGGCCGCGCAGGCTCAGCACGCGTTGCTCACTCCGGCCTCGTCAAAAGTCGCCATGTCGCGATGCACCGCACAGGCCAGACGCAGCAGCGGCACCGCGGCGCAGGCGCCGGTCGCCTCGCCGAGACGGAAGCCGAGATCGAGCAGCGGGTTGGCCTCCAGCGCCTCCATCATCAGCCGATGACCGGGCTCGGCCGAGCGATGCGAGAACAGCATCCAGTCGCGCGCCGCAGGCTGCAGACGCACCGCGGCGAGCGCCGCCGAGGAGACGATGAAGCCGTCGATCAGCATCACCACGCCACGCTGGGCGGCACGCAGATAGGCGCCGGCGAGCGCGGCGATCTCGAAACCGCCGAGCCGGCGCAGCATCTCCAGCGGGTCGCGCGGTTCGCTGGCGTGCAGCTCCAGCGCACGCGCCACCACCTCGGCCTTGCGGTTGACCCCGGCGCTGTCCAGCCCGGTCCCCGGTCCCACCACCTCGGAGGCGGCGCGATCGAGCAGCGCGCAGCCCAGCGCGGCGGCGGCGGTGGTGTTGGCGATACCGAGCTCGCCACCGATGATCAGCCGCACGCCCTCGGCGACGGCGCGATCGACCGCGTCGCGCCCGATGTCGAGCGCCCGCGCAAGCTGCTCGGGGGTCATCGCCGGCTCGCGGGCGATGTTGCCGCTCCCCGGCCCGAGGGGTTCGGAGCGCACGCCCTCGACGACCTCCGAGCCGGTGGCCAGGCCCAGCTCGATGATATCGAGCCTAGCGCCGACCGCCTTGGCCATCACCGCGACCCCCGCCCCACCATTGGCGATGTTGCGGACCATCTGCTTGGTGACATCCTGGGGATAGCGCGACACACCCTCGGCGGCAACCCCGTGGTCGGCGGCGAACAACAGCACCCGCACCGGATCGACCTCCGGGGTGGCGGTGCGTTGCAGGCCGGCCAGACGCACCGCCAGCTCCTCGAGCCGACCGAGCGAGCCCGGTGGCTTGGTGAGCTGGTCCTGACGCGCGAGCGCATGCTGCACGGCGGTCTGATCGATCGGGGGACAGGGCTCGGCGAGCCAGTCGAGGGTCGGGGTCATGGGCGCACCTCATGGATGGGAGCGATGAGCGTCGCGCACTACCGGCGCGACGGGTCGAATGCCGCACGGGGCGGCGGGAAGGGATCGAGGACACGACGGCCTTGCTCGCCGGGCGGCCCCGCCCCGACGCGGGGCGGAGCGACGTCCGGGGTCAGGGCTGGTAGCGCAGGGTCAGGTAGAACGCGCGACCGGGCTGATTGTACAGATAGGCCGTTTCATAGGTCTCGTCGAGGGCGTTGGCGAGCCGTCCCTGGAGGCGCAGCGCCGGGTTGAAGGCGTATTCGAGACGCAGATCGAGCAGCGCATAGGCGTCGAGATCGACCTGGTTGGCGAGGTCGTCGTAGCGCTCGCCGACCAGTTGCAGGGTCGCACCGGCGCGCCAGCGTCCGAGCGTGCGATCGAGATCGAGCTGCAGGCTCTGCTCGGCGCGACGCGGCAGCAGATTGCCGTCGTTGGCGCCATCGGAGCGGTTCTCGGGATCGAGCAGGGTGAGGTTGCCGGCCAGCGTCCAGTCGTCCCAGCGGAGATCGGCCGCGGCCTCGAGGCCGCGGATCCGCGCCGAGTCGACGTTGGCCGGGGCGAAGATGGCCGAGTCATAGGCGATCAGGTCGTCGATCTCGGTCTGGTAGAGGCTCAGCTGCCAGTCGCCGCGCATCCGCCCGGGCAGCGGCAGCGGGCCGTTGGCCATCAGCTCGATGCTCTCGGACTCCTCGGGATCGAGCGCGGTGTTGCCGAAGCCCGGGTAGTAGAGCTCGTTGAAGGTCGGCGCCTTGAAGCCGGTGCCGTAGGAGAGCGCGACCTGGATGTCGTTGGCGAACAGATAACCGAGCGCGGCGCTGCCGGTGGTGTGGCTGCCGAACTGCTGGTTGTCGTCCTGACGCAGGCTGAGCTTGAGATCGAAGGCGCCGAAGCTGCCCTGGTACTGACCGAACACGCCGAGGTTGTCGCGCGCGTCCTCGGCATAGTCGACGGTCCCGCTGACCCGATCGTCGACATAGTCGATCCCGAGGCTCACCAGCTGCCCGGCGGCGATGGTGACATCACTCTGCAGCGAGAGGCTGTCGCGCTCGGTCTGGAAGCGGTCGACGAACTGATCGAAGACCGCCGCGGCGGCATCGTCGTAGAACACCCGGTAATCGTCCCAGCTGCGCCCGGCGGTGAGCGTCAGGGTCCAGGCATCGAGCGGGCGCAGGGAGGCGTTGGCGCCGAAGACCTGCTGCGAGGAGCGGGCCTTGTTGCCGGAGAAGGCCGAGCCGTCGAAGTCGTTGGCACTCTCGGCGCTGAGCAGGTGGAATTCGACCTCGGCGCGCTCGTTGAAGGCATAACCGGCGCGGGCGCTGACGCCGTGACTGCTGTAGCCGTCGCGATCGGGCTGATCGACGCCGCAACCGGCATAGGGGAAGGGGCGACCGGCGCAGGCGTTGATGCCGTCGGTCTGCTCGAAGTTGGCGCCGAGGTTGAACCAGGCGTGCTCGCCGCCGCCGGAGAGCCCGCCGGAGACGCTGGCGGTGCCCAGCTCGCCGACACCGACGCTGAAGCGCGGGGTGAGCGCGCCGCCGCCGCGACGGGTGAAGACCTGGATGACACCGCCGATGGCCTCGGAGCCGTAGAGGCTCGAACGCGGCCCGCGCACCACCTCGATGCGCTCGATCTGATCGACCGGCAGGTCCTGCAGCGAGGTCGTGCCCAGGGTGGCCGAGCCGACACGCACCCCGTCGATCAGCACCAGCACGTGATCGGAATTGGTGCCGCGCAGCATCACCGAGGCCGACTGGCCGGGACCGCCGTTCTGGGCGATGCTCACGCCGGGCAGGGTGCGCAGCAGATCGGGCACCGAGCGGGCCTGACGCCGCTCGATCTCGGCGCGATCGATCACGCTCACCGTGGCCAGGGTCTCGCCCGCCGGCTCGGCGGTACGCGTGGCAGTGACCACCGTCGGCTCCAACACCTGGGAATCGGTCTGGGCCAGGACCTGGGCGCTCAAGGGCGCGGCCAGCGCCGCCAGCATCAAGGGACTCTTCATCACATGCTCCTCACAGGACCCCGCACACCCGCAGGGGTCGACAACAGAGAGGGGCTGGATGCTCGGCGGGCAGGCGTCACCGGCCACGCGCTGGATGCGCGAGGAGCCGCGATCGCCACCCGGTCTACCCACGCAGCCCCGGCTTGACGGACCCGCCCGGCCTCGCTTTGCGGGCACTGCGGATCCTGATTCCGAGGCCGGTCTCCGGGCTCACGAGCGGGCCGGCATGGCCCCGGACGCGACGCCTTCCCGTGATCGACACAGTGGCATCAGGTCGCGCCCTGATTCGTCTACCGTTGCGGGGGCAGCGCCGGACTGACCGATCGCGGACGATCGGCGCACCGGTCTTCCCGTTTCAGCCCCGGGAACTGGGTCCAGGGGCCACCGCGGAATCGAGGGCGCCGATTAAGTCCGATCGGAAGGAGCAAGTCAACGCCCGCCCCCGCCACGGGACAGACTGACTGACCGGGGTCAAGCCGAGAACGATACCGCCGACGCCGCTCGCAGAGAGCGGGCGCCGCGGGGGGAGGGTCAGAGTCCGGAGACCTCGGGCAGCGCAGACTCGGGCGCGCGGACCGACTCGATCCGCGCCGCCTGGGCGCTCGGCCAGCGGGTGAGATACTCGTCGGTGAAGAAGAAGCGATCCTCGCCGAAGGCCGGCACCAGATCGTCGAGCCAGGTCGCCTTGGGGTCGAAGCGGGCGAAGAAGGGGCGGTTGACCCAGTCGGGGTTGCGTCCCTGGAGGAAGCGCAGCACGAACACCCGCTCGCCGGCGACCTCGGTCACGCCCTGGATCTCGATCTTGCCCGGCCCCGCACTCATGCTCGGACCGCGCGCGGTGCGAGCCAGCCCCGAGACCCCCTGGATCGCCTCGCGATAGATCTCCCAGGCACGCACCAGCGGCACCTCGAAGTAGTGCTGGGCGCCGGTATCGCGCTGCACGAACATGTAGTAGGGGATGATGCCGAGGCGCACCTGGGTGCGCCACATCCGCGTCCACACCTCGGGGTCGTCGTTGATGTGGGCGAGCAACGGCCCCTGGCTGCGGATCTCGGCGCCGGTGGCGCGCAGCCGCGCGATCGCCTCGCGGGCGGTCGCGGTCTCGAGCTCGCGCCAGTGGTTGGTGTGGGCCATCAGCGCGACGTGCTTGCCGTTGGCCACCAGCCGCTCGAGCAACGCCATCAGCTGGTCGCTGTCGGCGTCGCCGACGAAACGCTGGGGCCAGAAGGTCAACGCCTTGGTGCCGATGCGGATACTCTGGACGTGATCGAACTCGGGACGCAGCAGCGGCTCGAGATAGGCCTCGAGATGGCGCGCCTTCATCACCATCGGATCACCGCCGGTGATCAACAGATCGGTGACCTGCGGGTGCTGGCGCAGATAGGCGTGCAGCCCGGAGGCCTCGTTCGAGGCGATGCGCAGCGACTTGTCGCCGACGAACTGCGCCCAGCGGAAGCAGAAGCTGCAATAGGCGTGACAGGTCTGCCCCTGACTGGGGAAGAACAGCACGGTCTCGCGATACTTGTGCTGCAGCCCTTCGAGCGGGCGCTCGCCGTCGAGCTTGGGCAGGTTGCTCTCGAGCTGCCCGGCGGGATGCGGGTTGAGCTCGGCGCGGATCTCGCGCACCGCGGCCTCGAGCGCGGCGGGCGCGGCCTCGGCGCGCAGCAGATCGGCAATGCGGCTGAAATGACGCTCGCTGAGCATCCCCTGCTGCGGGAACACCAGCTGGAAGATCGGATCATCGGGGACATTGTCCCAGTCAATCAGTTCATCGATCACATAGTCGTTGACGCGAAACGGCAGCACGGTCGAGACCACCTTCATCGCGAAACGGCGATCCTCGGAGAGTCCACGCAGCGCATCGATGCGGTCGAGATCACGCTGGGTGTGGACACGGAACGGGCGGGCGGACTCGACCGCCACCGCCCGCTTGGGCTGGGCATTGTTGTAGGACATGACAAAGCTCCTCTGTGGATAGTCAGAAGAGGACGCTGAACCGAATGGGCACGGCTATCCAAAGGGGTTGGCGAAAGAAGTGACGGTATTCGTCGTACGCGCTTCGCCGGCGCCGGGCGCGTGAGCGCGCCACCAGAGGATCCGAGCAGCCGCCCGGACTGGCAAAACCATTGCAAAGGATTTCACCATCCTAACACAGGAACCCTGCCCGATCCGGCGCGAGGGACACGGATCGCATGACAGGGGCACAGTCACCCGCACCCGGACGATGGGTGCGCAATCATCGGGAGCGACATGGACAGGCATCGACAGCTGAGCGCCCGGGCGCTCCTCGGCGGCGCGCTACTCGGCGCCCTGCTCACCCCGTGCAACGTCTACGCCGGACTGAAGATCGGCTGGTCGTTCAACATCTCGATCGTGGCGCTGCTGATCGCCAGCGGACTCTGGGCACTGCTTGCGCGACTGCGCCTGAGCGCGCCGCTGGCCATCGGCGAGGGCAACATCACCCAGACCACCGCGTCCTCCGCGGCCAACATCATCTCCGGCGGGCTGGTCGCGCCGATCCCGGCCCTGGCGATGCTCTCCGGCGGCAACCTGCCCGCCGTCGAGCTGATCGCCTGGGTGTTCGCGGTGAGCTTCCTCGGCATCTGGGTCGCCTGGTATCTGCGCGCCGGGCTGATCGTGCGTACCCCGCTGCCCTTCCCCACCGGTCGCGCCACCGCCGAGGCATTGCAGGAGATGTTCCGCCAGGGTCGCGAGGCACGGCTGAGACTGCGCGTCCTGCTCGGCGCCGGCGCCCTGGCCGCCGCGCTCAAGTGGCTCGACAGCGGTCGCTGGGCGCTGCCGCGTCCGGGACTCGGCGTCGAGCTGCCCGCCGCCGGCGCACTCGCCGGCGCCCCGGCGATCAGCGCCAAGAACCTCACCCTCAGCCTCGACCCCTCGCTGATGCTCGCCGGCTTCGGCGCCATCATCGGGGTCCGCGCCGGGCTCTCGCTGTTGCTCGGCGCGCTCATCGCCTGGGCGCTGCTCGGCCCGCTGGGGTTGTACCAGGGGTTCATCCTGCCGGGCGCGACCGACCCGGCTGCGAGCTGGTTCGGGACCATGATCGAATGGCTGCTGTGGCCCGGGGTGGCTCTATTGGTGGCCGCGACCCTGACCCGGCTGGTGCTGCAACTGCGCGCCGCCCATGCCGCGGGCACCGGCACCGGGCGAAACGACGACGGGGCCACACTGCACCGCGCACTCGGACTGGCGCTCGCCAGCGCCCTGGTGGTGCTCGCCCAGACGCTGATCTTCGGCATCCACTGGCTGCTCGCGCTGCTGGCGGTGCCGATCGCCTTCGTGCTGGCGATGGTGGCGGCGCGCGTGGTCGGCGAGACCGGCATCCCGCCGATCGGCGCCATCGGCAAGGTCTCGCAGCTCGGCAGCGGCATCACCGCGCCGGGCGACCAGACGGCCAACCTGATCGGCGCCAACGTCGCCGGCGGCGCGGCCGGTCAGAGCGCCGATCTGCTCAACGACTTCAAGGCCGGACACGCGATCGGCGCCACCCCGGGCTACCAGGTGATCGCACAGTGTCTGGGGGTGGCCGTGGGCAGTGTGGTCGGCAGCCTGGTCTATCTGCGCCTGATCCCGGACCCGGCGACCATGCTGATCACCGAGCAGTGGCCGGCCCCGGCGGTAGCAACCTGGAAGGTGGTGGCCGAGACCCTCGACCAGGGACTCGCCGCGCTGCCGCCGAGCGCGCTCGCCGCACTCCTCCTCGCCGCCGGCTGCGGGGTCGTGCTGACCCTGCTCGAACACCGCCACGGACCGCGCCGGGTACCGAGCGCGCCAGCGCTGGGGCTGGCGATGGTGATCCCGGCATCGCTCTCGCTCACCCTCTGTCTCGGCAGTCTGGTCGGGCACGCCCTCGCCCGCTACCGCCCACGACTGGCCGAGCGCTTCCTGCTCGCCGCGGCCGCCGGGCTGATCGCCGGCGAGAGCCTCAGCGGCGTCACCCGCGCCCTGCTCGGCGTCCTCGGCTGAGGCTCAGACCTTGAACCGCCGGGTGCGCTCCTGCTGCTCGGCGGCGAGCGCGGCGAGCGCCTCGGCGGCCTCGGCGATGCGTCGCGAGACGGCGGCGATCTCCTCCTCCTCGTGGCTGATGCCGGAGAGGTTGCGGTCGATCTCCTCGGCCACCGCGCGCTGCTGCTCGGCGGCGCTGGCGATCTGGCCGTTCATGTCGTTGACGGTGGCCACCTCGGCGGTGATCGCCTCGAGCGATGCACCGGCGCGTCCGGCCTGGGCAACGCTCTCACCGGCCTTGGTGCGACCGTCGGCCATCACCGTGACCGCCTCACGGGCGCCGCCCTGCAGTATCTCGATCATGCCCTGGATCTCGTGGGTGGCCGACTGGGTGCGCCCGGCAAGGCTGCGCACCTCGTCGGCGACCACCGCGAAGCCGCGCCCCTGCTCGCCCGCGCGCGCCGCCTCGATCGCGGCATTGAGCGCGAGCAGGTTGGTCTGCTCGGCGATGCCGCCGATCACCTCGAGGATCCGGCCGATCGACTCGGCATCGTCCGAGAGCCGCGCGATCACCGTCGCGGCGTTCTCCACCGCCGCGGCCAGGGACTCGATGGCGTCGATCGTCTCGCGCACCACCGCCGCGCCACCGCCGGCCTCGCGCTCCATGTCACGGGTCGCCTCGGCCGCGCGCGTGGCGTTGCGCGCGACCTCGGCGACGGTGGCGGTCATCTCGGTCATGGCGGTGGCGACCTGATCGGTGCCCGACTGCTGACGCTCGAGCTGAGCGCGGATCTGCTCGCTGGTCGCCGACAGCCCACCGGCCGCCTCGCTCAACCGATCGCCACCCCCGACCAGCTCCCTGACCAGGTTGTGGATACGGTCGACGAAGGCGTTGAAGGCCACCGCCAGCTCGGTCAGCTCGTTGCGACCGCGTGCCTCGAGGTGCTGGGTGAGATCGCCGTCGCCGTGAGCGATGTCGTTCATGCGCGTGGCGGCGGCGCGAATCGGCCGGGCGATGGCGCGACTCAGCAACCCGGTCAGCACGGCGCCGACACAGAGCGCCAGCAGACTGAAGAGCAAGGCGTCGCGGATGGCGCGATTGAAGGCGCCGACGTCGTCGCTGCGATCGAGCAGCAGCTCGACCACCCCCACGGGCTCGCCGGCATAGTCGGTGATCGCTTGCGCCAGCAGCGCCATCGGCGTGTCGCGATAGAGGATCTGGCGCTGGATGCGCTCACCCGCGATGACCTGGCGCATCTCCTCGGCGGTCAGCCGGGTGCCGTCCTCGATGGTCCCGGCGAAGGGTTCGAAGTCCTGGCCGCGCCGCAGCGTGAGCTGGGCACGGGCACCGAAGCGCTCGGTGAAGTCGACGAAGAAGGGCTCGCCGAAGGAGAGTCCGAACTCGACCGAACCGCGATGGCGCCCGTCGGGCGCGAACATCGGCACGATGCCACGGATCCCCAGCCCGGCGCGCCCCTCCTCCAGGCCGCTGACCGGCGCGCGGGTGCGGTTGGCGGCGAGCACGGTGTGGCGAAACCCCGACAGGTCGTCGCCGAACTTCTCGGGCATGTGCAGCCGCAGGAAGGAAGTGGCCGGCGGGGTATGGAACTGGAACTGCACCAGACCGTATTGCCGGTGCATCCGCTCGAACAGCGGCAGGGTGAGTTCGCGCAGCCGCGCGCGATCGCCGGCGGCGAAGGCGGCGCGGACATCCGGGACGTTGGAGAGCGCCGCGGCGAGCGAGACGGCGCGTGTCGCCTCCTCATCGAGCGCCGAGCGCAGGGTGAGGAAGAGGTCCTGGAGCCGGCGCTGCTCGGCGCGCTCGGAGAGCGCGCCGAGGTTGTGGAAGACGCTGGGCAGGATCAGCGCCACCGTGACCAGGATCGCCGCCATGCCGCCAACGGCCAGCTGCACACTGATGCGGACTCTGCTCAGCACATCGCCCTCCTCGCGGTTTCGTCGGTACCACAGGATTATGCTGGCGCAACATACACGAAAAGCGCACGCCAGCGATCAAAACGACGCTAACCAAGGGGTATTTCAGGCTGACCCGGCACCGCTCACCGTGACGAACAGATAGCCTATATAGGCGAGATAGCTGCCGATCAGCACCACCCCCTCGACCCGGTTGATCCGTCCCTGACGGCGCCAGCCATAGCCGAACACGAACAGCGACAGGGTCAGCAGCACCATCACCGGGATATCGCGCGAGAGCACCTCGGGGGCGATTGCGATCGGCTGGATGGCCCCGGCGATACCGACCACGGCAAGGGTGTTGAACAGGTTCGAGCCGATCACGTTGCCCAGCGCGAGATCGTGTTCACCCTTGCGCACCGCGGCGATCGAGGAGGCCAGCTCGGGCAGCGAGGTGCCGATGGCGACGATGGTCAGCCCGATCACCAGGTCGCTGACGCCGAAGCCGTAGGCGATCTCGACCGCCCCCCACACCAGCAGCCGCGAGCTGGCCAGCAGGACCACCAGCCCCAGCGCGAGCAGCCACAGGGCACGACCGAGCGGCAGCGGATGACGCTCGAGCTCCTGCTCCATCTCGCCGCCGAGCGCATCGCCACGCCCGCGCATCCCCTGGACGATGGTCCAGCCCATCACCAGCGCGAAGACCGCGAGCAGCCCCCAGGCATCGAGCCGCGACAGCTCACCGTCCCACAGCTGATAGACCGCCAGCGCGGTGATCAGCGCGAGCAGCGGCAGCTCGCGCCGCAGCAACCGCGAGTGCACCGCGATCGGACTGAGCAGTGCGGTGATACCGAGGATCAGCGCGATATTGGTGATGTTCGAGCCATAGGCGTTGCCGAGCGCGAGCCCGGGATTGCCCTGGGCGGCGGCAAAGCCCGAGACCACCATCTCCGGGGCCGAGGTGCCGAATCCGACCACCACCATGCCGATCAACAAGGCCGGCATTCCCAGATGGCCCGCGGTCGCCGCGGCCCCCTCGACGAACCGATCCGCGCTCCAGACCAGGAGTGCCAGACCGGCAATGACAGCGACAAAAGCCAAACTCATCAGTCTCTCTCAGACCTCGCAATCGTCTTCCGGTGATGCGCGAACGCGCCTGCACCGGGTTTTCGGTATGATTTCGGCGCCCGGTCACGACAACTGATCCGCCCGCGCGACCGGCCAAGCGCATCATTTTCTCACACGCCGAGGAGTCATCGCGATGTTTCGCCCCACGCCCCGCTCGATCTGGTACATCCTGGCGATCGGGGGGCTCGGCGTGGCCGCATTCAGCGTGGCGCTCACCGAGTGGCTGCTGCTCGACCCCTGCCATCTGTGCATCTTCCAGCGCCTGCTGTTCGGCCTCGCCGGGCTGTTCGCCCTCGCCGCGGCACTGGGCGCACGGGTGCTCGGTTATCTGACGGTGGCGAGCGCGCTCGGCGGGCTCTGGAGTTCGCTCTACCAGAGCTGGCTGCAACTGCAGCCGCCCGGCGCGGTCAATTGCATCGGCGGCGAACTCGGCCCCGTCGAGCGACTGGTCGAGTGGCTGGGTCAGCAGGCCCCCGAGCTGTTCCTCGCCACCGGTTTCTGTGAGGACCCGGGGCTGCAGATCCTCGGGCTGTCGCTGGCCAACTGGGGGGCGATCGCCTTCGCCCTCGGAGCCATCGCCGCCGTCTGGGCGCTCGTTGCGAGCGCCCAGCGCCCCTCGGCCCGTGCCGACCGGGGCGACTGATCGCGCCGGGAGCTTCCCGGACATCCCGACACCCAGAAGGCGGACGCATCGGACGTCCGTCCACCACCCTGGAGATCCTGATCGATGCCGCTGAGCCGCAGACACTTCAACCTCACCCTGATGGGCACACTGGGCGCCCTCGCCGCACCGCTGCCGGCCCGCTCGGCACCCTTGGTCGAGGGGCGGGACTGGCGTCCCATCGACCCACCGCAGCCGGGCGATGCCCCGGGCAAGATCGAGGTGCTCGAGTTCTTCTCCTACGGCTGCCCGCACTGCAGCGACTTCAACCCGATCGTCAAGGAGTGGGCCACAGATCAGCCCGAGGACGTCGTCTTCCGCCGTGTCCCGGTCACCTTCGGGCGTACCGCCTGGGCCAACCTCGCCCGCCTCTATTACGCCCTGGAGGCATCTGAGGCCCTCGCACAGCACGATCAGGCGGTGTTCGATGCCCTGCACCGTGAGCGGCGCCGACTCTACAGCCCGGATGCCATCCTCGACTGGGTCGAGGCCCGCGGGCTCGATCGCGACGCCTTCGCCGCGCTCTTCGACTCCTTCGACATCCAGGCCAAGATCGCGCGCAGCGACCGTCTGGTGCAGCGCTACCGCATCCACGCCGTGCCACGGGTGACGGTCGCCGGGCGCTATGCCGTGCTCGGCAAGGAGGCGAGCAGCTATCGCGAGCTGCTCGGCATCGCCGAGACCCTGATCGCGCAGACGCGCGAGCAGGGCCTGGCCGGCTGACCCGGACGGCGCGGAATGCGCCGGGCGGCGCGCCCTAAGAT
>NZ_RHFI01000036.1:0-17349 GCF_003718685.1 Marichromatium sp. AB31 | reverse complement strand
GTGGAGATGTTCCGCAAGCTGCTCGACCAGGGCGAGGCCGGTGACAACGTCGGCGTGCTGCTGCGCGGCACCAAGCGTGAGGACGTCGAGCGTGGCCAGGTGCTGGCCAAGCCCGGCAGCATCACCCCGCACACCCACTTCGAGGCCGAGGTGTACGTGCTGAGCAAGGAAGAGGGCGGTCGTCACACCCCCTTCTTCAACGGCTATCGTCCGCAGTTCTACTTCCGCACCACCGACGTGACTGGTGCCTGCGAGCTGCCCGAGGGCATCGAGATGGTCATGCCTGGCGACAACGTCAAGATGACCGTCCAGCTGATCGCGCCGATCGCGATGGAAGAGGGCCTGCGCTTCGCTGTTCGCGAGGGTGGTCGTACCGTCGGCGCCGGCGTGGTCTCCAAGATCATCGAGTAATTGCTTGATCTCCGGTCACGCACCCTCCGGGTGCGTGACTCGGAAAACCTAGTTTCTAGGCCAGTAGCTCAATTGGCAGAGCAGCGGTCTCCAAAACCGCAGGTTGGGGGTTCGAGTCCCTCCTGGCCTGCCATACAACTCATCGCTTAGGCGACACGCGAATCCATGAATTCACGCGCAGAAGCCCGTGGCGCCAGCTTGGATACACTCAAGCTGGTCGCCGCTGCTTTTTTGTTGGTCGGCGGTATCGTTGCCTTCTACCTCCTCAAGCCCCTCTCGACCCTGTTGGCGGTCGTCGGTCTGCTGATCATCTCGGGTGTCGCGGCGTTCGCAGTCTTCAAGACCGAGCGTGGTCGTACCCTGTGGCAGTTCGCAGGTGATGCGCGCATGGAGGTCCGCAAGGTCGTCTGGCCTTCGCGGCAGGAAACCATTCAGACCACGCTGGTGGTCATCGTCATGGTCCTGATCGTCGGTATCGTCCTCTGGCTGTTCGATATGATGCTGATGGGAATCCTGCGTTTCCTGACCGGTCAAGGGGGCTGAAGATGGCACAGCGGTGGTACGTCATCCACGCTTACTCGGGGTTCGAGGGGCAAGTCAAGCGTTCTCTTGAGGATCGCATCAAGCGTGCCGGTCTCGAGGACCTGTTCGGGATGATCCTGGTCCCGACCGAAGAGGTCGTCGAGGTGCGCGGCGGTCAGCAGCGCAAGAGTGAGCGTAAGTTCTTCCCGGGTTACGTCCTGGTCAACATGGAGTTGACCGACGAGACCTGGCACCTCGTCAAGAGCGTTCCCAAGGTCATGGGCTTCATCGGTGGAACCGGTGATCGTCCTGCACCCATTCCCGAATCCCAGGCCCAGGCCATCCTGCAACGCCTTGAGGAAGGTGGCGAGAAGCCGCGTCCGAAGGTGATCTACGAGCCGGGAGAGGTCGTGCGCGTGATCGATGGACCATTCACCGACTTCAACGGTGTGGTCGAGGATGTCGATTACGAAAAGAGCCGGGTCAAGGTCTCGGTGCTGATCTTCGGTCGCGCCACTCCAGTCGATCTCGAGTTCTCTCAAGTCGAAAAGGGTTGATCGCATCCCGCATCGTCATCTCCGGCGATGCGGCGCATCCCGGTCGTTGCTGCATTGGTGACGACCTTCGTACAAGCCCCCGCCCGGGGGTCTGACATGGGGAGCCAAGGTCTCATAACCCCTGGCGCTTGCACCCATTTGGAGAATCATTGTGGCAAAAAAGATCACAGCCTACATCAAGCTGCAGGTCAAGGCCGGTGAGGCCAACCCGAGCCCGCCAGTCGGCCCGGCACTCGGTCAGCACGGCGTCAACATCATGGAGTTCTGCAAGGCGTTCAACGCCAAGACGCAGGACGTCGAGAAGGGTCTGCCGATCCCGGTGGTCATCACCGTTTACTCCGATCGCAGCTTCACCTTCATCACCAAGACGCCGCCTGCGGCCATCCTGCTGAAGAAGGCAGCTGGCATCAGCAAGGGCAGCGCGACGCCCAACACCGCCAAGGTCGGCGTGGTGACCCGCGAGCAGCTCGAGCAGATCGCGACCACCAAGATGGCGGACCTGACCGCCGCCGACATGGACGCCGCCGTGCGCACCATCGCCGGTAGCGCCCGCGCCATGGGTCTCGACGTCGAGGGGGTGAACTGATGGCCAAGCTGACCAAGCGTATGCGCGCGATCCGTGAGCGGGTCGAGGCAGGCAAGCTCTATGCGCCCGAAGAGGCCTTCGAGCTGCTCAAGGAACTCTCCCAGGTGAAGTTCTCCGAGAGCGTCGACGTTGCCGTCAATCTCGGTGTCGATCCGCGTAAGTCGGATCAGGTCGTGCGTGGTTCCACCGTGCTGCCCAACGGCACCGGCAAGACCGTGCGTGTGGCCGTGTTCACCCAGGGCGCCAACGCCGAGGCCGCCAAGGAAGCCGGTGCCGACAAGGTCGGTTTCGAGGATCTGGCCGAAGAGGTCAAGGCCGGCAACCTGGACTTCGACGTGGTCATCGCCTCCCCGGATGCGATGCGCATCGTCGGCCAGCTCGGTAAGGTGCTCGGTCCCCGCGGCCTGATGCCGAACCCGAAGGTCGGCACCGTGACCGCCGACGTCGCCGAGGCCGTGCGCAATGCCAAGGCCGGTCAGGTGCGCTATCGCACCGACAAGGCGGGCATCATCCACTGCCCGATCGGCAAGGCCGACTTCGAGCCGGCGCAGCTGCGCGAGAACCTCGAGGCGCTGTTGACCAACCTGGTCAAGGCCAAGCCGGCAAGCGCCAAGGGCGTCTACATGCAGCAGGTGACGGTCTCCACCACCATGGGGCCGGGCCTGACCGTCGACCACTCGGGCCTGATCTGAGTGCGACGTCCCCGGGCCTGGCGCCCGGGGCGCGAAGGCAACGCCTTCGTGGTTCGAACATCTTTGGGGCCCCGATCTCACGGTCGGGGACCGTCAAAGACCGCAGGTGTCTTCCTCGGCGCATCGGAGTGTGCGCATGGATGACTCAATGGGGGGTGTCCCGCCTGCGCAGACGGTGCTCCAGAATCAAGTCAATGACTGATGACGGTGCACGCTCTCTGTATGTCGTGGAGTCGCAGGATGCACATCCATGGCATGCGCCCCGGATGAACCGGGGTTTATATAGTCAGGAGGTGACGAAGTGGCGCTGAATTTCGCCCAGAAAGAAGCGATCGTCGCCGAAGTCGCGGAAGTCGCCAAGAGCGCTTACTCGGCCATCGGTGCCGAGTACCGGGGCTTGACCGTCGATCAGCTGACCCAGCTGCGCGTGGAAGCACGCAAGGCCGGCGTCTATGTTCGCGTGGTCAAGAATACCCTGGCGCGTCGCGCGCTGGAAGGCACGGACTTCGCGTGCATGCAGGAGGGTCTCACCGGCCCGCTGATCCTTGCATTCTCGCAGGAAGATCCGGGCTCGGCCGCACGTGTCGCCGAGGCCTTCGCCAAGGACCATGACAAGTTCCAGGTGCGTCTCATCGCCCTGGGCGGCAAGCTGCTGCCTGCCTCGGAGCTCGGTAATCTCGCGAAGATGCCGACCTACGATCAGGCCGTCAGCATGCTCATGGCTACCATGAAGGCTCCGGTGCAGAAGCTCGCAGCGACCATCAACGAGGTGCCGGGCAAGCTCGTGCGCACCGTTGCCGCGATTCGCGATGCCAAGGAAGCCGCCTGATAGGCGCTTCCGATCCCGAACCAGTTCGATCAACAGTATTCATCCCTAGGAGATCCCCATGGCCGTTTCGAAAGACGAGATCCTCGAAGCGATTGGCAACATGACCGTGCTCGAGGTCGTGGAGCTGATCGAAGCGATGGAAGAGAAGTTCGGCGTGACCGCCGCTGCCGCCGTTGCCGCTGCTCCGGCCGCCGCTGGTGGCGATGCTGCCGCCGCTGAAGAGAAGACCGAGTTCGACGTCGTGCTCGCCTCGTTCGGCTCCAACAAGGTTGCCGTCATCAAGGCTGTCCGCGGCCTCACCGGTCTTGGCCTGAAGGAAGCGAAGGAGGCCGTCGAAGGCGCTCCGACCACCCTGAAGGAAGGCGTTTCGAAGGACGAGGCCGAAGAGGCCAAGAAGCAGCTCGAAGAGGCTGGCGCAAGCGTCGAAATCAAGTAAGGGCGCATTGCCTCGCCACGTCTTCGGCGGAGCGTTCGGGCTGGCGGCGACGAGCCGCCGGCCTTTTCCCGTTGGGGCCGAACAACCCCGCGGCGTCTCGCATCGAGGCTCCGACGCCGAGGTTGGCGCTAGATCCCCGATCGGCTGCGCGGCTGATCCTCGCCGACCGCAACCTGCACCAGAGTCCATGCCCCGTTAGGGACCATAGTAAGCACCTCGAGGGAAGGCATAATGGCCTATTCGTTCACCGAAAAAAAGCGCATCCGCAAAGACTTCGGCAAGCGTCCCAGCATCCTGGACGTGCCGTTCCTGCTGGCCACACAGATCAACTCCTATCGCGAGTTCCTGCAGGCCGATACCTCCGAGCGGGGGCGGCGGGACGTCGGATTGCACGCCGCCTTCAAGTCCGTTTTCCCGATCGAGAGCTATTCCGGCAATGCCGTCCTCGAATATGTGAAGTATCGGCTCGGCGAGCCGGTCTTCGATGAGCGTGAGTGCCATCTGCGCGGCGCCACCTTCGCCGCGCCGCTGCGCGTACTGCTGCGTCTGGTAATCTACGACAAGGATGCCCCGGCGGGCTCCAAGGTCGTCAAGGACGTTCGCGAGCAAGAGGTCTACATGGGCGAGCTGCCGCTCATGACCGAGACCGGCACCTTCATCATCAATGGCACCGAGCGTGTCATCGTCTCGCAGCTGCACCGTTCGCCCGGTGTCTTCTTCGACCACGACAAGGGCAAGACCCACTCCTCGGGCAAGCTGCTGTTCTCCGCGCGCGTCATCCCCTATCGTGGCTCCTGGCTCGACTTCGAGTTCGATCCCAAGGACAACGTCTTCGTGCGTATCGACCGTCGCCGCAAGCTGCCGGCGACGGTGCTGCTGCGCGCGCTCGGTTACACCGTCGAGGAGATCCTCGAGCGGTTCTTCGAGACCGATACCTTCCATCTCGCCAAGCGCCAGATCTCCTTCGATCTGGTCCCCGAGCGGCTGCGCGGCGAGACCGTGAGCTTCGACGTCAAGATCGGCGACGAGGTGCTGGTCGAGTCCGGTCGCCGCGTCACCGCGCGCCACATCCGCGAGCTGCAGAAGGCCGGCGTCGAGCAGCTGGAGGTGCCGATCGACTTCCTGCTCGGGCGCATCCTTGCGCGTGACCAGATCGATACCGACACCGGTGAGGTGCTGGCCGAGGCCAACAGCATCATTACCCCGGAGATGCTGCAGACCCTGTTCGAGAAGGGCATCGAGCGCATCGAGACCCTGTTCGTCAACGATCTCGACCAGGGGCCCTACATCTCCGAGACCCTGCGCATCGACAACACCACCAGTGATCTCGACGCCCAGATCGAGATCTACCGGATGATGCGCCCGGGCGAGCCGCCGACCAAGGAGGCCGCCCAGAACCTGTTCCACAACCTGTTCTTCACCCCGGATCGCTACGACCTCTCGGCCGTTGGCCGGATGAAGTTCAATCGCCGCCTCGGTCGCGAGAACGAGGAAGGCCCGGGCGTGGTCTACGACGGTCATTACTTCCGTGATCGCACCGATGCCTTCTCCCAGGATCTGCTGGCCAAGTACGGCGACAGCTCCGACATCATCGACGCGCTCCGGGTGCTGGTCGAACTGCGCAACGGTCGCGGTGCGGTCGACGACATCGACCATCTCGGCAACCGTCGTATCCGCTGCGTCGGCGAGATGGCCGAGAACCAGTTCCGCGTCGGTCTGGTGCGTGTCGAGCGCGCGGTCAAGGAGCGTCTCTCGCTGGCCGAGTCCGAGGGGCTGATGCCGCAGGAGCTGATCAACGCCAAGCCGGTCTCGGCGGCGATCAAGGAGTTCTTCGGCTCCAGTCAGCTCTCGCAGTTCATGGACCAGAACAACCCGCTCTCCGAGGTCACCCACAAGCGTCGTGTCTCGGCGCTCGGTCCGGGCGGTCTGGCCCGCGAGCGTGCCGGCTTCGAGGTGCGCGACGTGCACCCGACCCACTATGGTCGCGTCTGCCCGATCGAGACCCCTGAAGGCCCGAACATCGGTCTGATCAACTCGCTCGCGGTCTATGCCCGCACCAACGCCTACGGCTTCCTCGAGACCCCCTATCGGCGGGTCGAGGACGGCCGCGTCACCGACGAGATCCACTATCTCTCGGCGATCGAGGAGGGCAACTACGTCATCGCCCAGGCCAACGCCGCGCTCGATGAAGAGAGTCGCCTGACCGATGCCCTGGTCTCCTGCCGTCACGCCAACGAGTTCACCATGAAGGCACCCGAAGAGGTGAACTACATGGACGTCTCGCCGCGTCAGGTGGTGTCGGTGGCCGCGTCGCTGATCCCCTTCCTCGAGCACGACGACGCCAACCGTGCGCTCATGGGCTCGAACATGCAGCGTCAGGCGGTGCCGACGCTGCGTGCCGAGAAGCCGCTGGTCGGCACCGGCATCGAGCGTGTGGTGGCCAAGGACTCCGGGGTCTGTGTGGTGGCGCGTCGCGGCGGTGTGATCGAGTCGGTCGACGCCGCGCGCATCGTGGTGCGGGTCAACGACGACGAGGCCGTGCCCGGCGTGCCTGGTGTCGACATCTACAACCTCACCAAGTACACCCGTTCCAACCAGAACACCTGCATCAACCAGCGTCCGCTGGTACGTCCGAACGATGTGGTGACGCGTGGCGACGTGCTCGCCGACGGGCCCTCGACCGACATGGGCGAGCTCGCCCTCGGTCAGAACCTGCGCGTGGCCTTCATGCCCTGGAACGGCTACAACTTCGAGGACTCCATCCTCATCTCCGAGCGGGTGGTGCAGGAGGATCGCTTCACCAGCATCCACATCGAGGAGCTCTCCTGTCTGGCGCGCGATACCAAGCTCGGCCCGGAGGAGATCACCAGCGATATCCCCAATGTCGGTGAGGCGGCGCTCTCCAAGCTCGACGAGTCGGGCATCGTCTATGTCGGCGCCGAGGTGCGCGACGGCGACATCCTGGTCGGCAAGGTCACGCCCAAGGGCGAGACCCAGCTCACCCCCGAGGAGAAGCTGCTGCGCGCGATCTTCGGCGAGAAGGCCTCGGACGTGAAGGACACCTCGCTGCGTCTGCCCTCGGGCATGAACGGCACCGTGGTCGACGTCCAGGTGTTCACCCGCGACGGGGTGGAGAAGGACAAGCGTGCCCAGCAGATCGAGGAGATGGAACTCGACCGCGTGCGCAAGGACTTCGCCGACCAGCAGCGGATCATGGAGAACGACACCTTCCACCGTGTCGAGCGCATGCTCGTCGGCAAGGTCGCCGACGGTGGCCCCGGGGGTCTGCGTCCTGGCGCCGAGATCACCAGCGACTACCTGCAGGATCTGGTGTCGCGTGGCTCGCGTGATCTCTGGTTCGAGATCCGCATGCAGGACGAGGACATCGCCACCCAGCTCGAGGCGGTCGCCGCCCAGGTCAAGCAGCAGCGCGACGAGTTCCGCGAGCGCTACGAGACCAAGAAGCGCAAGATCGCCAGCGGCGACGACCTCGCCCCCGGTGTGCTCAAGATGGTCAAGGTCTACGTGGCGGTGAAGCGGCGCATCCAGCCGGGTGACAAGATGGCCGGCCGTCACGGTAACAAGGGTGTCATCTCCAAGGTGGTGCCGGTCGAGGACATGCCGTTCTCGGCCGACGGCGAGCCGGTCGATATCGTGCTCAACCCGCTCGGCGTGCCTTCGCGCATGAACGTCGGTCAGGTGCTCGAGACCCATCTCGGCTGGGCCGCCAACGGCCTCGGCGTGAAGATCGGCAAGATGCTCCAGGCCCAGGCCAAGATCGCCGAGCTGCGCGAGCTGCTCGACAAGATCTACAACACCAGTGGCAAGCGCGAGTCGCTCGACGAGTTCAGCGATGACGAGATCCTCGAACTCGCCCGCAACCTCACCCGGGGTGTGCCGCTGGCCACGCCGGTGTTCGACGGCGCCACCGAGGACGAGATCAAGGCCATGCTGCGTCTGGCCGATCGTGACAACACCGCGCAGGGCGTGCCCAGTGGTCAGACCATCCTGTTCGATGGTCGCTCCGGTGAGCAGTTCGAGCGTCCGGTCACCGTCGGCTACATGTACATGATCAAGCTCAACCACCTGGTCGACGACAAGATGCACGCCCGTTCCACCGGTCCCTACAGCCTGGTCACCCAGCAGCCGCTCGGCGGCAAGGCCCAGTTCGGTGGTCAGCGCTTCGGTGAGATGGAGGTCTGGGCATTGGAGGCCTATGGTGCCGCCTACACCCTGCAGGAGATGCTCACGGTGAAGTCGGACGACGTCAACGGTCGGACCAAGATGTACAAGAACATCGTCGACGGAGACCATCGCATGGAGGCGGGCATGCCCGAGTCGTTCAACGTGCTGGTCAAGGAGATCCGCTCGCTCGCGATCAACGTCGAGTTGCAGCAGGACTAACCGAGCCATTAAGCCGCGGGACGCATTCCCCCCGAGTGGGGGAGTGCGTCCTTTCAATGATCTGGCGACCGTGCGGTTCGTGCCTCACCGCACCCTACGCACCACGCACGCGACGCATGTGGGGCTAGCGCTTAGCCGGTTATCGCAGGCAGGAGATTAAGGTCTTGAAAGATCTACTGAAAATCATCAAGCAACAGGGCCAGGCACTCGAATTCGACGCGATCAAGATCGGACTTGCCTCCCCCGAGATGATCCGTTCCTGGTCCTTCGGCGAGGTCAAGAAGCCCGAGACCATCAACTATCGCACCTTCAAGCCGGAGCGCGACGGGCTGTTCTGCGCCAAGATCTTCGGCCCGATCACCGACTACGAGTGCATCTGCGGCAAGTACAAGCGCCTCAAGCACCGTGGCGTGGTCTGCGAGAAGTGTGGCGTCGAGGTGACCCTGGCCAAGGTGCGCCGCGAGCGCATGGGCCACATCGATCTGGCCAGCCCGGTGGCGCACATCTGGTTCCTCAAGTCGCTGCCCTCGCGCATCGGCCTGCTGCTCGACATGACGTTGCGCGACATCGAGCGCATCCTCTACTTCGAGTCCTTCGTGGTCATCGATCCGGGCCTGGTGCAGGATCTCGAACGCGGCCAGCTGCTCAACGACGAGCAGTATCTCGACGCCCTCGAGGCGCACGGTGACGAGTTCGACGCGCGCATGGGCGCCGAGGCCGTCTACGAGCTGCTGCGCACCATCGACATGGCCGCCGAAGTGCGGCGGATGCGCGAGGAGATCGAGAGCACCAACTCCGAGACCAAGATCAAGAAGCTCTCCAAGCGTCTCAAGCTGCTCGAGTCGCTGCTCGAATCGGGCAACCGTGCCGAGTGGATGATCCTCACCGTGCTGCCGGTGCTGCCCCCGGAGCTGCGTCCGCTGGTGCCGCTCGACGGTGGCCGCTTCGCGACCTCGGACCTCAACGATCTCTATCGTCGCGTCATCAACCGCAACAACCGACTCAAGCGTCTGCTCGATCTGGTCGCGCCCGACATCATCGTGCGCAACGAGAAGCGCATGCTCCAGGAGTCGGTCGATGCGCTGCTCGACAACGGTCGTCGCGGTCGCGCCATCACCGGCACCAACAAGCGCCCGCTGAAGTCGCTCGCCGACATGATCAAGGGCAAGCAGGGGCGCTTCCGCCAGAACCTGCTCGGTAAGCGTGTCGACTACTCCGGCCGTTCGGTCATCGTCGTCGGCCCCTATCTCAAGCTGCACCAGTGCGGTCTGCCCAAGCGCATGGCCCTGGAGCTGTTCAAGCCGTTCATCTTCAGCAAGCTGCAGTTGCGCGGGCTGGCCGCCACCATCAAGGCCGCCAAGAAGATGGTCGAGCGCGGCACCCCCGAGGTGTGGGACATCCTCGAGGAGGTCATCCGCGAGCACCCGGTGATGCTCAACCGCGCCCCGACCCTGCACCGTCTCGGCATCCAGGCCTTCGAGCCGGTGCTGATCGAGGGTAAGGCGATCCAGCTCCACCCGCTGGTCTGTACCGCCTTCAACGCCGACTTCGACGGCGACCAGATGGCCGTGCACGTGCCGCTCTCGCTCGAGGCTCAGCTCGAGGCGCGGGCGTTGATGATGGCCTCGAACAACATCCTCTCGCCGGCCAACGGCGAGCCGATCATCGTGCCCTCGCAGGACGTGGTGCTCGGGCTCTACTACATGACCCGTGAGCGCATCGGCGCCAAGGGCGAGGGCAGCCTGTTTGCCGACATCGACGAGGCGCGTCGCGCCTACGAGACCGGGCAGGCAGACCTCCACGCGCGCTGTCGGGTACGCATCCACGAGGTGATCCAGGACCAGGACGGCAATCGTCGCGAGCAGACCTCGATCAAGGAGACCACCCTGGGCCGCGCCCTGGTGTTCGCCATCGTCCCCACCGGGCTGCCCTTCGATCTGGTCGATCGGCCGATGGGCAAGAAGCAGATCTCGCGTCTGATCAACGTCTGCTATCGCCGTCTCGGTCTCAAGGACACCGTGGTCTTCGCCGACCAGATCATGTATCTGGGCTTCCGCATGGCCACCCGCGCCGGTGCCTCGATCGGTCTCGAGGACATGGAGGTGCCGGAGGAGAAGACGGAGATCCTGGCCGGCGCCGAGAAGGAGGTCAAGGAGATCCAGGACCAGTACTCCTCGGGTCTGGTCACCAACGGCGAGCGCTACAACAAGGTCGTCGACATCTGGTCGCACACCAACGACCGGGTCGCCAAGTCGATGATGAGCAAGCTCGGTGGCTCGGTCGCGGAGACTCGCCCGGCCTATGAGGCGCTGCGCTTCCTCGGTGAGTACCGCCAGGCGGTCTACGAGCTGGTGGCCGACGATGCCGAGCAGCATCTGGCCGCGCGCCGGCTGTTCGACCGGCTGCAGGGTGCGGCCGCCGAACTCGGTGCTCGTCTCGAGTCCGGTGAACTCGATGCCAAGTCCTTCGTCGGCGAGTTCGATGCACTGCTCAGCGGTGCGCGCGCCGAACTCGACGCCTTCGGCGATCTCGATCAGGTCGACTCGGTCGAGGTGCGGGGTCGGGTCAAGAGCGCCCTGGCCGCGCTCGATCAGCGTCTGGCCGAGCAGCGTCGTCAGGACTCGTTCAACTCGATCTTCATGATGGCCGACTCCGGCGCACGTGGCTCGGCGGCGCAGATCCGTCAGCTCGCCGGTATGCGTGGTCTGATGGCCAAGCCGGACGGCTCGATCATCGAGACCCCGATCACCGCGAACTTCCGCGAGGGTCTGAACGTCATCCAGTACTTCATCTCGACCCACGGCGCGCGTAAGGGTCTGGCCGATACCGCGCTGAAGACCGCCAACTCGGGTTACCTGACCCGTCGTCTGGTCGACGTCGCCCAGGACATGGTGGTGCTCGAGCAGGACTGCGGCACCGATCAGGGCCTGCTGATGGCCCCGATCATCGAGGGCGGCGACGTGGTCGAGCCGCTGCGCGAGCGCATCCTCGGTCGTGTCGCAGCGGTCGACGTCTACCGCCCGGGGACCGACGAGCTGGTCTGCCCCGCGGGTACCCTGCTCGACGAGCGCTGGGTCGAGCGCTTCGAGGAGAAGGGCATCGACCAGGTGCGGGTGCGCTCGCCGATCACCTGTGAGTCGCGCCTCGGCGTCTGCGCCCAGTGCTATGGTCGCGACCTGGCGCGTGGCCATCGGGTCAACATCGGCGAGGCCGTCGGCGTCATCGCGGCGCAGTCGATCGGTGAGCCGGGTACCCAGCTCACCATGCGCACCTTCCACATCGGTGGTGCGGCCTCGCGTGCGGCGGCGGTCAACAGCATCGACATTAAGAACGGCGGTTCGGTGCGACTGCACAACATCAAGACCGTCGAGCACCACTCGGGCAACCTGGTGGCGGTGTCGCGCTCCGGCGAGCTGACCGTGGTCGACGAGCGCGGCATGGAGAAGGAGCGCTACAAGGTGCCTTATGGCGCCACCCTGGGCGTGGCCGACGGCCAGCAGGTCAACCCCGGTGACGTGGTCGCGACCTGGGACCCGCACACCCACCCGGTCATCACCGAGGTGGCCGGTAAGCTCGCCTTCGCCGACTTCATCGAGGGCGTGACGGTGCAGGCCCAGACCGATGATGTCACCGGTCTGACCTCGCGCGTGGTCATCGATCCCAAGCAGCGTCCGGCTACCGGCAAGGACCTGCGCCCGATGGTCAAGCTGCTCGACGAGCAGGGCAACGAGCTCAACATCGCGGGTACCGACCTGCCGGCGCGCTACTTCCTGCCCTCGGGCGCGATCGTCAGCGTCGACGACGGCGCCATGGTCGGGGTCGGCGACGTGCTTGCGCGTATCCCGCAGGAGTCGAGTAAGACGCGTGACATCACCGGTGGTCTGCCGCGCGTGGCCGACCTGTTCGAGGCGCGCAAGCCGAAGGAGCCGGCATTGCTCGCCGAGGCCAGCGGGACCATCGGCTTCGGCAAGGACACCAAGGGCAAGCAGCGCCTGATCATCACCACCGATGACGGTGAGACGGTCGAGGAGCTGATCCCGAAGTGGCGTAACGTCAACGTGTTCGAGGGCGAGCGTGTCGAGCGTGGCGAGGTGATCGCCGACGGCGAGCTGGCGCTGCACGACATCCTGCGTCTGAAGGGCGTGACCGCGCTGGCCGAGTATCTGGTCAAGGAGATCCAGGACGTCTACCGGCTGCAGGGCGTGAAGATCAACGACAAGCACATCGAGGTGATCGTTCGCCAGATGCTGCGCAAGGTCGAGATCACCGCCCCGGGCGACACCCGTCTGCTGCGTGGCGAGCAGGTGGAGTACACCGCCGTGCTCGACGAGAACAAGCGGATGATGGCCGAGGACAAGCAGCCGGCGCTCTTCGAGCCGCTGCTGCTGGGTATCACCAAGGCCTCGCTCGCCACCGAGTCGTTCATCTCGGCGGCCTCCTTCCAGGAGACCACCCGAGTGCTGACCGAAGCGGCGGTGCGTGGTTCGGTCGACCACCTCGCCGGCCTCAAGGAGAACGTCATCGTCGGTCGTCTGATCCCCGCCGGCACCGGCCTGTCGTCGCATCTCGAGCGCCGACGTCAGCGTCAACTCGACCTGCAGGCCGCTGGCGGCAAGGTCGAGATGGATGCGGAGGAGTTGGAAGAGGCACTGAAGAAGGCGCTCAATACCTCCGCGGCCGACTGATCCGCGGCATGCCGAAAGGCGTTTCATTCCAAGAAAGATCGGGCAGTTAGGGAGGTTGACACGTTTAGGGTCACTCCCTATACTGCTCTGTCTCAGCTAGCCAGCCAATGGGTTGGCTGGCCTTATTTTCTTGGTCCGGTTCCTTGGTCTGGGCAAATCTGCCCGGTCCCCGAGTCAATCGATCGAATCCGTGCGGACGTACTGGCTGCAATGCGGCCTGCTGCCGTGCAGGCGTCGTTTGACTCCCTGAATTTGGCGCGAGGGCGCCCCTGGAGACTGATTGCATGGCAACGATCAACCAACTCGTGCGGAAGCCCCGCAAGCGGAACGTGGCGAAGAGCAATGTGCCGGCCCTCGAGGCTTGTCCGCAGCGTCGTGGTGTCTGCACCCGTGTGTACACCACCACCCCGAAGAAGCCGAACTCCGCACTGCGTAAGGTTGCACGTGTGCGTCTGACCAACGGCTACGAGGTGGCTTCCTACATCGGTGGTGAAGGCCACAACCTGCAGGAGCACTCGGTGGTGCTGATCCGCGGTGGTCGTGTCAAGGACTTGCCGGGTGTTCGTTACCACACCGTGCGCGGCACGCTGGATACCTCGGGTGTCGAGAAGCGGCGTCAGGGTCGTTCCAAGTACGGCGCCAAGCGCCCGAAGAGCTGAGTCAGTATCCAATTTAGGTCGGAGTAGATCATGCCGAGAAGACGCGTTGCCGCACGTCGCCAGATCCTGCCGGATCCCAAGCACGGAAGCGAGCTGTTGACCAAGTTCATCAACATGATGATGGAAGACGGGAAGAAGTCCGTCGCCGAGCGCATCATTTACAACGCGCTCGACCAGATCGCCGAGAAGAAGGGCGCCGAGCCCATCGAGCTGCTCGAGCAGGCGATGGAGAATGTTCGCCCCGCGGTCGAGGTCAAGTCCCGCCGCGTCGGTGGTGCGACCTATCAGGTGCCGGTCGAGGTGCGTCCCACCCGTCGTAACTCGCTGGCAATGCGTTGGCTGATCGATGCTGCGCGCAAGCGCTCCGAGAAGTCCATGGCGCAGCGTCTGGCCGGTGAACTGATGGACGCCGCCGAGTCGCGTGGTTCTGCGGTCAAGAAGAAAGAAGACACGCACCGCATGGCCGAGGCCAACAAGGCCTTCTCGCACTACCGCTGGTAGTTTCGCAAAGCATTTTTTGATCAATCAGGGCGGATTCAGTCGTGGCACGTAGCACCCCAATCGAGCGGTATCGCAACCTTGGCATCATGGCGCATATCGATGCCGGGAAGACCACCACCACAGAGCGCATCCTGTTCTACACCGGGATCTCTCACAAGATTGGTGAGGTGCATGATGGTGCCGCCACCATGGACTGGATGGAGCAGGAGCAGGAGCGTGGTATCACCATCACCTCCGCGGCGACCACCTGCTTCTGGTCCGGCATGGACCGTGACCGCCCTGAGCATCGCGTCAACATCATCGACACCCCCGGGCACGTCGACTTCACCATCGAAGTCGAGCGTTCGCTGCGTGTGCTCGATGGTGCCTGCGCCGTGTTCTGTGCCGTCGGTGGCGTCGAGCCCCAGTCCGAGACCGTGTGGCGCCAGGCCGACAAGTACGGCGTGCCGCGTCTCGCCTTCGTCAACAAGATGGACCGCATGGGCGCGAACTTCCTGCGCGTCGTCGGTCAGGTGAAGGATCGTCTCGGCGCCAACCCGGTGCCGATCCAGATCCCGATCGGTGCCGAGGAAGACTTCCAGGGCGTCGTCGATCTGGTGCGCATGAAGGCGATCTACTGGGACGAAGCCAGCCGCGGCATGGAGTACGAGGCCCGCGACATCCCCGAGGATCTGGTCGAGCTCTGCGACGAGTGGCGCGAGAAGATGGTCGAGGCTGCGGCCGAGGCCAACGAAGAGCTGATGGATAAGTACCTCGAGGGCGAAGCGCTCAGCGAGGACGAGATCAAGGCCGCACTGCGCACGCGTACCCTGAACAACGAGATCGTGCCGATGATGTGCGGCTCGGCGTTCAAGAACAAGGGTGTGCAGGCGATGCTCGACGCCGTGCTCGACTACATGCCTTCGCCGGTCGACGTGCCCGCCATCCGCGGCATCCTCGACGACAAGGACGAGAGCGAGGCGACCCGCGCGTCGAACGACGACGCGCCCTTCGCCGCGCTGGCGTTCAAGATCGCGACCGACCCCTTCGTCGGTACCCTGACCTTCTTCCGCGTCTACTCGGGCGTCATCAAGTCCGGTGACACCGTGTACAACCCGGTCAAGAGCAAGAAGGAGCGTGTCGGCCGTATCCTGCAGATGCACGCCAACGACCGCCAGGAGATCAAGGAAGTCCGCGCCGGCGACATCGCCGCGGCGGTCGGTCTGAAGGACGTCACCACCGGTGACACCCTGTGCGATCTCGACCAGGTCATCACCCTGGAGCGCATGGAGTTCCCCGAGCCGGTGATCTCGGTCGCGGTCGAGCCCAAGACCAAGACCGACCAGGAGAAGATGGGTCTCGCGCTGCAGAAGCTGGCGCAGGAAGATCCTTCGTTCCGTGTCCACACCGACGAGGAGTCGGGTCAGACCATCATCTCCGGCATGGGTGAGCTGCACCTGGAGATCATCGTCGACCGCATGCGTCGCGAGTTCAAGGTCGAGGCCAACGTCGGCGCGCCTCAGGTCAGCTACCGCGAGACCATCCGCGCCACCGTCGAGCAGGAGACCAAGTTCGCCCGTCAGTCCGGTGGTCGCGGTCAGTTCGGTCACGTGCACATCCGCATCGAGCCGCAGGAGGCCGGTGCCGGTTACGAGTTCGTCAACGCCATCGTCGGTGGTGTGGTACCGAAGGAATACATCCCTTCGGTCGACAAAGGTATCCAGGAGGCCATGAAGAACGGCATCATCGCCGGCTTCCCCATGGTCGACGTCAAGGTCACCCTTTACGACGGTTCCTACCACGAGGTCGACTCGAGCGAGATGGCGTTCAAGATCGCCGGCTCGATGGCCATCAAGGAAGGTGCCGCCAAGGCCAAGCCGGTGCTGCTCGAGCCGATCATGAAGGTCGAGGTGGTGACCCCCGAGGAGAACATGGGCGACGTCATGGGCGACCTGAACAGCCGTCGCGGCATGATTCAGGGGATGGAGGATGCGCCTTCCGGCAAGGTCATCCGTGCCGAGGTCCCGCTGTCCGAGATGTTCGGTTACGCAACCGATCTGCGCTCGGCGACCCAGGGTCGTGCGACCTACAGCATGGAGTTCTCCAAGTACAACGAGGTGCCCGCCAGCATTGCCGAAGCGGTCTCCAAGAAATAGTAACGATTGTTAAGGGTAGAGCGGGATGTCCAAAGAAAAATTCGAACGTAGCAAGCCGCACGTCAACGTTGGCACCATCGGCCACGTCGACCACGGCAAGACCACGCTGACGGCTGCGATCACCACGCACCAGGCGCGCAAGTTTGGTGGTGAGGCACGTGCCTACGACCAGATCGACAACGCCCCGGAAGAGCGTGAGCGTGGTATCACCATCGCCACCGCGCACGTCGAGTACGAGTCCGATACGCGTCACTACGCACACGTCGACTGCCCCGGCCACGCCGACTACGTGAAGAACATGATCACCGGTGCGGCGCAGATGGACGGCGCGATCCTGGTGGTGTCGGCCGCTGACGGCCCGATGCCCCAGACCCGCGAGCACATCCTGCTCTCCCGTCAGGTCGGCGTGCCCTACATCATCGTCTACCTGAACAAGGCCGACATGGTCGACGACGCCGAGCTCCTCGAGCTCGTCGAGATGGAAGTGCGCGAGCTGCTCTCGAGCTACGACTTCCCGGGTGATGACACCCCGATCGTGACCGGTTCGGCCAAGCTCGCCCTCGAAGGCGACACCTCGGAGATCGGTGGTCCGTCCATCGACAAGCTGGTCGAGGCGCTCGACAGCTACATCCCCGAGCCCGAGCGTGCCATCGACGGCGCCTTCCTGATGCCGATCGAGGACGTGTTCTCGATCTCGGGTCGCGGTACCGTGGTGACCGGTCGTGTCGAGCGTGGCGTGATCAAGGTCGGTGAAGAGGTCGAGATCGTCGGCATCAAGGACACCACCAAGACCACCTGCACCGGCGTGGAGATGTTCCGCAAGCTGCTCGACCAGGGCGAGGCCGGTGACAACGTCGGCGTGCTGCTGCGCGGCACCAAGCGTGAGGACGTCGAGCGTGGCCAGGTGCTGGCCAAGCCCGGCAGCATCACCC
>NZ_RHFI01000035.1:0-18996 GCF_003718685.1 Marichromatium sp. AB31 | reverse complement strand
TGGAGCGCGCCGCGCGCCTGAGCCCAGGCGCGCGCCGCGCTCCGCTCGGGACGGCACCCGCGGGTGCCACGGAAAGCGCCGAGCCGCTCGGCCTTTCGCCAACATCTTCATCGAGGCCCCGGCACCGACGCGCGCCGGGACCGAAGCACAGGAAAGCGGGACATGCGATTCAGCGAGGCATGGCTGCGGGAGTGGGTCAACCCGCCGGTCGATACTCAGACTCTGGCCGATCAGCTCAGCATGGCAGGACTGGAAGTGGACGCGGTGGAGCCCGCCGCGGCCGCCTTCAGCGGCGTCGTGGTCGGTCTGGTGCAGGCGCTCGAACAGCACCCGGACGCCCAGAAGCTGCGCGTCTGCACCGTCGATGTCGGTGGCGACGAGCCGCTGCAGATCATCTGCGGTGCGGCCAATGTCGCCGCCGGCATGCGCGTGCCGGTGGCCACCATCGGCGCGCGGCTGCCGGGTGACTTCAAGATCAAGAAGGCCAAGCTGCGCGGCGTGCAGTCCTTCGGCATGATCTGCTCGGCGAGCGAACTCGGCCTCGCCGAGTCCTCCGAGGGCATCCTGCCGCTGCCCGAGGACGCGCCCATCGGCGCCGACTTCCGCGCCTGGCTGGGGCTCGACGATCACTGCATCGAGGTCGACCTGACCCCGGACCGCGGCGACTGCCTGAGCATCGCCGGGCTCGCCCGCGAGGTCGGGGTGATCAACCGCGCCGCGCTCACCCGCCCCGATTTCGCCCCGGTAGCGCCCGCCTGTGACGACCGCGTCGAGGTCCGCCTGCTCGCCGAAGAGGCCTGTCCGCGCTATCTCTGCCGCGTGGTGCGCGGCATCGATCCCGCCGCCGCCACGCCGATGTGGATGCAGGAGCGGCTGCGCCGCAGCGGCGTGCGCGCCATCTCCCCGGTGGTCGATGTCACCAACTACGTGCTGCTCGAACTCGGCCAGCCGCTGCACGGCTTCGATCTCGCCCGCGTCGAGGGCGAGATTCAGGTGCGCATGGCCGCCCCCGGCGAGCGCCTCGTGCTGCTCGACGACAGCGAGATCGAGCTGCGCGCCGACACCCTGGTGATCGCCGACGCCAGCCGTCCGCTGGCCGTCGCCGGCATCATGGGCGGGGCCGGCTCCGGCGTCGGCGCGGACACCCGCGACGTGCTCCTCGAGAGCGCCTTCTTCTCGCCGCTGGCCGTCAGCGGCAAGGCGCGCAGCTACGGCCTCCACACTGACTCCTCGCACCGCTTCGAGCGCGGCGTCGACCCCGAGCTGCAACGCCAGGCGATCGAGCGCGCCACCGCGCTGCTGCTGGCGATCGCCGGCGGCACCCCCGGCCCGGTGGTCGAGGCGGTGGCCGAGTCGGCGCTGCCGCAACGCGCCGCGCTCACCCTGCGCGAGGCGCGGGTGGGGCAGGTGCTCGGCGTCGCGCTGGAGCGCGAGACCATCGTCGACATCCTCGAGCGTCTCGGCATGACGCTCGAGACGGTCGAGGGCGGCTGGCGCGTCACCCCGCCGAGTGCGCGTTTCGACCTGCTCCACGAGGTCGACCTGATCGCCGACATCGGTCGCATCTACGGCTACGACAACATCCCGGTGCGCCAGGCCACCACCAACAGCGCCATGCGTCCGGTGCCCGAGGGCGCCTTCGAGACCGATCGCGCGCGACTCGCGCTGGTCGATCGCGGCTATCACGAGGTCATCACCTACAGCTTCGTCGGCCCCGAGCTGCAGGCGCGCATCGACCCCGAGCGCGAGCCGCTGAAGCTCGCCAACCCGATCAGCAGCGAACTCTCCTGCATGCGCACCAGCCTGTGGCCGGGTCTGCTGCAGTGCGCCCGTCACAACCAGGCGCGCCAGCAGGCGCGAGTGCGCATCTTCGAGAGCGGGCTGCGCTTCATCCCCGAGTCCGAGGGACTGGCCCAGCGCGAGGCCATCGGTGGCCTGAGCCTCGGCGCGGTGGCGCCCGAGCAGTGGGGGCAGGGTGAGCGCGCCGCCGACTTCTTCGACCTCAAGGCCGACGTCGAGGCGCTGCTCGCGCTCACCGGCGCGCCCGAGCGTTTCGCCTTCGTCGCCGCCGCCCACCCGGCGCTGCACCCGGGGCAGAGCGCGCGCATCGACTGCGACGGCGCGCCGATCGGCTGGATCGGCATGCTCCACCCGGCGCTCGCCGCCGAACTCGATCTCGACGGCAACGCCTTCCTCTTCGAGCTGGAGCTGGCCCCGCTGGATCTCGGCGTCGCGCCGCGCTTCAGCCCGATCTCGCGCTTCCCCAGCATCCGTCGCGATCTCGCCATCGTGGTCGATGCCGAGATCGACTTCGCCGCCGTCGCCGCCTGCGCCCGCGCTGCCGGCTCCGAGCTGCTGCGCGACCTGGTGCTGTTCGACGTCTATGCCGGCGACAACATCGAGAAAGGACGAAAAAGTCTGGCTTTGGGATTGATTTTACAGGCTTCTTCTCAGACACTTACCGAAGAAGTGATCGACGACGCGGTGGGCCGCATCCTGGCCCGGTTGACGTCCGAACTTGACGCACGATTGAGGGATTGACGGTATGGCTTTGACCAAAGCCGACATGGCTGAACATCTGTTCGACGAACTGGGGCTCAACAAGCGCGAGGCCAAGGACATCGTCGAGATGTTCTTCGAGGAGATCCGTACCGCGCTCGAGCGCGGCGAACAGGTCAAGCTGTCCGGGTTCGGCAATTTCGATCTGCGCGAGAAGAAAGAGCGCCCCGGCCGCAACCCCAAGACCGGGGAAGAGATCCCGATCACCGCGCGTCGCGTCGTCACCTTCCGTCCAGGCCAAAAGCTCAAATCGCGGGTGGAAGCCTATGCCGGAAACGAAAGGTAGCGTCGGCAGCCAGGGGGAGGGCGAACTCCCGCCCATCCCCGGCAAGCGCTATTTCACCATCGGTGAGGTCAGCGAGCTGTGCGGCGTCAAGCCGCACGTGCTGCGCTACTGGGAGCAGGAGTTCCCCCAGCTCAAACCGGTGAAACGGCGCGGCAACCGCCGCTACTATCAGCGCCACGACGTGCTGATGGTGCGCCAGATCCGCAACCTGCTCTACGACCAGGGTTTCACCATCGGTGGCGCCCGTCAGCAGCTCAGCGGCGAGGGCGCACGCAACGACCTCAACCAGACGCACCAACTGCTCCGGCAGATGCGTCTGGAACTCGAAGAGATCCTTCAGGTTCTGAGGCGTTGACAAGAGACCGCTAGCCCGATACTATATCGGTCTCTTCACGGGGCGTAGCGCAGCCTGGTAGCGCACCTGAATGGGGTTCAGGTGGTCGGAGGTTCAAATCCTCTCGCCCCGACCAAAATAGAAAAAAGCGGCTCTGCTTTGGCAGGGCCGCTTTTTTTTGTGTCTGTCATTTCTGTGTTTTCCTTATTCCGCCCGATCTGGTCACGCATTTTTCTTCGAGCTCCGCTTTCGGACTGCGTGGTGTCTGCTGAGATGCGCCACGAGATCGTTATCATCTACTCGCTCATCTTGGGTCGGCTTTATGTTCTTGCGCTATGCCAGTTTTGGGCTTGCTGTCGAAGGGGTTGATGTGGGCATGCCAAACGGCATAAGCCTCATGTGTGCTTGAGCAGAATAGTCAGCCTGCCGATAGCAAACCGTGTGCTGCGCGTCAACGCTCTGATTTGCTGTAGAGTGTGGACAAAGCTATGCCTTTGCGCTAGCGTTTTAGCGCAGGGTAATCATTAAGATCTACGGATATTGAAGCGATGAGTCAGACTAAAAAGATTACGTTAGCCGAGATGCTGACGGATTTGCGATCAGAGCTGCTAATTGCTCGCTCTAAAGGCGCAGATTCCGAACTCCGATTTGAACTTGGCGATGTCGAACTTGAAGTCGAAATCTCGGCAACAAAAGAGGGGGGGGGCGGCGGAAAAGTCAAGTTCTGGGTGTGTGACGCGGAAGCTAAAGCAAGCGCGAGTAGTGTTCAGACCCATCGTCTCAAACTCACTCTCAAGCCGCGCCATGCCAGGAGTGAGGAGAGCTTTGAAGTTTCCGACGAGTATGATCTGCCAAGATAATTCGACCACTCCCTCTTGAGGTGCGCGGTGAAGAAGGATCTGATTGTCGCCATATTTGTTCCTACCCAGCGTGGCTCGGGTACATCAAAAGACCGTCAACCTGGCCTTATTGGCACAGGTTATCCGGTGGCAGAAGATCTTGTATTAACCGCTCGGCATGTCTTGAATCCGCCCCTACGTAACCATCGAGCCAAGATCCGTCTATGCTGGTTCTTTTCCCGTTATGGCTGTGAAAAGCACTGTTGGCAAACGGTAGACAAAGCTGATTTGGTCTGGGAAGGATCGGGCGATCTCGATGCGGCACTCATTCGCTGCCCTATCCCACAGGCGCTTCGCGATTATGCCCACTGTACGTTATCCGAAACGCCACCCCACTCGGGCAGTAAATGGGAGAGTGCCGGGTTTGCTCGTGCCGACACGCGTAACGGAATCCGTGAACCTGGGGACTTCGGAGGCAAGGTTTGTCGTATGGCTGATAATCAGCCGTTTTTTACGCTGATCGAGGATGCTCAGCCGGAGCGTGAGGAGGATTGGCGGGGCGCCTCAGGTATGCCTGTATTCGTCGATGGTGTCATTGTCGGTGTGGTCAAGCAAGTTTCCCCAAAATACTCCGGAAAGAAGTTGGAGGCTGTCCCTTCATTTCTCCTGCTTAATAACAAAAAGTTTCGTGAGCTGCTTGGTCTAGACGAAGCTCGGGAACGCCGACGGAGGGCTATGGAATATCTTCTCTCGCTGCTGGAGCGTGGCGTTGATCTAACCCAAGAGCTTGCTTTGGCGCTTCAGTGTAGCGGGGAGGCTATGACAGTCGTGGATCGGCTGATCAATCAAACCCCGCCACTTGAGTCGCTATTCGCCTTTCTCCTCGATATTCAGTTTCGTTTGCGTGCGGCTGAAAAAAACAGTGATGCCAGGTTGGCGAGAGATCTTGTGCTCGCGATTCTACCTGCACTGTGGGATGCCTCTGTGGTTGGAAGAGTGCGCCGGGAGCGCGCGATGGTTGAGATCCCGATCGTTGCTTTGCCTACTAAATTGACGACCTTGGCCGAGATTATCATGGCGGCTGCCGATAAGCGGCCAGCCGACTGTCGAAAGTCCGTGACTGATCTACAGTGGCCCGAGGGATGCTACCATATTCCCGAGCCTCCTGAGGCGGGTCGCGATTCTGATAATCAATATTTTACGCGCGATTGGCGCGATATGCTCATTCAAGGTTTTGCGAGGGATGATGGGCGATTTGCAGACCTTTTTCGTAACTACCTCAAAGAAAAATTCATTCCGCAAGATCTGCGCTCTGCGGCTTTTTTTGATGCTGAGCGTGAACTGCTTGATACTGTTGCCTATGAGCTTAAGAGAAAGTCTGAAGATAAGCGTCAGCCTGTGACTTTTTATTACATTGTGCCATTCAATCAGGGTGACGCCGATGTGCGCCAAAAACGGGAGGCAGATATTGCTGGCCTCAAGAAAGATTTCCCGCACCTGGTCTTCCTTCGCCTAGCAGGTGAAATGCCGTTGAAAGCAGAATACGAACGCTATGGAAAGCTTCGCTCGATCCTTTACGATGCGCCGGAGAAAGAGCGTGAAATTTCTTGAGATAGGCGATAACCCAATCGTGCATTTGAAGCCGACGGGAGACATGCCAGAGGCAGTTCACGAGCTGGTGCCCCGTCAGGTACGTGCTATCAATGCTGCTTTGGCGGCTCGCCGTCCGCTACTGGTGCGCGGCGAACCTGGTATTGGCAAGTCACAACTGGCGCGTGCAGCGGCGAAACGGTTAGGCCGCGCCTTCGTCACCCATACGGTCGATGCTCGTACCGAATCGCGGGATCTTCTGTGGCAGTTCGATGCTGTAGCCCGCTTGGCCGAGGCCCAACTGCTCGGGGCGACGCGTGGCCAGTGCGCCAGTGCTGATAGGCCGACCAGCACCAGCGGTTCGAAGAAGCAGGCGATAAAGTCCCTCAAAAGGCACCTTGCCATCGAGCGGTTTCTACGTCCTCGTGCCCTGTGGTGGGCATTCGATTGGGAGAGTGCTCTTGATCAAGCCGGGCACCTCGACGTACAGTCGCCGCCTCAGCCTGATGGCGGGGACCCTGCCCAGGGTTGTGTCGTTTTGATCGACGAGATCGACAAGGCTGAGGCCGATGTCCCCAATGGTCTTTTGGAGGCGCTTGGAGCGGGTTGTTTTCAGCCTCAGGGCAGCACGAGACAGGTAACCGCCAAAGGGACGCCCCCGCTGGTGATCATTACCACTAACGAAGAGCGCTCATTGCCTGACGCATTTATCCGGCGTTGTCTGGTACTGCATCTGTGCTTGCCGACCGATCCTAAGCGCCTGGCAGACTTGCTGATCGCGCGTGGTCGAGTCCATTTCGGGCGCAATGTATCCGCCAATGTGCTCAAGCGTGCGGCCGAGATGCTGGTCGCCGATCGTGAGACTGCCCGCGGGAATCATTGGCTGCCACTGCCCGGCCAAGCTGAGTACCTGGACCTAGTGCGCGCAGTGGTCTTCAGCGCGTCCGATGCTAAAGAGCAGGAAGCCCTGCTTGAATCGGTGGCCGAATTTGTGCTCAAGAAACATACCGATGCCTTCCGAACGCTCCCCGACGAAGAGACTGCTTAGGGTAGCTGGCCTCTGTGGTCGGGCGGATCTAGTCGGTCCGTTGGCTGCGGGTGACTGGGAAATGGCTCGTGCTATCGCCGAATTGAGCAATTATAGCTGGGTGCCGGCACGCCAAGACTCGGATGTGTCAGATGGTGATGATCTGTCTGAGGTCTTGGCAAGTGGTGATGTCACCGGTACAGAGCAATTGCGCTGGCGAACTGAGCGGACATTGTTTTCAGCACGCTTTTGGCGGGTACAGACCCTGGAGAGTAATGCCCCTTCGTCTGAGCCCGTGGTTGGTAAAACCGGTTCTCGGATATCTTGCTATTCTGGCTGGACCAATCGGCCCCAAGAAGCACCTGTGATTCCGCCGCTTGCCGCATGGCGCGAGCTAGAGCCGCGGTTGCGCCGATGGTTGTGTCTGCCCCAACAAGGACAGAACCCAGACCTAGAGCGTGTCGTTCACCGCATCAGCCGAGGTCAATTTATCGACCAACTGCCGCGTGAGCGGCGTCGCCGTTGGGGGCCTGCACTTTATCTGATCGAAGACCGCTCGGATCGCCTCGTCCCGTACCGCCTGGATCAGTACAACGTGCACCAGGCGCTACGCGGACTTATCCCGGAGCATATGCTGCACCGTCTTGTTTTGCGCGATCGAGATGATCCGTCGGAGGTCTTTACGAATGCTGATCTGGGCAACGATGGTTCGCTACCATCCGGCTCGCTTGTCCTCGTATTGGGTGATCTGGGTTGCCTAACTAAAGTAGCGGTCGGTTTGACCAACGCTTGGCAGCGTCTTGGTTGTGACTTGCGTATCGCTGGTTGTACTCCTGTCGCGCTGTTGCCAGCGCCACTGGAGCGCTGTCCCCCAGCACTTGCCGGAGTTTGGGAGCTTGTTCCATGGGAGCGTCCACGTCTACGGAAGCTAGAAGACAGTCTGAGTGATCGGGCGACGAGGCTCCTGTCGCTGGTGTCACCCGCTGTGCGAATCGAGCCCGGTCTGCTGCGTGCCGCCCGCTTGCTGCTTCCCCCGAGTGCCGCCGATGCGGGTACCGAGTCGGATGTTTGGCAACATCCTGATCTGCAATCACGCTCGCCCGCCGGAGCCACCCTTGACCCGGTGCGGGCACAACACTTTCGGTGGCGATTCGCCGAAAAGGTGCCTGTGGATTTGCAACGACGCTTCGCCTGTTTGCTTCGTGCTTGGCGCGGGTATCTTTCAGAAGAAGTTTGGTTCGAAGAGTTACTCAACCTTCCGGATAATTTGCGTTGCCATACGGATCTTGCGGCGGATTTAGTGCTGGCCCGACGGTATTTTGCCCAGTTCGCAGAACAGTCCCAAGAGGCGGTGGCGAGCATGTCGGACGCGGATCGAAGTTGGTTCGGGCGCGTTGAGCGACGGGCTGGAGCTGACTTCTGGGGAGATCCGGAGGTTGGCCCGCGGCTACAACGTTTGACTTGGTTGCTGCATAAAGGTGAGCCCGGTTTTCAGCCATCTTTTTCGTTGAATCCCGCCCTCATTGAACAATCGAGCGCGCCTTTGCGACGCCTCCAGATTCAACAGCGAGGCGCTTTTCTCGATCTTGAATCGGTAACCGAAACGCAGGTAGTAGCCAGAGAGAACAGTCTGCTGGCTGAGCTTTGGACACAAAACGGGATAATCTGGATTGAGCCGTCGTGCACGTCGAGATCTGGTTTCTGGGAGACCTGTGAGCCCCCGAGTTGGGCCACCGACTGGGGCTGGGACGTCTACGGTGCCTGGGTGGAATTCGCGATCGAGGACAAGACCGGTCAGCCGGTCATCCAGCGCATGCGCTGGATCGAGCCGGGGCGCTTTTGGATGGGGTCGCCGGTGGGCGAGCCAGAGCGCCGCAACAATGAAGGACCGCGGCATGAGGTGACGCTTCAGGAGGGCTTCTGGCTGTTCGAGACCGCTTGTACCCAAGCCCTGTGGGAGGCGGTGACGGGCGAGAATCCGAGCCGTTTCCAAGGTCCGGAGCGTCCGGTGGAGCAGGTGAGCTGGAATCAGGTTCAAGGCTTCATCGAGACGATCAATGCCCGCCTGCCGGGACTGGCGTTGAGCCTGCCGAGCGAGGCGCAGTGGGAGTATGCGTGTCGGGCGGGGAGCGATACGGCCTTCAGTTTCGGCGAGACCATCACCCCCGAGCAGGTCAACTACGCTGGCAATCATCAGGGGACCGTCCCGGTCAAGGCATTGCCTCCAAACGGTTGGGGGCTCTACCAGATGCACGGCAATGTTGACGAATGGGTGCAGGACGCTTGGCACAGCACTTACAAAGGTGCGCCTAAAGACGGCTCGGCCTGGGAGTCCGCCGAATCCGGCGCGGAGCGGGTGTTCCGCGGGGGCTCCTGGGTCTACGAGGCGCGGTACTGTCGTTCCGCCTTCCGCGACGGGAGCAGGCTCGACAACCGCTTCAGCAACCTTGGCTTCCGGTGCGCCCGAGTTCAGGTCCGTGAGTCAGGCACGCCGGAGGCGGAGCGAGTGGAGCTGGCGCGACCCGGCCCGCGGAGCGGAGTAGGCCGGGGCGGGACGGCTCCGTCTCGCGCAGCCGGGCAGGGGCACGTCAAACCGCAATTGTTGCGACTCGACATCGCCGCTTCGGACTCGGCTGAACTGCCGGATGCGTCGGGGCTGGAGATCCGCTCCGATCGCGAGGTCCTGCGTTTGCAGCGCTGCGCCAAGCCAGCCTGGGCTAGCGCCATGGGGCGCGATCGCTTTGGTCTCTGGGCCGAGATCCAGATCGAGCCGGTATCACCCAATAAAGCGCCGCAAGCAGTTCCCGAGAACGTGTCGAAGCCCGTCATCCAGCGTCTTCGCTGGATTCCGCCCGGTCGCTTCCTGATGGGCTCGCCGGAGGACGAACCGGGGCGTCGGGACTCTGAGGGGCCACAACATTCGGTTACCGTCGGTCAAGGCTTCTGGCTGTTCGATACGCCCTGTACCCAGGCGCTGTGGGTGGCCCTGGGTTTGGAGAATCCGAGTCGCTTTCAGGACCCGGCGCGGCCGGTGGAGCAGGTGGCTTGGGACGACATCCAGCAGCAGTTTTTACCGGCGCTGAACAAGCGCATTCCGGGCTTCATCTTGCCGAGCGAGGCGCAATGGGAGTATGCGTGTCGGGCGGGGAGCGATACGGCCTTCAGCTTTGGCGAGACCATCACCCCGGAGCATGCCAATTACGGTCGCAGCCAGAAGGAGACCATCCCGGTTAAGGCGCTGGCCCCAAACGGTTGGGGCCTCTACCAGATGCATGGCAATGTTGACGAATGGGTGCAGGACGCTTGGCACGGCACTTACGAAGGTGCGCCTAAAGACGGCTCGGCCTGGGAGTCCGCCGAATTCGGCGCGGAGCGGGTGATCCGCGGGGGCTCCTGGCTCGGCGTTGCGCGGGTCTGGCGTTCCGCCTACCGCAGCAGGAACGAGCCCGACCTCGGCAGCTACGCCCTTGGCTTCCGGTGCGCCCGAGTTCAGGTCTTGTGAGCCAGGCGAGGATTAGGAAGAGCGGAGAGCGATGGCCAGGGATGGCCTGCTCCGACAGCCGCCCGGCGTGCGCGCCCGCTCGCTAACCGGAGACATCTTGTATGCAATTGCGCTTCTTCACCATCCCGATCCACGGGGGTGAGGCGACCGCCGAGGCGTTGAACCGCTTTCTGGCCGCCCAGCGGATCCTGTCCGTCGAGCGTCATCTGATCGAGGACGGCGGCGCGAGCGCCTGGGTCCTCTGCATTGCCTACGAACCGGCCGGCGAGGGCGGTCGCCCACCGACCACCCGGCGCGGCAAGGTTGATGATTGCGGGGGCTTGCGCGAGACCCGGCATCGACCACGGTTGACGCGATGCCGCAACCCAATGACCGCCGGTGTGCCGGTCGCCGGTGCAGTCGCCCGGCGAAGGCTCGCCGGTGGGTCGCCCCGATCTCGATCGTCAACGCTGAAAGGGGCCGTCGAGCGGCGGCGGGCGCCATGACGGCAATGGGATTCAAGGTATTGTCCGCGAGGCGGTCGTCATTCGTCGGGTGGTGGGGCGCGCGCGGCAGCTCATTTTTGCTTCGTCGTGCCGGCGTGGCTCCGGCTGGCGAAATCAGGTGACAGGGTTCAGATGACCAGCGTCCTCTCAATCGATCCGTCCTTGCATCCGCTGATCAACGGCTGCCCGCCCGCGTGGGCGAGCGAGTGGGGCGAGGACCGTTACGGTGTCTTCGTCGCCTTCACCCTGGATGCGGTCACGCAGCGGCTGCGGTGGATTCCGCCGGGGCGGTTCTGGATGGGCTCGCCGGAGGAGGAGACCCAGGGGTTGGCCGAGAGCGATGTAGAGCGCGTTTTGTTCGAGCAGGAGCATCCACGGCATGCGGTCATCATCTCGCGCGGCTTCTGGCTGTTCGATACACCCTGCACCCAGGCGCTGTGGGAGGCGGTGATGGACGAGAACCCCAGCCGCTTCAAGAGCCCGGATCGCCCCGTCGAGCAGGTGAGCTGGGACGATGTACAGACCTTCATCGATCGGATCAATGCGCGGATTTCCGACCTCGGACTGAGTCTCCCGACCGAGGCCCAGTGGGAGCATGCCTGCCGGGCGGGCACCGAGACCGCGCTCTACACCGGCCCTATCGAGATCCTTGGCGAAAATAATTCTCCGGCGTTGGACCCAATCGCTTGGTACGGTGGTAATAGCGGCGTCGATTTCGAGTTGAAAGAGGGGGTCTACCCTTCTTCCTGGCTTGATATGCAGCATCCGAATCCCCGCTTCGGCACTCATCCGGTGGGCAAGAAGCAGCCGAATCCCTGGGGCCTGACCGACATGCTCGGCAATGTCTGGGAGTTGTGTGCCGATGGTCTACGTCATTATGAGCCGACTATGGCGGTCGACCCTGAAGGTCCGACCGAGGTTGGCGCGAAGCGGGTGATTCGCGGGGGCTCCTGGGACTCCGAAGCTCGGTACTGTCGTTCCGCCTGCCGCAGCAGGGGCGGGCCCGACGTCCGCGGCAGCAACCTTGGCTTCCGGTGCGCCCGAGTTCAGGTTTCGTGAGTCGAGCAGGTTAGAGGAGGGATGAGCGAGGCGCGTGAACCCATCGATCCTCAATGCGCCGCGCGCTCGGCCTCCATCGCCGCCTCGGCCAGCACCCTCTCCGATACGCCGCGCTTCTTCAGGGCCGCGATCAATCGCGCGGTCTGGTCCGTGGCGTAGCGTGCCTCGTCGCGCCGCAGTCCCTCGCTGACGTAGAGCTTGAGCAGCGCCTGATAGCCGGAGAATCCGCGCAGTGGCGCGATCTCCTTGAGCGACTCGACCACGTCGACGGGGATGCGCAAGGTGATGCTGGTCATCGGGCGGTCCTTGCGCAGACGGCTCTTGATGCGGTCAGGAATGCTCATGGGTGCGTCTCTCCTCTTGGGTGGCCCGACGGGCGATCGCTCGATGTGTACCACGAACAGGTGCCGTTTGAGTCGCGTCGTGGTTGATGACCATCCCGAGCACCCTCCTGCGCCGACCCGGATGACGCCCCTCCCACCCCCTCGGTATGATCCCACCAAGTCCTTTCTCCCAAGAGTGTTGCAATGTCCCTGAAGAATGGTGTCCTGCTCGATCTTGCGACGATCGATCGGGACGATCTCGATCTCTCCGCGCTGGCGGGGGTGTGCGAGGGGTGGCGGCGTCATGCCTATACCGAGCCCGCCGAGGTGGCGGCGCGGATCGCCGATGCCGAGGTGGTGGTGACCAACAAGGTGGTGCTCGACCGGCAGGCGTTGAGCGGGGCGCGGTCGCTGCGGCTGGTGTGCGTGGCCGCCACCGGCACCAACAACGTCGATCTGGAGGCGGCGCGCGAGCTGGGCATCGCGGTGGCCAATGTCGCCGGTTACGCGACGCCCTCGGTGGTGCAGCACGTCTTCTCGCTGATCCTCGCGCTGACCACCCGGCTGCCCGAGTATCAGCGCGCGATCGACGCCGGGGCCTGGCAGCGTCACGACAGCTTCTGCGTGATGGACTACCCGATCCGCGAACTCGCCGGGCGCACCCTGGGGATCGTCGGGCTGGGTGATCTCGGCGGCGGGGTGGCGCGGGTGGCCGAGGCCTTCGGCATGAAGGTGCTGGTCGCGCAGCGCCCGGGCGGGGCGCTGCGCGTCGGGCGGCTGATGCTGGAGGCCTTGCTGCCGCGGGTCGACGTGCTCAGTCTGCACTGTCCGCTCACCGATGCGACGCGCGGGCTGATCGGCGCGCGCGAGCTGGGGTTGATGCGTCGCGACGCGTTGCTGATCAACACCGCCCGGGGCGGGATCGTCGACGAGCAGGCGCTGGCCGAGGCGCTGCGCGCCGGCACCATCGGCGGCGCCGGGGTCGACGTGCTGAGCGTCGAGCCGCCGCGCGCGGGCAATCCGCTGCTCGACCCCACGATCCCCAACCTGATCGTCACCCCCCACATCGCCTGGGCCAGTCGCGAGGCGCGCCAGCGCATGGTCGACGAGATCGCCGCCAACATCTCCGCCTTCCTCGCCGGCACGTCGCGCAACCGCGTCGCCTGAGTCCTCCCGCGTGCGCCGTCTCGCCCTTGCCCCCGGGGCGGGGGCGGCGCGCTCGTCCCGTCGTCCGTCGCGCGCTCAGATGCTGAACGCGCTCCCCGTCTCGCTCAGCGCGCGCTCGATCACCCGTCGGGTGAGGTGCGGGGCGAAGCACTCGATGAAGGCATGGACGTAACCGCGCAGCCAGGCCTTGTGACGGAGACCGATGCGGGTGAGGCTGGTGTCGAACAGATGGCTGGCGTCGGCCACGCCGAGACCGTGATCGGTCTCGGAGTCGTGCGCCATGCGCGCGATCAGCCCGATGCCGAGCCCGGTGCGCACATAGGTCTTGATGACGTCGGCGTCGAGCGCGGTGAGGACGATGCGCGGCTCCAGCGCGCGGGCGCGGAAGGCGCGGTTGATCAGCCCGCGCCCGGTGAAGGCGCTGTCGTAGGTCACCAGCGGCCAGCGCGCGATCGCCTCCAGCGACAGCGGCGAGGTGTCGAGGATGGGGTGGCCGAGCGGGGCGATGACGCAGCGGTTCCACTCGTAGCAGGGCAGGCTCACCAGCTCCGGGGTCTCGGCGACGGCCTCGGTGGCGATCACCAGGTCGGCCTCGCCGGCGACCACCAGCTCGCAGCCCCGGGTGGGGCTGACCTGGCGCAGCGACAGACGGACATCGGGATAGCGCGCCATGAAGGCGTGGATGACCGGCGGCAGCACATAGCGTGCCTGGGTGTGGGTGGTGGCGATGGTGAGGCTGCCGGCGCTCTCGCTGCTGTACTCGGCGCCGACCTGACGCAGGTTGTCGAGTTCGCCGAGCAGCCGCGCGGCGATCGCCAGCACGTGCCGGCCCGGCTCGGTGACCGCCACCAGCCGCTTGCCCTGGCGGCGAAAGATCTCGATGCCCAACTCCTGTTCGAGCTGGCGGATCTGCTTGGAGACGCCGGGCTGGGAGGTGAAGAGCGCCTCGGCGGCGGCCGAGATGCTCAACCCCTGGCGGGCGACCTCGTGCACGTAACGCAGTTGTTGCAGGTTCATCGGGGCTCTAAATAACTCAAAGGAATATCAAGATAACGATAAATTCCTTTTTTGTCTTATGGGCGCTCGCTAGCATCGCCGCCATCGATATCTCCAGCGAGTACCCCGATGACCGAACAGACCTCCGCTGCCCCACTCGACCCGCGACGACGGGTCGAACACTTCCGTGACCTCACCCGTGACTATCTCGATGGCCGTCTCAGCGAAGAGGCCTTCCGCCCGCTGCGGCTGATGCACGGGCTCTATCGTCTGCGCGAGACCACCATGCTGCGCGTGGCGGTGCGCGATGGCCGGCTCGACGCCGCGCAGTTGCGCGCCCTGGCGCGCATCGCCCACCGCCGCGGGCTGGGCGGCGTCCGTCTCACCACCCGGCAGAACCTCCAGTTCAGCGGCCCGGCGATCGCCGAGGTGCCGGAGATCCTCGCCGAGCTGGCTGAGGTCGGGCTGTCGAGCTTCATGAGTTCGGGTGGCTGCGTGCGCGGCATCACCCTCGACCCGCTGGCCGGCGTCGCCTGCGACGAGCTGGAGGACCCGCGCCCGTGGCGCGCGCTGCTCGATCGCTGGCGCGAGACCCTGCCGCTCGCCTCGCGTCTGCCCGGCAAGTTCAAGATCGCGATCAATGGCGCGCGTGAGGACCGGGTGGCGCTGGCCGCGCACGACCTCGGGCTCGATCTGGTGCGCGACGCGCGCGGCGAGTTGGGCTTTCGCGTGCTCGTCGGCGGCGGGCTGGGGCGCGATGCGCGACTTGCCGAAGAACTCACCGGGTTCCTCCACTGGCCGCACCTGCTCACCTATAGCGAGGCGGTGCTGCGGGTCCATGCCCGCGACGGTGGCGGCGCGCGGCTGCGCACCCTGGTGCGACGCATCGGCATGGCGGCCTTCGCCGACCGGGTGGCGCGCGAGTGGGCGGGGTTGCGCGACGGCCCGGGGACCCTCGACCGGGAGCAGGTCGCCGCGGCGGCGCGCCGCTTCGCCGTTGGGCCCGTTCCCGCCGAACCGCCGGCGCAGCCCGTCGCGACCACCGGCCCGGCCGACTATCGCGACTGGGTGGCGACCAATGTGCGCGCCCAGCGCGATCCCGAGCGCGCCATTGTCACCCTCTCGACCAAGGGGCGCGACGTGCCGCCCGGCTGGTTGTCGGCGGCGCAGCTCGAATGGCTCGCCGGGGTGGTCGAGACGGCGAGCGACGACGAGGCGCGGCTGACCGGCGCGCAGCAGGTGGTGCTGCCCCAGGTGCGGCGCGCGCGGCTGTTCGAGCTCTGGGCCGAGGCGCGCGCCCAGGGGCTGGCCGAGGCCAATGTCGGGCTGCTGACCGATCTCGTCGCCTGCCCGGGGATTCGCGAGTGCGATCTGGCGCACGGCGATCCGCAGTCGATCGCCGCGGCGATTCGCGACCGCTTCCAGGATCGCGCGGCGCTGCGCGACATCGGCCCGCTGACGCTGCGGATCTCGGGCTGCCCCAATGCCTGCGTCCACCACAACCTCGCCGACATCGGCATCCGTGGGCTGCGCAAGCAGGGCGGGGCGCGCTATCAGGTGTTGATCGGCGGGCATGGCGGACGCGGGGCGCGGCTCGGCGAGCCGCTGGGCGCCTCGTTCGCGGCCGCCGAGGTGCCCGAGGTGATCGACACCCTGCTCGGCGTCCATCACCACTGGCGCCTGCCCGGCGAGCCCTTCGCCGGCACCGTGCGCCGGGTCGGCACCGCGCCCTTCCGCGCGGCGCTGGAGCTGCGCGCCGCCGCGGCGCCGCGGGAGGTGGCCCATGGCTGATCGTCGTGCCCCGACGCCGCAACAGTTGGTCGCCCGCGAGCGTGAGTTGGTCGAGCGCCTGCGCGCCTCGTGCCGCGCGTACTCGCCGATCGTCTTCGCCACCAGCCTGAGCGTCGAGGACATGGTGCTGACCGAGGTCATCTGCCGCGAGCGTCTGCCCATCGGTCTGTTCACCCTCGACACCGGGCGACTGCCGGCCGAGACCCTGGCGCTGATCGAGCGGGTCGAGCGTCACTACGACATCCGCATCACGCGTTATGCGCCGCGCCCCGAGGCGGTCGCCGACTATGTCCGCGAGTACGGCATCGACGGCTTCTACGACTCGATCGCCGCGCGCCGGGCGTGCTGCCGGGTGCGCAAGCTCGAACCCCTGGGACGGGCGCTGGCCGGGCAGGCGGCCTGGATCACCGGGCTGCGCGCGGCGCAGTCGGTCACCCGCGTCGGTCTGGCGCCGCGCGCCTGGGACGCCGAGCACGGGCTGGAGAAGCTTAGTCCGCTGATCGACTGGAGCGAGGGCGAGGTGTGGGCCTTCATCCGCGCCCATCAGGTGCCCTACAACCCGCTCCACGACCAGGGCTATCCGAGCATCGGCTGCGCCCCCTGCACCCGCGCCATCACCGTCGGCGAGGACATCCGCGCCGGACGCTGGTGGTGGGAGCAGCCCGAGACTCGCGAGTGCGGGCTGCACCGCCGCGCCGAGCACGACGCGCCGTCGCCTTGATCGACGCCATCCCGAGCACGTCCCGGCCGTCGGCCGGGGCGGGCCCTATCGTATCGACACACAGGCCAGAGATGACCACCCTGACACCCTCACGTAACCGCACGCTCAGCCATCTCGACTGGTTGGAGGCCGACGCCATCCACATCCTGCGCGAGGTGGTCGGACAGTGCGCCAACCCGGTGCTGCTGTTCTCCGGCGGCAAGGATTCGATCTGCCTGCTGCGCCTGGCCGAGAAGGCCTTCCGCCCCGGGCCGCTGCCGTTCCCGCTGCTGCACATCGACACCGGGCACAACTATCCCGAGGTGCTCGCCTTCCGCGACGAGCGCGCCGCCGAGCTGGGCGCGCGGCTGATCGTGCGCTCGGTGGAGGACTCGATCGCGCGCGGCTCGGTGGTGCTCCGCGACCCGGGCGAGTCGCGCAACCGTCACCAGTCGGTGACGCTGCTCGAGGCGATCGAGGCGTTCGGCTTTGATGCCTGCATCGGCGGGGCGCGTCGCGACGAGGAGAAGGCGCGCGCCAAGGAGCGGATCATGAGCCTGCGCGATGCCTTCGGTCAGTGGGACCCGAAGCAGCAGCGCCCCGAGCTGTGGAGCCTCTACAACGCGCGCACCCACCCCGGCGAGAACATCCGCGCCTTCCCGATCAGCGACTGGACCGAACTCGACGTCTGGCAGTACATCCGCCGCGAGCGTCTGGCGCTGCCGTCGATCTATTTCGCCCACTATCGCCCGGTGGTGCGCGTGGGGTCGCGGTTGCGTCCGGTCACCCCGCTGACCCCGGCGCGTGAGGACGAGCGCATCGAGACGCTGCGGGTGCGCTTTCGCACCGTCGGCGATATCACCTGCACCGCGCCAGTGGCCTCCGAGGCCGACACCCTGGAGGCGATCATCGCCGAGACCGCCGCCGCCACCCAGAGCGAGCGCGGCGCCACCCGGTTCGACGACCACACCAGCGAGTCCTCGATGGAGGAACGCAAGAAGGCCGGTTATTTCTGAGAGGACACCCCATGTCATCGCCACACGCATTCCCCGAGATCGACGACCACGGCCTGCTGCGCTTTCTCACCTGCGGCAGCGTCGACGACGGCAAGAGCACGCTCATCGGTCGGCTGCTGCACGACACCCGCGCGATCCTCGCCGACACCCTGGAGACGCTCGCCGCCACCTCGCGCCGACGCGGGCTCGACGGGGTGGACCTGTCGCTGCTCACCGACGGGCTCGCCGCCGAGCGCGAGCAGGGCATCACCATCGATGTCGCCTACCGCTATTTCACCACCGGCACGCGCAAGTACATCATCGCCGACGCCCCCGGCCACGAGCAGTACACGCGCAACATGGTCACCGCGGCCTCCAACGCCGATCTGGCCATCATCCTCATCGACGCGCGCCGCGGCGTGCAGACCCAGACCCGGCGCCACGCCTATCTCGCCCACCTGCTCGGCATCCCCAATCTGGTGGTCGCGGTCAACAAGATGGATCTGGTCGATCACGACGCCGAGGTGTTCGCGCGCATCCGGCGCGACTTCCTCGACTTCGCCGCCTGGCTCGGCATCGAGGGGGCCTGCTTCGTGCCGATCTCGGCGCTCCACGGCGACAACGTCGTCGAGCGTGGCGCGCACCTCGACTGGTATCGGGGGCCGACCCTGGTCGAGCTGCTCGAGTGCGCGCCCAGCGCCCAGGGCACGCGCCCGGACGTCTTCCGCTTCCCGGTGCAGTACGTCTGTCGCCCGCGCGACTCTGCCGATCCGGCGCTGCACGACTATCGCGGCTACATGGGGCGGGTGGAGTCCGGCGCCATCGCCGTCGGCGATGCGGTGATGGCGTTGCCTTCGGGGCGGACCAGCCGGGTGCGCGACATCCAGATCGGCGGGGTCGGTCAGCCCGAGGCCGGGCCCGAGCAGTCCGTCACCCTGTTGCTGGAGGATGCACTCGACATCTCGCGCGGCGACCTGCTGGTGCGCCCCGATCAGGCGCCGGCGCCCCGGCGCGAACTCGAGGCCCATCTCTGCTGGCTCGCCGAGCGTCCGCTGTCGGCCTCGCGTCACTACCTGCTGCGCCACACCACCCGCGAGGTTCGCGCCCGGGTCGCGGCCATCGAGCACCGCATCGACCTCAACGCGCTGACGCACCAACCGGCCACCGAGCTGGGGATGAACGACATCGCCCGGCTGCGCCTTCGGCTCGCCCAGCCCATCCACCCCGACCCCTACGCCAGCAACCGCGCCACCGGCGCCTTCGTGCTCATCGACGAGAGCACCAACGACACCGTGGGGGCGGGGATGATCCTCTGAGCGCCGCGCCGGGGTTGCCGACGGCAA
>NZ_RHFI01000034.1:0-29769 GCF_003718685.1 Marichromatium sp. AB31 | reverse complement strand
CAAGCTGGTCGTTGCCGCTGCCGCCGACGAGGATATCGGCGCCGAGTCCGCCGTCGAGCCGGTCGTCGCCGCCATCGCCGAAGAGGCGGTCGCGCCCGCCGGCCGAACCGAGGGTGTCGTCGCCGCCGCCGCCGCGGATGATGTCGTCGTCGGGGCCGAAGAAGAGCACCTGGGCGCTGCCGTCGCCCTGGACGATGTCGACGTCCGAGCCCGCGTCGCCGTCGTCGCCGCGGAAGCTGCCGGGCCCGCGCACCACCAGGGTGCCGGCGCCGGCGACGACGATCTCGACCGGCCCCAGGGGGGCGCCCGCGGCATCGTAGAGCGCGCTGGTGTCGACCACCACCAGGGTCGGGCGGGCGTCGCTGCCACTGTCGTCGCCGAGGTCGATGGTCAGGCGCAGCGGGGCATCCCCCGCACCCCCCTCGCTCGGCCACACCGGGGTGACCTGCACCACCTCGACGCCGACGCCGCCGGCGCGGGCCTCCAGCGAATCGATCAGCGCCGCGCGTCCGGCCGCCTCCTCGGGGTCGGCTGCGGCGTCGTCGCCGCCGGTGAGGGTCTCGAGCGCGCTGCGCTCGGTGCTCACCCGGCTGGTGGCGATCAGCCCGAGCGACTCGGGCTTGCTCACCACCAGCCCGCCGATCGGGATGTCGACCTCGGGGGTGGTCGGATCGACGTCGGTGCGCTCGCCGGGGGCGCTCGGGTCGCTGACCACCACCGCGACGTCCTCGCCGGTGCGACTGTCGGTGGTGGTGCCGGTGGTCACCGGGGCGCCGTCGAGGGTGGTGTCGGTGAAGCTCTCGGTGGGGTTGAGCCCGGTGTCGATGCGACCGTTGTCGAGGATGGCGCCGTCCTCGCCGACGAAGAGATCGCCATCACCCTCATCGTCGCGGTCCGGGGTCGATCCACTGCCGCCCCCTCCGCTCGTCTCCCCATTGAGAAGCAGCAGCAGGTCGCCGTCGGAGTTGCCGACCAGGGCGTCGAGATCGCCGTCGGCGTCGAGATCGGCGAGGGCGGGCGAGATCTGTAAGCCCATATCGCTCAGCCCATATGGATTCATAACGGTAAAGTCGAAACTCGGGGCAGTCACACTGCCGATGTTCTCGAATAAGAAGATATCACCGTCAGAATTGCCGACGAGCAGTTCGAATAGATCATCGCCGTCGATGTCGGCCAGTGCTGGGTAGACCCACAGATCCATGAAAGGCAATGAAGGTGAATCAAAGGTGACGAAGTCCGGCTGGGTAGGGCTGCCCGTGTTCTGGAAGTACATGAATTTGCCATTGTAATAACTGACAAAGGCGTCGATGCGTCCATCGTCGTTGAGGTCAGTAAGGACTGGCGTGGCGAGGAGCATCCCAGTGGACGGTAAGTTGAATGGATTGGTGGTGGGTGGGGCGAAGGCGGCCTCGGATGCCGTGCCGGTGTTCTCGAAGAACAGGAGGTCGCCTCTCCAGTTCCCGACGACGAGATCGAGATCACCATCGCCGTCGAGGTCGGCCAGGCTCGGGGCAGTATAATTGTCGACATTACTCAGGCCGAAGGGATTGGTGCTCGCTGAGCTGAAGTCCGGGTTGCTGGCGCCGCCGGTGTTCTCGAAGAACAGGAGGTCGCCGGAGTCATTGCCGACGAAGACGTCAAGGTCGCCGTCGGCATCGATGTCGGCGAAGGTCGGGGAGGCAGAGGCGCCGACGTCGTCCAGTCCCAGTGGGTTGACCTGTGGGGGCTGGAAGGTCGGCTCCTCGGTCGGCAGGTCGTCGTCGGTGACGGCGATCTGGACGTTGTCGATCGCCGCCCCGTCGTAGCCGGAGTCGGTGCTGGTGACGGTGTGGCTGATGACGCCCCGGTGCGGACCCTCGCCGACGCTGTCGTCGACGGCGGTGACGGTGACCTGTTGCGGGGTGTCCCAGTCCTCCGGGGTGAAGGTGAGTGTCGTCTGATCGACCCCCACCTGATCGTTGGTGGTGTCGAGGGTGACGGTGACGTCGGCGCTGGGCTGGGTGTCGAGGACCAGGGTATAGGTGGCGGTGGCGCCGCCCTCGGTGACCTCGACCGAGGATTGGCTCAGTGTCACCCCGGGCGGGGTGCCGTTGCGGAACAGCAGCAGGTCACCGTCGGAGTTGCCGACCAGGGCGTCGAGATCGCCGTCGGCGTCGAGGTCTGCGAGGGCAGGTGAGCTATAGACGCCGACGTTGGTTAACCCGTATGGGTTGCTGACTGCGCTGGCGAATGCCGGTTCGCTCGTGCTGCCGGTGTTCTCGAACAGCCAGATGTCGCCGCTGTAGCCGCCGACGAGCAGGTCGAGCCGGCCATCACCGTCGATGTCGGCCAGGGTTGGCGTGGTGCTTCTGTCGACCGGGCTCAGGCCGAACGGTGAAGCAGAGGGGGCGGCGAAGTCCGGCTGTGTGGCGCTGCCCGTATTGTGGAAATAAAAGAGTTCACCAGAGTCGTTGCCGACGAAGGCATCGACGAGACCGTCGCCATCGAGATCGGCAAAGGCGAAATCATACGCTTGGCTGTTTTGTTCGAGTCCGAAGGCGGTCGTTTGCGCGTTGCCGAAGGCGGCGCTGGATGCCGTGCCGGTATTCTCGAAGAACAGGAGATCGCCGCCCAAGTTCCCGACGACGAGATCGAGATCACCATCGCCGTCGAGGTCGACCAGGCTCGGGCTTGCACCGTTGCCGACATCACTCAGACCGAAGGGATTGGTGATCGCTGAACTGAAGGCCGGATTGCTGGCGTCGCCGGTGTTCTCGAAGAACAGGATGCCGTTAACACCATTGCCATCACCACCGCCGTTGTTGACTGTCATGGTGGTGGTGGTGCCGACGAAGACGTCAAGGTCGCCGTCGGCATCGATGTCGGCGAAGGTCGGGGAGGCAGAGGCGCCGACGTCGTCCAGTCCCAGTGGGTTGACCTGTGGGGGCTGGAAGGTCGGCTCCTCGGTCGGCAGGTCGTCGTCGGTGACGGCGACCTGGACGTTGTCGATCGCCGCCCCGTCGTAGCCGGCGTCGGTGCTGGTGACGGTGTGGCTGATGACGCCCCGGTGCGGACCCTCGCCGACGCTGTCGTCGACGGCGGTGACGGTGACCTGTTGCGGGGTGTCCCAGTCCTCCGGGGTGAAGGTGAGCGTCGTCTGATCGACCCCCACCTGATCGTTGGTGGTGTCGAGGGTGACGGTGACGTCGGCGCTGGGCTGGGTGTCGAGGACCAGGGTATAGGTGGCGGTGGCACCGCCCTCGGTGACCTCGACCGAGGATTGGCTCAGGGTGACGCCGGGCAGGGGCTCGTTGCGGAACAGCAGCAGGTCACCGTCGGAGTTGCCGACCAGGGCGTCGAGATCGCCGTCGGCGTCGAGGTCGGCGAAGGCAGGTGAGCTATAGAGGCCGACGTCGGTCAACCCGTATGGGTTGCTGGCTGCGCTGGCGAATGCCGGTTCGCTCGTGCTGCCGGTGTTCTCGAACAGCCAGATGTCGCCGCTGTAGCCGCCGACGAGCAGGTCGAGCCGGCCATCACCGTCGATGTCGGCCAGGGTTGGCTTGGTGCTTCTGTCGACCGGGCTCAGGCCGAACGGTGAAGCAGAGGGGGTGGCGAAGTCCGGCTGGGTGGCGCTGCCCGTGTTGTGGAAATACAAGAGTTCACCATGCTCGTTGCCGACGAAGGCGTCGAGGTGTCCGTCGTCGTCGATGTCGGCTAAGGCAGGGGTGGCATTGCTCCCAGCAATCGTGAGGTTATATGGATTGGTGGCGGGGGAGGCGAAGTCGGCCTCGGATGCCGTGCCGGTGTTCTCGAAGAACAGGAGGTCGCCGCTCCAGTTCCCGACGACGAGATCGAGGTCACCATCGCCGTCGAGGTCGACCAGGCTCGGGGTTGCACCGTTGCCGACATTGCTCAGGCTGAAGGGGTTGGTGATCGCTGAGCTGAAGGCCGGGTTGCTGGCGTCGCCGGTGTTCGTGAAGAGCAGGAGTTCGCCCAAGTTATTGCCGACGAAGACGTCGAGGTCGCCGTCGGCATCGATGTCGGCGATGGTCGGGGTGGCATAGCCACCGACGTTACTCAGTCCCAGTGGGTTAGTCTGCGAGGATGGGAAGTTGGGGGTCGACATCTCAGCTCCTTGTGAAAGCAGTGGCGATTGATACGCGCGTGATCAGGAATCGGTCGGTCGTCCGGTCGCGTGGCGTCGCGCGCTGGTTGGTCGCTTGACGGCCCGTCTCGGGACGTCGGGTCGGGGCATTGCCGTGCCGGTGACCTCGGTGCTCATGCCATGACAGCCCCATGACGTGATGACCGCGTGGTCCGGTGTCTCGATCGCCCGGGGGCGCTGGTCGGGTCATCCGTTCATCCCGGGTTCGCGTAGCGCTACCCCGAGCGTCCGGCGCAGATGGGCGAGCATTCGGGTGGCGACGCCGCGTCCGCGGTACTCGGGCAGCACGAACAGCGAGATCAGCTCGGCGTGATCGGACGGTGCTCGGCACTCGGCAACGGCCAGCCCGATCAGGGCGTCGCCGATCACCGCCGAGACCCCGACGATCTCGCCGTCCGGTGGCTGGGTGTGCCAGCGCTGATCGAGCCGCGGCCAGGTCAGCGCGGCATAGGGCGCGAGGTTGTCCGGGCTGAGGTGGTGGACCTGCTGGAAGCGGATCGCCGGGTCGTGCGCCGGTGCGCGCGGCAGGCCGGCGGTCGGTGGCGGGGCACCCTGTCCCGGCCGCTTGAGCGTCGGCTTGGTGACGACCAGCCCGGCGCTCCCGGGGAAGCTGACCAGGCGTTCGATGGTGTCGTCCTGCAGTCCGAGCGCCCGTGGTTGACGCGCCTCGGGGATGACCACCAGGTCGAAGAGTTCCTCGATCACGCTGTCGAAGCGCAACCACTCGAGCACCTGTCCGTGGACCAGGTCGATGACGGCCAGCCCGCACTGGGCGCGTCGACCGTCGGCGGCGAGCCGCTGCTCGAGTGCCAGCCCGCCGAAGCTGCGCTCGCGTAGTCGCGAGAGCCCGACCAGGGCGAAGTCGCCGTGGAAGGCGAGCCCGCGCGCGAAGCCGGGGCAGTCGGCCACCGGCTCGAAGCGCCCCTCGTCGAGGTATCCCAGCGCACCGTTGCCGGAGTCGAGCAGCCACAGCCGGTCGCGATACCAGCGCGGCGAGTGCGGCATCGACAGCCCGGTGGCCGCGACCGTGTTGCTCGGCAGGTGCAGCACGCAGCCGCCGTCGTGGCGGTGATGGCGCCAGCCGGCGGCGGTGTCGGTGCGGCTGCAGGCGGTCATCCAGGTCGGTGCGCCGCCCTGCAGGGCCAGGCCGTTGAGGTGGCAGCGGTCCTCGGCGGCCAGCCGGGTGATGAACGGCGGTTGCCACAGTGGGACGAAGCTGTGGTCCGGGTCGAGGGTGGCCAGACAGCTGAAGTCGGTGTTGACGAACAGCACCCGTCCCTCGCCGTCGATGACGAGGTCGTGGGCGTTGACGTCCCCGGTGATCCAGCACTGACGGGGGACGTAGAGCCGGTCGCCGCCCTCGTGACTCGCCCCCGGGGCGAGTCGGTTGTCGAGCTGCCAGATCTGGTAGCGACAGCCCATGGTCAGGGTGTCGTGCTGCCAGAACAGCCCCATCGGCTTGTCGAACAAGCGCTCGTGCAGCGCCAACCGCCCGGGCTCCGGTGTCCGCCCGACGAGGAACAGACGGTTGGTCTGATAGGTGGTGAAGGCGAGACTGACGCGCTGGCGCGCGAGCCAGTGCCAGAACCCGGGAGAGGCCTGGAGCCTGGGGCGTGGGTCGGTCATGGGGACGTCCGGGGGGCGGTGGCGGTGAGGCGGTAGTCGTGCCAGAGGGTGCGGTAGGTCTCTTCGAGCGCGGTGACGAACTCGGCCGGTCGGAACAGTGGCGCGGCGTCGCGGCCAGCGCTCAGGCGTCGTCCGAGCGCGGCGAGTCGCGCCGGATCGCGCCCGAGCGCGACGGCGCGCTCGACATAGTCAGCGGGCGTGTCGCAGACCAGCTCCGGCAGTCCCACGGCATGACACAGGCTCGCGCCCATGCGCGCGGCATAGTGCGTCCCCGGACAGGTGAGCACCGGCAGCCCGGCGGACAGTGCGCCGACGGCGGTGGCCCCGGCGTTGTAGGCCGGGGTGTCGAGGAAGAGATCGGCCAGGCGGTAGCGGGCGAGGTACTCGGCGTGTGGCCGCTTGGGGGCGAAGACCAGCCGTCGTGGATCGATGCCGGCGGCCGCGGCGGTGGCGCGCAAGCGCGCGTTGCTGCCGGTGCGCTCGCCGTCGAGCAGCCACAGCACACTGTCGGGCACCTGCGCGAGGATACGCATCCACAGCGTGAAGGTCTCGGGGTCGATCTTGTGGATGGCGTTGTGGCAGCAATAGACGACGCCGGACTGCGGCAGCCCGCACTCGGCCCGTCCCTCACCCGGCTCCCCGACCTCCAGCGGCGCACAGGCCCAGGCGTTGGGCAGGCGGATCACCTGCTCGCTGTAGTGTGCGCTGTGTGCTGGCGGGATCAGGTGGCGGTCGGCGATGAGATAGGGGACGAAGTCCGCCCCGAGGGTGCCGGGGTAGCCGAGGTACTGGATCTGGATCGGGGCGGGACGCAGGGCCAGGACCAGGGGGCGTGCATGGGTGGTGTAGCCGGCCAGGTCGATCAGCAGATGGATGCCGTCGGCGTGGATGCGTTGCGCGATGGCGAGCGAGGAGGCGCGTGAGAGATCGGTGTAGTGGTCACAGCCGGCGCGGATGCGCTCGGTCCAGACGTCTCGTCCGGGGACCAGGGCATAGGCGTGGATCTCGAACTCGGGACGGTGATGGTGCTCGAACAGCCCCGCCACCAGGGTGCCGACGGCATGACAGCGGAAATCCGGCGAGAGATAACCGATGCGCAGTCGCGCCGGATGCGGGTCGCTCGGAGGGGCGAAGGTGGTGCCCAGCGCTCTGGCCTGCCGTGCCAACCGGCGCGCGGCGCGCTCGGCGAGCGCCCGATACCAGTCGGGCGGCAGGTCGAGGGCGAGCGCGCTCAACAGCGGGGGTTCGTCGCCCGGCGTCTCGCCCGTCAGATAGCGCTCGGTGACCGCGCGCAGCCGTTCTCGGCGTGCCGCGCCGTCCTCCCAGTCGGCCTGACGACGCCGGATGGTCTCGAGCTGGTAGTGCAGCCGGACGTTGTCCGGCGCGGCCTCCAGGGCGCGCTCGTAGTCGGTGCGGGCGGCTTGCAGGTCACCGAGGGCCTCGTGCAGTTGGGCCAGGTTGTGTCGAGGCTGCTCGAAGTTCGGGTCGAGGCGCAGGGCGCGCCGGTAGCTCGCGCGGGCGAGGCGCAGATTGCCCCACTCCTGCAGCGCTGCCCCGAGGGCGTTGTAGCCCTGTGCCGAGGGCTTCAGTCGCAGTGACGTTCGATAGTGGTGCAGCGCGCGGGGCATGAACCCGTACCCGTGGTAGAGCTGACCGAGTTCGAGATGGGCCTCGGCGTGCTCGGGCGCGTGCCGCAATGTCTCGCGATAGGCCGCCTCGGCCGCCACGAACTCGCCCTGTGCGGCCAGGATCTTGGCCAGGTTGTAGTGGCCGAGATGAAGTGCTGGCTGCAGTTCGATGGCGTGTCGGTAGGCGGTGATGGCGCGTTCGGGGTCGCCCTGGAGCTGCCACAGTCCACCGAGGTTGCAGTGCAGGATCGCCTGCTCTGGGGCCTGCTCGATGGCCTGGGTGTAGCACGCCAGGGCCGCCTCGAGGTCTCCCGTGGACTGCAGGGTGTTGCCGAGATTGTTCAGTGCCGAGACATGACCGGGCTGCAGCTCGAGCACGGCGCGCAAGTGTGCGACGGCGGTGGTGGGGTCGCCGTGTCGACGGGCCCGGCGGGCTGCGTCGAGATGGGCCGATATCCGTTGGCGGTGTGTTGTCGACTGGGGGGGCGGTACGGGGGAGAGAACTGGGTTCTGACGGTCCATCTCAGCGCTTCAATCCTTAAATCCGAAGATGCCGGATGATTATAAAATATTTTTTGTTATAGATAATTTTTGTCGATTATCTGGCGCAGCCGTGGCTGCTTCTCTTGACGATCCTTAATCCAGGCTGGCTCCAGCGGCCGGGCACCCAGGTGGGGCGGTGTTCGGAAGGGGGGAGTGGTCGTCGGGGTGGCCGACACAGGGTCCGGGCTGGCTCCCGGTGCAGGAGGTGGTGTCGGCGATCACGCGCGCCGGGGGCTGGGGTGATCGCCGGGGCCTGTGTGGGGGCGGGGGTGTCAGCCGATCGGCTGACCGGCCTGGATCAGCTCGATCGGGTAGCCGTCGGGGTCCTCGACGAAGGCGATGATGGTGGTGCCGGCGTTCATCGGGCCGGCCTCGCGGAGGATCTTGCCGCCCTGCGCGCGGATGCGGGCGGTGGCGGCCTGGGCGTCCTCGACCTCGATGGCGATGTGGCCGTAGCCGTTGCCGAGGTCGTAGTGCTCGACGCCCCAGTTGTAGGTCAGTTCGAGCACTGTGTGCTCGGACTCGTCGCCGTAGCCGAGGAAGGCGAGGGTGAACTCGCCCTCGGGATAGTCCTTCTGGCGCAGCAGCCGCATGCCGAGGACCTGGGTGTAGAAGTCGATGGCGCGTTGCAGGTCGCCGGTGCGCAGCATGGTGTGCAGCAGTCGCATGGGGGTCTCCTCGGGGCCACCCGGTGGCGGCCCGTCGCTCGTTGGTGGTGGAAAGGGTCCCTGTCAGTGCTCGTCGATGCGCCCGAGGTCGAGCCCGTCGAGCTGTTCGAGCTCGGCGGCGCGGCGCTCGCCGTAGCCGAGCGCGCGGAAGTCCATGATTCCGTCCGGGGCGTGACAGTCGGCGCAGCCGTGGGCCTCGCGCTGGATGCCGTGGTTGACCATCAGGGTACCCATCTGGCGCATCCAGTGCGGTTCGACCTGGGGGCCGAGCCGGCCGGTCTCGTCGAGCGGGTAGTTCGCCGTCCAGCCATCGAGCACGCCGAAGTAGGCCATGAACTCGTCCATCATGTAGACCTTGAACGGGGTCTGGTACATGCGCTGGACGATGGGGTCGCGCAGCGCCTGCACAACCGCCGCGCGACTGTCGCCGGTGGCGTAGTAGGTGGCGTAGTCGAAGGGCAGGATCATGGCGCCGAACGGACCCTGGTTGGCGGTGTCCTCGTACATCATCGCGTTGAACAGCTTGAACGGATAGATGCGGCTCTTGCCGCCTTCCATCACCGGGCGCAGGTTGCGCTCGATCATCGCGCGACGCTGCGCGAGCAGCTCGGGGGTGAGCTGGGAGAGCGGATCGGTGGCGGCGCGGACATAGGCCTCGACGTCGATCTCGGGATAGTCGGCCTTGAGCGCCTCGGCCCTGGCGCGCACCGCGGCGATGACCTCGGGGTCGTCGATGCGGGCGATCTGCGCCATCAGCGGGTCGTAGCTGCCGTCGCCATCGGGGTTGCTGCCGAGTGCGTTGGCGAGGAAGGTGCCGTTGCCGTTGAACCACAGATAGGTGAAGCCCTTGCCGGGCGCCCCCGAGCGGTAGATGTCGGTCGGCTCGTAGATGCCTTCCTCGGCGTTCCAGGTCGGGTGGACCCAATCGCGCAGCACCACGTTGTTGTCCTCGAGCGCGGTGATGTGACAGGTCTCGCAGGCGAGGCGGTCGATATGGCCGTTGAGCAGCGCCTTGTGCTCGGAGGCGTTGTGCGGCGCGCGGCTGTGACAGCCCTCGCAGGCGACCTCCTTGTCGGGCAGGTCGTTGGCGACCAGGTCGACGCCGAAGCGCCCGCGCGGGATCTTGTGGCCCTCGGGGACGTGGCAGTCGGTGCACTGGATGTCGGCGGCGGCGTGGACGTCGGCCTCGGGGCTGAACGGGTTGCCGCGCTTGGCGCCCTGGTGGAGCAGGCGCTGGTGACGCTCGCCGAGTGCCTGGGCGGCCTGGTTGGCGTGATAGGCGTCGCCGCCCATGTTGTGCTGGTGACAGCGCAGACAGTTGTCGCTGGTGACCGGGCCGACGGTGAGCGCGGCGCGCATGCTGCGGTCCTGGTTCCAGCGCAGGCCGTGCGCGTCCTCGATGACATAGCGCTGGTTCATGTCGTAGTCGGTGGCGTGACAGATCAGGCAGTCGATCCCGGCCTTGGCCTCGGTCGGGACGTCGCCGATCGGCATCATCTTCTCGGTGGCCGGCTGGTAGTTGCCGCCGATGTGACACTGGCCGCAGCCCTCGCTGCGCAGCACCACCTCGCCCTCGGCGTGCTCCGGGCGGCTCTCGATCAACGCCGCCCAGCCGGTCCAGGAGAAGCTGCCGGGGATGCCGCAGGCGCGGTTGATCTTGCCCACCGGGATCGGTCGTTCGCCGGGGGCGTTGACCTCGCGCCCGTCGTAGCCGTAGGTCGAGAAGCCGGGCGAGTCGCTCTGGAACTTGAAGTGCACCGAGTTGACCAGGTCGTCGAGGGTGTCGACCACCGAGGTGGTGCCGTCGCCGTGGGTGACCTCGATGGTGGCGTGACACTGCAGACAGGTCTTGGGACCCTCGTAGCGACGGATGCCGGCCTCGCGGAAGTACTTGATATGGCTCGGCTCGGTGGCGCGGACCACCGAGGGGGTGTTCATCAATATCTCGATGCGCACCTCGCGGGCGAACGCCGACTCGGCCTCGGCCTCGACCCGCTCGGCGGCGCGCGCGCGTCGCGCCTCCTCGGTCAGGTCGCGTGCCATGCGCTCGAACGCCTGGTCGGTGAGCGCACGCGAGCTGGCGTAGTCCAGCGGCGCGTTGATCTTGCCGACGTAGGCGTCGAACAGCACCGGATAGAGCAGCCGGTAGACGAGATAGAGCGCGAGCAGCGCCAGCGCCCCGGCGAGCAGGAGGCGCCTGCGTCTGGTCTGGAGTAGGGGTGCGAGTACGTGCTTCATGACGCGTGCCGATCGGTCTCTTGGGTGTCGTCGGAGGTGCCGTGCTCACCGGTGAGCATGGCGCGCAGGTTGGCGGTGAGGCTGTCGCCGATGGTGATGATGTAGACGTGCACGAGCAGGAAGAGCACCAGCAGATAGCTGGTGAGCACATGGGTCATCGCCACCAGCCACAGGGTGCTGATGCCCAGCAGGGTCTCGGGCAGCAGCGGCGAGAGCAGGAAGCCCAGACCGCTGAGGATCAAGAGCGGCATCAGCAGGTACATGGCACCGAGATAGCTCAGTTGCTGGAGCACGTTGAACTTGGCCGCCGGCCCGGCGTGGAAGGGGTGGGGCTCGTCGCGGAAGATGCCGTAGGCGTAGTAGCGCGCCTGCACCCAGAGATCCCGCACCAGTCCGCGCGGCCGGGGCAGATAGTGACGGCCGTTGTCGCTCTTGAGGTTGGCGAGGACGAAGGCGATCCAGCCGAGCGCGAGCAATGTCCCGGAGACGTTGTGGATCGCCACCGCCTGGTTGAAGCCGAGCAGCCAGTCGGTGCCGGCGTAGTGCATGCTCACGCCGCTGACCATCAGCGCCAGGAACAGCGCCGCGTTGTACCAGTGCCAGGCCCTCAGCCACAGTGGATAGAGTGGGGATGTGCTCATCGGTCGTTCTCCTTGCGGCGGCGGGCGAGGCGATAGCGGCCATAGCCGTGCAGCGCGATGACCAGCGCCACCAGCGCGAGGATGGCGAGGCTCAGGGCGTCGAGCAGCGGGCTGCGGCTCATGCCGACGATATAGGCGTCGTTACGCACCAGGCTCGTCAGCCAGCCGTGCTCGGCCCGGTCCTGGGCGAGGCGGTAGCGATAGAGCCCCTCGCGCAGTCGCGAGTCGCGGCTGTGACAGGCCACGCAGCGCTTGCTGCTGTCGGCGGCGGCGAGGATCTGGTGACTGGCCTGGGGGGTGGTCGGGGTGTGGCAGTCGATACAGCGCACCGCCGCCCAGTGGGCGTCGCGCTGCGGCAGCCAGGCGTGCGAGCCGCGTAGCGGGTCGGTCACCCGGTGGTGGCAGTCGAGACAGGTCTGGTTGTCGCGCCGCACGATGGCGCCGAGGTCGTCGCCGACCTGGGAGGCGCGGAAGGCGTGCGGATCGTGACAGCTGTGACAGTCGAACTGGCGCAGCTTGTGGTGATCGGAGCTGGCGTGGACGCTGGCGGCGAACTCCTCGGCGATGCGATCGAGCCGGTAGGTGGCGTCGGCCGGGTCGTCGGCGTGACACTCGACGCAGCCGAGCTGCTCGTCGGCGAGCTTGGCGCGGTGCGGATAGCGGCCATAGCCACGGGCGTGACAGTCGCTGCAGGCGAGTTCAGCATGTGCCGAGTGATCGAGCCGCTGTGGGTCGAGCGCGAGGCTGCGGATCTCGCCGCTGTCGGGCTCGCGATAGGCGAGGGTCGACATGGCGTGACAGCGCAGGCATTCATGATCGCGCGCGGTCTCGACGGCGCTCGTCGCGGGGGCGAGCAGGCTCGTCACGAGCGCGAGCAGGGCGCCCGCCAGCCAGCGGGTTGGACGGGGACGTGAGCAATGATGGGTCATGATCTCTGTGTCGGTGGCGGACGGTGCGGGCGTCGGTCCGACGCCCCGTCGTTGCTGCCGCGATCGCGACGAGGTCGCGCCCGCGTTACCCGGGCGACGTGTCGGCGGTCCCGGTGACGAGGGATCGGGATGCGCCGCCGAGACTCAGCATGCCCAAACCCTCGCCCCCTTAGAAGGCGGATTCGTCGATTGGTTGCGACAGATCATCGTCGCTCGGTGGACGCGTGTGACGTCTCCTCGATGCGAAAGCGCGAGACCGTGTCGGCCAGACCCTCGGCCAGGCGCGCGAGATCGCCGCTGATCTGGGCCGCGTCGTGGGCACCGCTGCGCATCTGCGAGGCGCTGTCGGTGATGTTGCGCGCCTGGCCGTCGAGCTGGTTGGTCGCCGCCGATTGCTGGGTGACCGCGGTGGCGATCTCGCCGCTCTGGGCGCGGATGGTGTCGATCAGGTCGGCGATCTCGGCGAAGCGGGTGCTGGCGGCGAGGGTGCGCTCGACGGCCTGTTCGGCGCGCGCCTCGCTGGTGCTGACGCCCTGCGCCAGCTGCTGGGCGTCGGCGCGGACGCGCTCGAGGATGGTGCCGACCTCGGTGGTCGAGCGCTGGGTGCGGGTGGCCAGGGTGCGGACCTCGTTGGCGACGACGGCGAAGCCGCGCCCGGCCTCGCCGGCGCGCGCCGCCTCGATCGCGGCGTTGAGCGCAAGCAGGTTGGTCTGCTCGGCGATGGCGTGGATCACCGTCAACACCTGGTCGACGTCGCGGGTATCGGCGTCGAGCTGGCGCAACTGCTCGGCCATGCCCGCAACCTCGGTGGCAAGGTGCTCGACCGCCTGACGCGAGTCGGCGGAGATCTCGCGGCCATCGTTCGCTCGTTGCTGGGCGCGATCGGCAGCCTCGGTGGCGCGCTCGCTGCTTTCGGCGACCTGGGCGGTGCTGCTCGAGAGCTGACTGAGCGCTGCGGCGACCTGATCGGCCTCGCCGTGATGGGCGTCGGCGCGTTCGCTGATGCGCTGGGCGATCTCGGCGGTCTGGCGGGTGTGGTCGAGGGTGGTGGCGCTGGCCGTGGCGACCTCGCCGACCAGGGCGCGCATCTTCTCGGCAAAGCGGTTGAAGGCGTCGGCGAGCTGGTCGATCTCGCGCACCGGCGAGTGGGCGAGACGGCGGGTGAGGTCGCCCTCGCCCTCGCCGATGTCGCGCATCGCCGCGATCGCGCCGCGTAGCGGGTGCAGCACCGAGCGCAGGATGGCCACGCCGATGGCGAGCACCAGCAATACGGCCAGGAGGTTGATCGTCAGGGTGGTGCGGGCGATGTGCTGCATCTCCTGATCGCTGTCGGCGAACACCGCCTGCTGAGCCGCGGTGGTGCTCTGCTCCAGCGCCGCGAGGCTGTCGTGCATGGTCGCGGTGGCGGTGCGCTGCTCGGCAAGCGCCGCGCCCTGGGCCTGACGGGCCTGCAGCAGCGCCGCGCGCAGCGACAACAAGGAGTCCTGCTCGGCGCTGATGCGTCGGGCGAGGGCGTCGAGATCCTGCGCCAGCTCGGCGCCGAGCGAGGCGGTGTCGGCATCATCGAGCAGTGTGCGCACCTCATCGAGAGTGACCCGGAGACGCTCGAGTGCCGGGGCGAGGCGATTGTCATGCAGGCTCATCAGCGCCTGATGGCGCTCGGCGCTGCCGAGCAGGCCGGCAAGGGTGGCGAGCTGGGCGGTCTGGATCTGTAGTTCGCCGCCGAGTCGGGCGGCGCGCCGCACCCGGTCGTCAAGCAGCCGCTTGGCCGCCTCCCTGAGCGCCGCGTCATCGGCCGTCGGCGCGCGCAGCGCGCGGGTGAGCATGATCTGCGCGCTGGCGTTGCGGAAGGCCAGCTCCTCGACCAGCTCGGCGATGTGTGACTGCAATGCGGTAAAGGCCTGGTCGAGGTCGTTGCCGACGCCGGCGAGCTGTGCGCGCAGCCGGTGGATGCGCAGCATCTCGCCGGCGACCCGCTCATCGGCGTCGAGCAGGGTGGTCAGTGCCGTCTCGAGTGATTGCAGTGGCGCGTCCGCGTCGGTGGTGGCACGGCGCAGTGCCGAGATCCCGCGATCGAGCCGTTGCGCGATCGGGGCGCGTGGCGTGAGGGCCTCGAGTTGCTCGGCATCGCTGCTGGCGAGCACCTCGGTCTGGCGGGTGAGCAGCGCCTGCAGGGCGCCGAGGATGTTGCCCTGGTGGGTCTGGGCGCGCGAGAGCTCGACGAGCTGGGCACGACTGTCGCGCATTCCGGTATTGGCGAACAGGATGGCCCCACCCAGGATGGCCAGGGCCCCGACGCTGACGGCGAGCAATACGATCAGCAGGGTTCGGATCGAGGTGCGGGGTGGGCGCTGGTCGGTCATTCTTGCTCCTTGTGTCGACGAGCCGGCTAACTGGCTAACCGGCTAACTCTAGAGGATCGTCCAGATTCTCTCTGTGAACCATTGGATGTCTACGCCATCCGGTCCGCGATCAGGGGCAGGACCGGGGCGCATCGCACCCGCCCCGGTCGGGGCGGGCATCGCTCAACGACGGCGTTGCGTGCGTGAACCGCGCAGCGAGGTCACCCCGGCGATGATCACCGCCAGGGTGACGACGGCCACGATCAGGGTGGCGAGGGCGTTGATCTGCGGCGAGACGCCCATGCGCACGCTCGAGTAGACCACCATCGGCAGGGTGGTCGAGCCGGGGCCGGAGACGAAGCTGGCGATCACCAGATCATCGAGCGAGAGGGTGAAGGCGAGCAGCCAACCCGAGAGCAGCGCCGGGGCGATCAGCGGCAGGGTGATGCGCAGATAGACGGTGAGCGGACGCGCGCCGAGGTCCATCGCCGCCTCCTCCAGCGAGGCGTCCATCTGCGCCAGACGGGTGCGCACCACCACCGCGACATAGGCGGTGGAGAAGGTGATGTGGGCGATGGCGATGGTGGTGAAACCGCGCCCGTCGGGCCAGCCGAGGCCGTGCTGCATGGCCACGAACAGCAGCAGCATCGACAGACCGATGATGACATCGGGCATCACCAGCGGCGCGGTGAGCAGCAGCTCGAAGGCGTTGCGGCCGCGGAAGCGGCCGTGGCGCACCAGGGCGTTGGCCGCGAGGGTGCCGAGCACCACCGCCAGGGTGGCGTTGACCGCGGCGATGCGCACGCTCAGCCAGGCCGCCTCGAGCAGCTGCTGGTTGTGCAGCAGCTCGCGATACCACTTGATCGAGAAACCCGACCACACCGTCACCAGTCGCGACTCGTTGAAGGAGTAGACGATCAGCAACAGGATCGGCACGTAGAGGAAGGCGTAGCCGAAGGCGAGCAGGCTGAGCAGGGGCCAGCGACGGCGTCTCATGCGCTGTCCTCCATGCGCCGCTCGAGACGCTGCATCAGCACGAAGGGCACCACCAGCAGCCCCAGCAGCACGATCGCCAGGGCGGCGGCGAGCGGCCAGTCCTTATTACCGAAGAACTCGGTCCACAGCAGCTTGCCGACCATCAGCGTCTCCGGGCCGCCGAGCAGGTCGGGGATGACGAACTCGCCGACCACCGGGATGAACACCAGCATGCTGCCGGCGACGATGCCGGCGAGCGACAGCGGCAGGGTGACGCGCACGAAGGCGCGCAGCGGCCGGCAGCCGAGATCGGCGGCGGCCTCGAGCAGGGTCGGGTCGAGGCGCGAGAGATTGGCGTAGAGCGGCAGGATCATGAACGGCAGATAGGAGTAGACCACCCCGATATAGACCGCGGTCTGGGTGTGGAGGATGTTGAGCGGGGTGTCGATCACCCCGAGCGCGAGCAGCAGGTGGTTGAGCAGACCGTTGGTCTTGAGGATGCCGATCCAGGCATAGACCCGGATCAGAAACGAGGTCCAGAACGGCAGGATCACCAGCATCAGCAGCGGGATGCGCCAGCGCGGCGGCGCGGTGGCGATGGCATAGGCCATCGGATAGCCGATCAGCAGACAGAGCAGGGTGCAGACCAGCGCCACCCACAGCGAGTTGAGGAAGGCGGTCAGATAGATGCTGTCTTCCCACACCAGCATGAAGTTCTGCAGGTTGACCTGGATCTGCAGCACGCCCGATTCGAGCCACTCCCACAGCGGGGTGTAGGGCGGCTGGCCGAGCCGTGGCTCGGCGACGCTGATCTGCAGCACGATCAGCAGCGGCAGCAGGAAGAACACGCCGAGCCACAGATAGGGCAGGCCGATGTTGACGACGCGGCTGAGGCGCTGGCGGCGTGCGGGTGGGTTGTCTTGAGGTGCGGGCATCGCGGTGTGTCGGGGTGGTTCCTGAGCGGGTTGGGCCAGAGGCGCTGGCGTTGCTGGGGCCTCGGGGCGGTTTGGCGCAACGCCTGCACCCGCCCGGGCCGGTGCGGCGCGGGCGGGTGTGGTGCATGGCGCGGCGCGCGCGTCGGGCTATTCGGTCAGCACCACCGCGCTGGTCGGCGACCACTCGATGGCGACCTCCTGGTCCCAGGTCAGCACCTGCTCGGTGCGCGGCTGGGTGTTGGTCAGGGTCATCTCGACGCGTTGGCCCTCGACGCGCAGCCGATAGATGGAGACGTCGCCGAGATAGGCGATGTCCTCGACCACGCCGCGGAGCTGGTTGACGCCGTCCTCGCGATAGTCGAGACACAGTCGCATCTTCTCCGGTCGCACCGCCAGCGTCACCGGGGTACCGAGGGCGAGCGGGTGGAAGTTGCGCACCCGCATCGGTCGGCCCAGCCGGGTCTCGATCAGCAGCTGGTCGCCGTCGCTCTCGACCACCTTGCCCTCGAACTGGTTGATCGAGCCGATGAACTCGGCGACGAAGCGGCACGAGGGGTACTCGTAGATCGCCGTCGGGGTGTCGACCTGCATGATCTGACCGGCGTCCATCACCGCGATCCGGGTCGACATGGTCATCGCCTCTTCCTGATCGTGGGTGACGGTGATGAAGGTGATGCCGAGTCGCTCCTGGAGGTTGACCAGCTCGAACTGGGTGTTCTCGCGCAGGCGCTTGTCGAGCGCCCCGAGCGGTTCGTCGAGCAGCAGCAGCTTGGGGTGCTTGGCGAGGCTGCGCGCCAGCGCCACGCGCTGGCGCTGGCCGCCGGAGAGCTGCTCGGGCTTGCGCCGGCGCAGCTCGGCGATGCGCAGCAGTTCGAGCATCTCGTCGACCCGCTCGGCGCGCTCGCCGCGCCCGAGCCGCTCCTGCTTGAGCCCGAACTCGATGTTCTGCGCCACCGTCATGTGCGGAAACAGCGCGTAGGACTGGAACATCATGTTGACCGGGCGCGAGTAGGGCGGCACGTCGGTGACATCGACCCCGTCGATATAGATCCGCCCCGCCGTCGGGTACTCGAGCCCGGCGAGCATCCGCAGCAGGGTCGACTTGCCGCACCCCGAGCTGCCGAGCAGCGAGAAGAACTCGCCCTTGAAGATGTCGAGGCTCAGGTCCTCGACGGCATGGTGCTCGCCGAAGCGCTTGCTGACCCGCTCGATGCGCACATAGGGCGTGGCCTTGGGGTCCTGCCAGGTGTCGAGGTTGCGGCGGTCGAGGGCGATGGGCATGGACGAGTTGCGCTCCGCCACGTCAGCGGTTGGCCTTGAGCCGGGTCCAGCGGCGGTTGAGGTCGCGGATCTCGCGATCGCTGCGCTGGTTGGGCACGAACAGCCGCGCCTTGACCTCGGCCGGCGGATAGATGCCCGGATCCTCGCGCAGCGCGGCCTCGACCAGCGGCGTGGCCGCGAGGTTGGGGTTGGCGTAGTAGACGTAGTCGGAGACGGCGGCGATCACCTCGGGCTGGAGCAGGTGGGCGATGAAGGCGTGCGCGGCCTCGGGGTTGGGCGCATCGCTCGGGATCGCCATCACGTCGGTCCACATCGCCGCGCCCTCGCGCGGGATGCGATAGATCACCTCGACCCCCTTGCCGGCCTCGTCGGCGCGTTCCTGGGCCTGCAGCACATCGCCCGAGTAGCCGTGGGCGATGCACAGGTCACCGTTGGCCAGGTCGCTGATGTACTGCGAGGAGTGGAAATAGCGGATATGGGGATAGACGCCCTTGATCAGCTCGGCGGCGGCGTCGAGATCGGCGCGTTCGAGACTGTTGGGGTCCTTGCCGAGATAGGCCAGCGCGGCGGAGAAGACCTCGGTCGGGTCGTCGAGCAGGGCGATGCCGCAACCGGCGAGCCTGGCGGCGATCTGCGGGTCGAAGACCAGCGCCCAGGTGTCGAGCGGGACCTGGTCGCCGAGGATCTCGCGGACCTTGGCACGATTGATCCCGAGCCCCGAGGTCCCCCACATGTAGGGGACGAGGTGGGCGTTGTCGGGATCGATCTCGGCGAGGCTGGCCATGATCTCGGGATCGAGTCGATCCAGCCCCGGCAGCTGCGACTTGTCGAGCGGCAGATAGAGCCCGGCGCGGATGTGGCGCGCGGCGAAGGGGCGCGCGGTGGGGAAGATCAGGTCGTAGCCGCTGCTGCCGGCGAGCAGCTTGGCCTCGAGGATCTCGTTGGCGTCGTAGAGATCGAGCACCGGGCGGATGCCGGTGCCGGCCTCGAAGGTCTCGAGGGTGTCCTCGGCGAAGTAGTCGTTCCAGTTGTAGAGATGGACCTGCTCCTCGGCGAGAGCGAGGGGCGCCACGGCCCAGAGCGACAGCGACAGGAGGAGGTTGGCGAGCTTACGCACGTGCGCGATCCCCATGGAAGAAGTGGTAGTGGTGGTGGAGGTTCGTTCGAGCGCGCAATCGTACTGCATTCGTGGGTCCGCTCGCATTACCCGAGTGGCGAATGGCGACGGGGTGGAGGCGCGCGCGCGAGGCCTCATAATGGTTGTCGGTTGATGAGATCAGTGGAGGGGCGGTTGACAGCGCACGACAGACAGCTCGATGAGCAGCGGTTTCGCATCGGTTCGGTCTCCCAGCTGACCGGGGTGCCGGCCGAGACCCTGCGGGTCTGGGAGCGACGTTACGCGGTGGCCAGCCCGGCGCGCACGCCCTCCGGGGTCCGTCTCTACAGCGCCGAGGACGTCGCACGCCTGACCCTGATCAAGCGTCTGGTCGATCGCGGCGACGCCATCGGCAGCGTGGCGCGGCTCGATCTCGGCCAGTTGCGCGGACGCCTGCAGGGGCCGGACCTGCTCGACCCGATGGCGAGCGTCCGCCCGCCGTGCCGGGTGATGGTGGTCGGCGCGGCGCTGGGCGAGCGGCTGCGCCTCGAGGGCGGGCTGCCCGAGGAGGTGGTGCTCGAGCGCGCCTTCGACACCGCCACGAGCTTCCTCGCCGACCCGCTGACGCTGTGTCCCGATGTCCTGGTGGTCGAGCAGCCGACGCTGCATCTCGATCAGCTCGACGACCTCCGGCGATTGCAGATGCATGCCGGGGCGGCGCGTACCGTGGTGGTCTATGTGTTCTCCAGCAGCACCACGCTGAGCCGGCTCGAGGCGCTGGGGATGAGCGCGCGCCGCGCGCCGCTGACCACCGCCGAGCTGGCCCGTTGCTGTCTGTCGCTGCAGCCCGGGGTCGCGGCGGCCGGTCTCGATCCCGAACTGGGCTACGGACCGCCGCCGCGGCGCTATTCCGACTCGGAACTCATCGAGATCGCCGCCGCCTCGCATACCCGTTGCGAGTGTCCGCGTCATCTCGTCGACCTGATCCAGGCGCTGGCCGCCTTCGAGCGCTACGGCGCCGAGTGTGAGAGCCGCAGCAGCGATAACGCACTGCTCCACGCCGCCCTCTATCGCTCCACCGCGCATGCGCGCGCAATCCTCGAGAACACCCTGGCGCGCACGCTCTCGTTGCTCGCCGGCGGCGCCTGTGGTCAAGATAAGGACTGATCTGCGCCGCGGTTGCGGTTAAACTGACCGGCTTCCGTGCCACGCGGCCCATCGCGTCCTCACGGGGGATTGCCGCGCGGGGCTTGCCGCCGCGCCGTGGGACGAGGCCTCGCTCCCGCCTGCGCCCGGGTCCGCCGGGCGCCCGCTGTCAACACCACTGGACCGTCTCGGACTCTAGCTATGATTTCGCTCCTGGACTATGGCGCCGGCAATGTCCGTAGCCTGCGCAACGCCATTCACGCACTCGGCTTCTCGCTCACCGAGATCGAACGCCCCGAGGACATCCTCAAGGCCGAACGCCTCATCTTTCCCGGCGTCGGCGCCTTCGGCGCGGCCATGGAGCGCCTGCACCGACTCGGCTATGTCGAGCCGCTGCGCGAATATCTCGCCGCCGGACGCCCCTATCTGGGGATCTGCATCGGTCTGCAGACCTTGTTCGAGGGCAGCGAGGAGTGTCCCGGGGTCGCCGGCCTGGGGTTGATCCCGGGGCAGGTGCGCCGCTTCGACGACAGCGAGCTGGCGGTACCGCACATGGGCTGGAACGATGTGCGCGTCGAGCGCGACTCGCCGCTGTTCGCCGACTATGCCGGCGAGAAGTTCTACTTCGTCCACTCCTTCCGCGCCGAGCAGAGCGCCGAGAACGCCGACTGGGTGCTGGCGAGCAGCGACTACGGCAGCCCCTTCGTCAGCGCCGTGCAGCGCGGTCAGGTCGGCGCGGTGCAGTTCCACCCGGAGAAGAGCGGGGCGGCGGGGTTGCGGTTGCTGCGCCGCTTCCTTGCCGGTGATGCGGTGCCCGAGACCCCGGCGGTGCGCGAGGCCGCGGCGGCGCCGACCAAGCTGGCGCGGCGCGTGATCGCCTGTCTCGACGTGCGTGCCAACGACGCCGGCGATCTGGTGGTGACCAAGGGCGATCAGTACGACGTGCGCGAGTCCGGCGCGGTGCGCAACCTCGGCAAGCCGGTGGAGCTGGCCGCGCGCTACTACGAGGAGGGCGCCGACGAGGTGACCTTCCTCAACATCACCGGTTTTCGCGACTTCCCGCTCGCCGACCAGCCGATGCTCGAGGTGCTCGAGCGCGCCTCGGAGCGGGTGTTCGTGCCGCTGACCATCGGCGGGGGCATCCGCGCCTTCTCCGACGCCGAGGGCACCCACTACTCGGCGCTCGACGTCGCCGACCGTTATTTCCGTGCCGGCGCCGACAAGGTCTCGATCGGCTCCGAGGCGGTGCACATCGTCGAGCAGGCGCTCGCGCGCGGCGGCGAGGGCGACGGCACCAGCGCCATCGAGCAGATCGCCGAGGTCTACGGCAATCAGGCGGTGGTGGTCTCGATCGATCCGCGCCGGGTCTATGTCGAGCGCCCCGAGGAGACCCGTCACCACACCGTCGAGACCGCCGAGCCCGGCCCCAACGGCGAGCGCTATTGCTGGTTCCAGTGCACCGTCAAGGGCGGGCGCGAGGGACGCGATATCGACGCCGTGGAGCTGGCGCGGGTGTGTGAGCGTCTCGGTGCCGGTGAGATCCTGCTCAACTCGATCGATCGCGACGGCACCGGCGCCGGATTCGACCTCGAGCTGGTCGGTGCGGTACGCTCGGCTGTTCGCATCCCCGTCATCGCCTCCAGCGGCGCCGGCTGTGTCGAGCACTTCGCCGAGGTGTTCGAGCGAACCGGGGCCGAGGCCGCGCTCGCGGCCGGCATCTTCCATCGTCGCGAGGTCCCGATCGAAGCGGTGAAGAGCTATCTGCGCGAGCGCGGGATCGAGACCCGGCTGCGTTGATCGGCAGGGTGCGCGCGTGGGCGTCGTCGCCAATGCGTGCACCCTGATGCGTGGCAGTTTGCGAATTGTCGTGGAGTGAGAATCGATTGCTGCAAGAATCTTTTCTTGCTTTACCTAATACTTACGATTTATATAATTACGAAAGTCAATAGATCATAATTTCGTAAACTCCCACAGGTTTTTCTGGCCGTGGCAACGCTCCGCTCTCTGGCACGGCCCCTGGTCTGTCGGCCAGGCAGCGTGATTGTCGCGCACCTCGGCGCATCCCGGGCGCCGAATTGTCCAGACCGCCTTTCGCCGGAATCTCAAGTAGTAATATGGCAACCATCCTGACCGCAGTAGGATTCATGGCCGCGCTCGGCCTCATGCTCGCCCTGATGTTGGTGGTGGCGAACAGACGCTTCTATGTCTACGAAGACCCTCGTATCGATCAAGTCGAGGATCTGCTCCCCAAGGCCAATTGCGGCGCCTGTGGTGAAGCGGGTTGTCGCACCTTCGCCGAGTTGCTCGTCAAGGGCGAGGTCGAACCCGGTAAGTGCACGGTCAACGCCAAGGACACCAACCAGATCATCGCCGACTTCCTCGGCGTCTCCCTGGGTAATACCGAGAAGCGTGTGGCAAGGCTCGCTTGCGCCGGCGGTGACCATGTCGCCTATATCCGTGCCTCCTACGGCGGCATCTCCTCGTGTCGCGCCGCGGCCCTGGTCGGCGGTGGCGGCAAGGGTTGCTCCTGGGGCTGTCTGGGGATGGGCGACTGTGTCGAGGTGTGCCAGTTCGGCGCGCTCTCGCTCGACGCCCATGGCCTGCCGGTGGTCGACGAGGACAAGTGCACCGCCTGCGGCGACTGCGTGAGCGTCTGCCCCAAGGACCTGTTCAGCATCCACCCGGTCAGCCACCGGCTGTGGGTCGCCTGCAAGAGCCTGGACGCCGGTGACGAGGTCGAGCACCAGTGCGAGGTCGCCTGTACCGCCTGTGGCCGCTGTGTCCAGGACTCTCCCGAAGGACTGATCGAGATCCGCGACAACCTCGCCGTGCTCGATTACGACAAGAACGCGCTCGCTTCCAAGGTGGCGATCGAGCGCTGTCCGACCGGGGCCATCGTCTGGCTCGAGCCGGGCGGCGCCGTCACCAAGGGGCGCGATGCCCGCAAGGTCGTACGCAAGGCAGCACTACCCATGGCTTGACGCGCGTACGGCCCGCGTCGCGCCGCATCGAGCTGCGGCCGACGCCCCGCCTCCAATAAAAAGATCCAGGCCGCTCGATTCGGAGCGCAAGAATTCTGATCCAAACCCGCTTTGCGCACAGGCGTCCCGACGCCGGCGTCTCGGTGGTTCAACAATAGAGAAGGCCCATGTTCGGAAAGAAAGACGATAAGCAGTACAAGTATCCTGGCACCCGTATGGCGATGGACGGCAATACTGCCGTAATCATGTGCGAGCGCGAGGCATCCGATGCCGCTGGTGCCTATCCGATCACCCCCTCGACCCAGATGGGCGAATTCTGGGCCGAAGAGGTCGCCAAGGGACACGTCAATGTCTCCGGGCAGCCGCTGATCTTCGTCGAGCCCGAGTCCGAGCACGCCGCCGCCGCGGTCACCGCCGGCATGTCGATGAGCGGCCTGCGCGCGGTCAACTTCTCCTCCGCTCAGGGTGTGGCCTTCATGCACGAGTCGCTGTATGCGGCCGTCGGCAAGCGTCTGCCCTATGTGCTCAACATCGGTGCGCGTGCCATCACCAAGGCCAGTCTCAACGTGCACTGCGCGCACGATGACTATCACTGCATCGACGACACCGGCTTCTTCCAGGTCTTTGCCAAGAACGCCCAGGAGGCCGCCGACCTCAACCTGATCGCGCGCAAGGTCGCCGAGCTCAGCCTGACCCCGGCCGCCGTCGGCCAGGACGGCTTCCTCACCACCCACCTGATCGAGCCGCTGCAGGTCCCCGAGCGCGCCCTGGTCGAGGAGTTCTGCGGTCGTCCCGACGACATCATCGAGTCGCCGACCCCGGCCCAGCGCCTCGCCTACGGCCCCACTCGCCGGCGCGTGCCGCTGGTGTGGGACGTCGACAACCCGGTCGCCTCGGGTACGGTGCAGAACCAGGACGCCTACATGCAGGCGGTCGCGGCGCAGCGCCCCTATTTCTTCGATCACATCGCCGAGATCACCGACCAGTGCATGGATGAGTTCTTCGAACTCACCGGTCGGCGCTATCACCGCGCCATGGGCTACCGTCTCGAGGACGCCGACTACGTGCTGCTCGGTCAGGGCAGCATGGTCACCCAGGCCGAGGCGGTCGCCGACTATCTGCGCGAGACCCGCGATATCAAGGTCGGCGTGATCAACCTCACCATGTTCCGGCCCTTCCCGGGCGAGCTGATCGCCGCCCTGATCCAGGGCAAGAAGGGCGTGGCGGTGCTCGAGCGCACCGACCAGCCGCTCGCCGAGGACCTGCCGATCATGCGCGAGGTGCGCGCGGCGCTGGCCAAGTGTGTCGAGAACGGCATGGCCGAGAAGGGCGAGGCGCCGGCCTATGCCGACTACCCGAGCTATGGCCGCGGCGAGATGCCGCGTCTCTACTCCGCCAGCTACGGTCTCGGCTCGCGCGACCTGCAGCCCGAGGGGCTGATCGCCGCGGTCGAGAACATGGTGCCGGGCGGCGCCCAGCGCAAGTTCTTCTATCTCTCGGTCGACTTCGTGCGCGACCCGATCGATCCCAAGGACGAGATCCGCATCCAGAGCCTCAAGGACGCCTACCCGAACGTCGGCGATCTGGCGCTGCGCGGCAGCGAGAACCCCAACCTGCTGCCCAAGGGCGCGGTGACGGTGCGCATGCATTCGGTCGGTGGCTGGGGTGCCGTGACCACCGGCAAGAACCTCGCCATGACGCTCTACGAGCTGCTCGGCTACGACATCCGCGCCAACCCCAAGTACGGCTCGGAGAAGAAGGGTCAGCCGACCACCTACTTCCTCTCGGCCGCGCCCGAGCCGATCCGGCTCAACTGCGAGTACACCTACGTCGACGTGGTGCTCAGCCCCGACCCGAACGTGTTCACCCACTCCAACCCGCTCGCCGGTCTCGACCGCAAGGGCAGCTTCGTCATCCAGTCGAGCATGGAGGATCCGGAGCAGGTGTGGGCGAGCTTCCCGGCGTCGGCGCGCAAGTTCATCGTCGACAACGAGATCCGCGTCTTCTACATCGACGGCTTCAAGATCGCCCGCGAGGAGGCCTCCAACCCCGAGCTGCAGTTCCGCATGCAGGGTAATGCCTTCCAGGGTGCCTTCTTCGCCGCCTCGCCGCTGATGGAGCGCTCCGGGCTCGACGAGGCCGGGCTGTTTGCGGCCATCGAGGAGCAGCTGCGCGCCAAGTTCGGCGCCAAGGGCGAGCGCGTGGTGCAGGACAACCTGCGCATCGTGCGGCGCGGCTTCGACGAGATCGTCGAGATCGTCGACAAGCCGCTGGTCGCCGGCCAGCTGATGCCGCGCAAGGAGCCGGCGCTGCCGGTGATGCTCAAGGCCATGCCCGAGGGCGATGGCGGCATCAGCGACGTGCACCGCTTCTGGGAGCAGACCGGCTCCTTCTACGCCAGCGGTCAGGGCAACGACAACCTCGCCGACCCGCAGATGGCGCTGTCGCTGATGCCCGCGGCCAGCGGCGTCTATCGCGACATGACCCAGATCCGCTTCGAGTACCCGAAGTTCATCCCCGAGAACTGCACCGCCTGCGGCAACTGCTTCACCGTGTGTCCCGACAGCGCGCTGCCGGGTCTGGTCAACAGCGTCTCCGACATCTTCTCGGCGGCGATCCTGCGCGTCGAGCGCAGCATGCCCACCCAGCACCTGCGTCGCGAGAGCCGCAACGTCGAGAAGCGTCTGCGTGCGCTGATCAACATCAACGGCGAGTCGGCCGATCTGCGTCAGCTGATGGATCAGGCGATCCTCGAGGTGCTCGCCGAGTTCTCCGGCGAGGAGAGCCAGAAGGCCGCGCTGGAGCAGGAGTTCGGGCTGCTGATGCAGGCGCTCGGCGACTACCAGTTCGCCGTCACCAAGCCCTACTGGAGCAACCGCGAGAAGCAGCAGAAGGGCAGCGGCGGGCTGTTCAGCATCACCGTCAACCCCTACACCTGTAAGGGCTGCATGGAGTGTATCGACGTCTGTAACGACGGCGCCCTGGTCGCCGAGCCGCAGACCGACGAGAGCATCCGGCAGATGCAGGCGCGCTGGGACATGTGGCTCGATCTGCCGACCACCGACCCGGACTTCATCCGCATCGATGACCTCGACGACAAGGTCGGCGCGCTCGAGACCCTGCTGCTCGACAAGACCAACTATCTGTCGATGGTCTCGGGCGACGGTTCGTGCATGGGCTGCGGCGAGAAGACCGCGCTGCACCTGTTCACCTCGACCGTCACCGCGCTGATGCAGCCGCGCATCAAGCGTCACCTCGCCGAGCTCGACGACCTCATCAACCGTCTCGAGACCCATGTCCGGCTCAAGCTCGCCGAGAGCATGGACCTCAGCAACACCGCCGCCATCACCAAGGCGCTCGACGAGCACAAGGACAGCGACCTGACCCTCGGCGGCCTGACCTCCGAGCTCGATCAGAGCAGCGGCGCGCGTCCGGTCGACCCGGAGTGGCTGAAGTGGGTCACCGGCCTGCTCGACACCCTGCGTCAGCTCAAGGCGCAGTACACCGGCAACCAGCCGCGCGCCAACATGGGTATCGTCAACGCCACCGGCTGTAGTTCGGTGTGGGGCGCGACCTTCCCCTACAGCCCCTATCCCTTCCCCTGGGCCAACCACCTGTTCCAGGACTCGCCGTCGATGGCGCTGGGTCTGTTCGAGGGCCACATGCGCAAGATGGGCGAGGGCTTCAAGGCCATCCGCCAGGCGCGCATGGAGCTCGAGGGGCGCTACAACGCCGCCGATCCGGCCTGCGACCTGACCTACTTCGGCTGGAAGGACTTCAGCGACGAGGAGTGGCTGCTGTGCCCGCCGGTGGTCGCCGTCGGCGGTGACGGGGCGATGTACGACATCGGCTTCCAGAACCTCTCGCGCGCGCTGATGTCCGGCCACCCGGTCAAGATCATGGTGCTCGACACCCAGGTCTACTCCAACACCGGTGGTCAGGCCTGTACCTCGGGCTTCATCGGCCAGGTCGCGGACATGAGCCCCTACGGCAAGGCGTGGAAGGGCAAGACCGAGATCCGCAAGGAGATGGGTCTGATCGGCATGGCGCATCGCACCAGCTTCGTGCTCAACAGCTCGGCCTCGCACCTCACCCACCTGCTCGAGGGCTATATCGACGGTCTGAACTCGCGCCACCCGGCCCTGTTCAACGTCTACACCAGCTGTCAGCCCGAGCACGGTATCGGCGACGACATGTCCAACCGTCAGGGTCGCATGGCCGTCGAGTCGCGCGCCTACCCGCTGTTCCGCTACGACCCGGACGCCGGCTCGACCTTCGAGGAGTGCTGCTCGATCGAGGGCAACCCGCAGATCGAGCGCGACTGGATCAGCTGGAGCATCGACTACACCAACGAGGACGGCGAGCCGGCCAGCCTCGAGGTGCCGCTGACCTTCGCCGACTTCGCGCTCACCGAGGGCCGCTTCCGCAAGCACTTCCGCAAGGCGCCGCCGGAGACCTGGAACGACTCCATGGTGCCGCTGGCCGAGTTCCTCGAACTCGACGAGGACGATCGCGAGGGCCGCTTCCCCTACATCTGGGGCGTCGACGGCAAGAACCGCCTGATGCGCGTGCTGGTCTCGCAGGAGCTGGTGCTCAGCTGTGAGGAGCGCCAGCAGTTCTGGGCGCAGCTGCGCGGACTCTGTGGCGAGCTCAACCGCATCGACCTCGATCGGGTGCGCAACGAGGCCAAGGCCGACATGGCGCAGAAGCTCACCGCCAACCTGCTGGCCATGGCCGGCGGCGAGGCCGGTGGTATCAATGCGCTGATCGGCAACGGCAATGGCAACGGCGCCAATGGTGCCAACGGTCATGGTCTCAACGGTGCCAATGGCGCCAACGGCAGCGCCGACTGGGAGCCGGTGTGGGTGGAGACGCCCGAGTGCACCGCCTGTGACGAGTGCATCAACATCAACCCGTCGATCTTCCGCTACAACGCCGAGCGCAAGGCCGAGATCGTCGATCCCAAGGCCGGTCCGTTCAAGGACATCGTCAAGGCCGCCGAGAAGTGCAGCGCCGCCTGCATCCACCCCGGCACCCCCTGGAACCCGTCCGAGCCCGGCGTCGACAAGCTGGTCAAGCGTGCGGAGAAGTTCCAGTAAGTCGGCCGCCCCTGGCTGCCCGGCGTCCTGACGCCGGGCCACGCTAGAGGAATGCGCACGCGGCGCCGCGTCAGGCGTCGCGTGCCCCCGTTCGCCAGACACCCCTCGGGTGTCGACCACACAGCAGTACTGACGCATGGCTCTATTCAGCATCTTTCCGCGCCGCAAGACCTTCGATCACGGGATCTATCCCGTCGAGCACAAGGAACTGACGGCGGACAAGCCGATTCGACGCATGCCGTTTGCCCCGGAGCTGGTGATCCCGCTGGAGCAGCACAAAGGCAAGCCGGCCATCCCGACCGTGCGAGTTGGTCAGGAGGTGGTGCGTGGCGAGCCGATCGCCGAGGCCGATGGTCATGTCTCGGTGCCGATGCATGCCCCGGCCACCGGGGTGATCCGTGACATCGCGCTGGCCCCCACCGCCGCCGGCCCCAAGGCCCCGGCGATCTATCTCAAGGTCTATCAGGCCGCCAGCCAGCGGGTGCTGTTCGACAGCGCCCCCGATCTGGCGGCGATGTCGCGCGCCGAGCTCGTCGCCGCCGTGCAGCAGGCCGGTCTGGTCGGGCTCGGTGGTGCCGCCTTCCCCAGTCACGTCAAGCTCGTGCCCCCCGAGGGGCGCACCATCGAGACGGTGCTGGTCAACGGTTGCGAGTGCGAGCCCTATCTCACCTGCGACCATCGCATCATGCTCGAGCAGACCGCGGCGCTGGTGCGCGGCATCCAGCTGGTGCTGCGCGCCACCGGCGCCGAGCGTGCCGTCATCGGCGTCGAGGACAACAAGCTCGATGCCGTCGAGCACCTGCGCCGCGAGATCCCCGCGGACCTGCCGATCACCGCCGAGGCGGTGCAGAGCAAGTACCCGCAGGGCGCCGAGCGCATGCTCATCAAGAGCCTGACCGGGCGCGAGGTGCCGGTCGGCGGGCTGCCGGCCGATGTCGGCGTGGCCGTCTACAACGTCGGCACCCTGGCGCAGATGGGCGACCTGCTGCCCAAGGGGCAGGGGTTGATCGAGCGCGTGGTCACGGTCAGTGGCCCCGGCGTCGAGCGCCCCGGCAACTTCATGGTGCCGGTCGGCACCCCGCTGCGCTTCCTGCTCGAGCAGGTCGGGCTCAAGGAGAGCTTCGGCGAGGTGATCCTCGGCGGGCCGATGATGGGCATGGCGGTGGCCTCGCTCGATGTACCGGTGACCAAGGCCGTCTCCGGGGTGGTGGTGCTCGAACGCGAGGACCTCGACCTGGCCGAGCGCAAGGTCTACCCCTGCATCAAGTGCGGTGCCTGTGTCGAGGCCTGCCCGATCTCGCTCAACCCCTCGGTACTGGGTGAGCTGGCGCAGGTGCGCGACTATGCGACGATGGCCGAGCACTATCATCTCGACCAGTGCTTCGAGTGTGGCTGTTGCGCCTATGTGTGTCCGTCGAACATCCCGCTGACCCAGTATTTCCGCATCGCCAAGGCGATCAACCGAGAGGATGAGCAGTAAGCTCGCCGGTCGCCTCG
>NZ_RHFI01000033.1:0-30195 GCF_003718685.1 Marichromatium sp. AB31 | reverse complement strand
TTTTTTTCTTTTTTCGGATTTTATTTCTTTTACCCAGTAATCATGAAATATTCTGCGCATGACTTCGCTGTGGCGAGAGCTGTCTTTTGGTGCTATTTTTTCATATCCAATCAAAAGAGATGCAAATTTATCAAGACAATCAAGCTTTTCGTAGTCTGACGCAGATGCTTGCCCTTTTAGTCTTTTTGATATCGCGTCTTCTATTTCTTTGTATGATTCATCGCAGGATATCCATAGTCGAACTTTTTTTGCGTTTTCGTCGTTCCAAAAGTCTTTTTGAAAATCCCATAATCCACGAAGCCATATTTCCTCACGTTGGACTTTTGATAATCGAAATATGCTGTATGCAATGAATGCATTTGCAATAGGTGCCAGTAAATAAATGAGTTCTTTGTTTGTCATTTTTTTCTGGTATAAGTGGTTGTTATGATTTTTTTGTTGTCGTTTTTCGTTTTATCAAGGCACGCTTTTCCTCCCGCCCTTTGTATTCTAAAAGATTGATTTCATGCGACCGTCCGGTCGCCGCTGTAGTAGTGCTGGACGCGTGCGGTCATGTCCGGTAGTTGCAGACACTCAACATCCTCAGTAACGCGCACAGCTGATGCAGGATGTGCGCGTCGCGATGTGCGTCTATATGGGCCGTTTTCACGGCGGATTCTTTGCGAAATACGCCGTCGCTTTTTGCAGGGTCGTGTTTTCCTCGCGAAGTTCGGTAACCTCGGCGCGTAGCCGTGACGAGGATTTTAGGGGGAGCCTCACCCCAACCCCAGCCCCTCGATAAACCCCCGCAACACCCCCGCCGAATGCGCCAGCGCCGCCCGTTCCTCGTCGTCGAGCGGGAGCGGCAGGGGCGCGCCGGCGCCCTCGATGCCGACCCGCACCGGGATGCTCAGACAGATGTCGTGGAGGCCGTAGGCGCCGTCGAGCCGGGTGGTGACCGGGAGCACGCTGCCCTGGTCCTCCTGGATGGTGCGCACCAGGTGGGCGATGACCAAGCCGATGGCCCAGTTGGTGTAGCCCTTGCGCTCGATGATTGAGCTGGCGGCGCCGCGCACCTTGGCGAGCAGGGCGTCGCGGCAGGACTGGTCGCAGCGCTTGCCGAGGATGGTGTGACCGCGAATCGGGGTGCCGCCGATGTTGGCCTGGCTCCACACCGCGAACTCGGAGTCGCCGTGCTCGCCGAGGATCAGCGCGTGGACCGAGCGCGGGTCGACCTGGAAGTGCTCGGCGAGCAGGGTGCGCAGCCGGGTGGTGTCGAGCATGGTGCCGGTGCCGATGACACGGTGACGCGGACGGCTGGAGAGCTGCTCCATGGCGTAGGTGAGCAGGTCGACCGGGTTGGAGGCGATCAGCAGCAGCGCCTCCGGGGCGTGGCGGTCGAGCTGCTCGGCGATCTCGCGGAACACCGCGACATTGCGTTGCAGCAGCTCCAGTCGGCTCTCGCCGGGGCGCTGGGCGACCCCGGCGGTGACGATGATGATCTGCGCCCGTGCCAGATCGGCATAGTCGCCGGCGCGCACCCGGCGCCGTCCGACATAGCCCTGGGCGTGCATCAGGTCCATCGCCTCGCCCTCGGCGCGCGCCTGGTCGCGGTCGACCAGGATCAGCTCGTTGGCGATGCGTTGCTGGAACAGCGAGAAGGCGGTGGCCATGCCGACCTGGCCGGTGCCGACGATGCCGATGGTGTGAGGGTGAAGCATGATGGTCTCTCCGGTGTGGGTCAGGCCGGGCGCGCGTCGGGCCAGACCGGGTGATGGGTGTCGATGACGAAGTCGTGGGCGTGGCGCAGTGCCCGGTGGTGGTGGCGGTGGCGGTGCGGCTCCGGTCCCTCCCAGCCCGCGTGCGGGTGGTCGTGGTGGCTGTCGTGGGTATGGAGGTGGTCGTGGTCGAGCGCCCGGTGGTGGTGCTCGAGTACCGCGCGCTCGTCGCGCGGCCACAGCCGGGCGGCGAGCACGGTGCAGGCGAGCGCGGCCAGTCCCAGCAGGAGCGCGGTGGCGGGTGTGCCGAGCGCGGCGCCGAGCGCGCCGGCAAGCAGATAGAACACCAGCCAGCAGGCGTGCGAGAGCGAGAAGTGCGCCGAGAAGTAGGCGGCGCGATCACCGGCGGCGGCCGAGCGGTTGACCACCCGAGCGGCGGGGGTCTGCACCAGTGAGAGACCTGCGCCGACCAGCACCCAGATGGCGAGCAGCCCGCCGAGGCCGGGGCCGCTGGCGACGAGCAGCAGCCCGGCGCCGAGCAGCGCCGCGCCGCCGAGCATCAACCGCCGCTCACTGATGTGCTCGAGCAGTCGCGGCACCGCCAGCGCGGTGAGCATCGAGCCGGCGCCGGTCGCGCCCAGGGCGATGGCCACCATCGACTCGCTGGCACCGAGGGTGTCGCGCACATAGACCACGGTGTTGACGATCACCATGGCGCTGGCACCGGCCACCGCGAGATAGAGCGCGAGCAGTCCGCGCAGACGCGGGGTGGCGAGATAGGCGCGCACGCCGAAGAGGATCTCGGCGCCGAGCGTGCCGGTGCGCTCCGGCGCTCTGGCCGCGGGCAGCAGGGTGCGCGCGACCAGCACCGCCGAGACGAGGAAGGCGAGGGCGTTGAGCGCGAACAGCCCGTCGTCGCTGATCAACAGCAGCGCCGCACCGGCGAGCACCGGGCTGAGCAGCGCCTCGAGGTCGTAGGCCAGGCGCGAGAGCGCCAGGGCGCGGGTGTACTCGGCCTCGTCGGGGAGCAGGTCGGCGATGGTCGCGGAGAACACCGGCTTGAAGCCCGCGGCGCAGAGGTTGAGCAGGAAGATCAGCGCGAGCACCTGCCACAACGCGTCGACCCAGGGCAGGGCGAGCAGCACCGCGGTGCGGATCAGGTCCATGGTCACCAGGAAGGGGCGGCGCGGCAGGCGGTGCGCCAGCCCCCCGAACACCGGGGCGAAGAAGACATAGGCGACCATCTTCAGCGCCAGCGCGGCGCCGAGGATGGCCGCGGCCTGGGCGCCGCCGAGGGCGAAGGCGAGCAGGCTGAGCGCCACCGTGCTCATCCCGGTGCCGACCAGGGCGATCACCTGGGCGGTGAACAGCCGACGGAAGCGCGGGTTGGCCAGGACCTGTGGCGATGGAGCCGGTTTCATGGGGTCTGACTCGATGATCTGACGATGGGGCCGGAGCCCGCTGTTACCCCGACCATCGCACAAAATCGTCCCCGGGCAAACCGCTTCAGTCGCCGCCGCTCCACCAGCGCGGCAGGTCGGCGATGGAGTCGAGCACCGCCTCGGGGCGGATGTCGCTCGTCGCCAGCTCGTCGGCGCGGAACTTGCCGGTGCGCACCAGCAGGCCGCGCATCCCGGCGGCCTGGGCGCCGCCGACGTCGCCGCGCAGGTCGTCGCCGATCATCCAGGTGGTCGCGGGGCTGGCGCCGAGCGCCGCGAGGGCGCGTTCGAAGAAGGCCGTGGCGGGCTTGCCGAAGACCTGGGGCTCGCGCCCGCTGGCATGCGCCAGCGCCATCACGAAGGGCGCGGTGTCGAGGCGCAGCCCGTCCTCGGCGCGCCAGTAGCGGGTCATGCCGAGGGCGAGCAGGGGCGGTGCGTCGGGCTGCATGAGGAAGCGGAAGGCGCGGTTGAGGGTGGCGAAGTCCCAGGCGGCGCCGAGGTCGCCGACGACCACGGCGCTGGCGCGGTCGTGCTCGGGGTCGTGGGCGAGGGCGAGCCCGTCGAGGTCGGCCAGGGTCGGCTTGGGGACGAAGGCCGCGACCGGGCCGTCGACCTGTTCGCGCAGCCAGTCGGCGGCGGCCACCAGCGGGGTGAGGATGTGCGTCTCCTCGACCGTGATGCCGTGACCGGCGAGGCGCGCGACAAGCTGCGCGCGCGGGCGCGAGCTGGCGTTGGTGACGAAGCGGTGGGCCACCGCGTTGGCGCGCAGCCAGTCGAGGGTCTCGGCGGCGCCGGCGATGGCCTGCTCGCCCTGGTAGAGCACGCCGTCCATGTCGATCAGCAGGGCGGTGGATGGGTCTGGGCGCATGGCTCGCTCCTGTCACGGTCGGGGGCCGGGTGTGGATGACGATTCGGTTATCCACAGTTGCTGTGGTTCCATCTGTGGATAACCTGTGCGCGACGCGCTTAAGTGTCCGCCGATGTTGAAGTCTTTTTGGAGTGGACAAGCTTTGCCCGGTAGCGCGTGGCGAGAGGCGCGGGCGGCGGCGGGTGACGGGCCGCGAGCGGCGCGTTAGGCTCTGTGCGCGCGGCCCGTACTGTCGCGCCTCATCGCCAACGAGGGACCGGATCCATGCCCCTGATCGACATCATCGCCGGTGCACGCCCGAACTTCATGAAGATCGCGCCCATCATCCGCGCCCTGGAGCAGCGGCGCGCGGACGGCGGCGGGCTCGAGTATCGTCTGGTGCACACCGGACAGCATTACGACCGGCGGATGTCGGGCGACTTCTTCGAACAACTCGGGATCCCCGCGCCGGATATCAATCTCGAGGTCGGCTCCGGTACCCAGGCCGAGCAGACCGCGGCGATCATGACCCGCTACGAGCGGCTGCTGCTCGAGCACCCCGCCGCGCTCTGTCTGGTGGTGGGGGACGTGACCTCGACCATGGCCTGCGCCATCGCCGCGCAGAAGCTCGGGGTGCGGGTGGCGCACGTCGAGGGCGGCATCCGCTCCGGCGACTGGGGGATGCCCGAGGAGATCAACCGCATGGTGACCGATGCGATCACCAACTGGTTCTTCACCACCAGCGTGCACGCCAACGCCAATCTGCGCGCCGCCGGGGTGGGCGAGGAGCGGATCTTCTTCGTCGGCAACACCATGATCGACACCCTGCTGGCCAATCTCGACCGGCTGCGTCCGCCGCCGTGTTGGGACGACCTGGGGCTGAGGCCGGGCGAGTATTTCGTGCTCACCCTGCACCGCCCGGCCAATGTCGACGCCGACGGCGCCTTCGCGCGCATGCTCCGCGCGGTGGCCGAGCATACCCGCGGGCAGCCGGTGGTCTTCCCGGTGCATCCGCGCACCGCGCGCACCCTGGAGCGGCTCGACGCGGTGCCCGAGACCCTGCACCTGATCGAGCCCCAGCCCTATCTGGAGTTCAACCATCTGGTGCGTCACGCCCGCGCGGTGATCACCGACTCCGGCGGCATCACCGAGGAGACCACGGTGCTCGGGGTGCCCTGCCTGACCCTGCGCGATACCACCGAGCGCCCGGAGACGGTGGAGATCGGCACCAACCTGCTCGTCGGCACCGATCCCGAGCGTCTCGGCCCGGCGCTGGCGCGACTGTTCGATGGTCGCTGGCCGCGCGGCGAGATTCCCGAGCGCTGGGACGGGCGCGCCGGCGAGCGCATCGTCGCCCACCTGGAGCGGCTGCTCGGCACCGACTGACCCTCGTCGCCGGCGCTGGCCCGTCGCTTGCTTCGGAGAACAGCGCGAACGCACCGTGCGCGCTGCGGTGCGCTCGGGGGAGGCGTCCTTGCCCACGGATCGGGCGGAGCCTGGTCGATGCCGGTGCATGGCGGACGAGACAGGCCGGTGCGCGTCGCTGTATGGTTGGGTCCCCGACCCGGTTCGAGCGTCCCCGCCGGGGAAGCCGCTGCCACGTGAACGCCTCGCATTTGCAAGTTCGATGTGAAAGCAGCCATCGAGTTGGAATATAATCGCCGTTTATCTGCAATATCCGGTGGACATCACCGCACGCGGGCCGATGTCCGGCACCGTCCAGCCCCCCGAGGTCGACGAGACGAACTGCCGCGTTGCGCGGGGTGTTGATTCGTGCCCTTGGCGGCGTATATTAATAACTGAGCAAATTACTGAGAATAAGCGGAGCCTGGAGCGATGACCTCAACCCCAGCCGTCGAAGACATCGTCGGATCCGAGTACGAGCACGGTTTCACCACCGAGATCGAGTCCGATACCCTGCCGCCGGGGCTGGACGAGGACGTGGTGCGCGCGATCTCGGCACGCAAGGGCGAGCCCGAGTTCATGACCGAGTGGCGGCTCAAGGCCTATCGCCACTGGCTGACCATGACGCCGCCGAACTGGGCCGATGTCGATCATCCGCCGATCGACTTCCAGGCGATCTCCTACTACTCCGCGCCCAAGCGCCCCGAGGACGGCCCCAAGAGCCTCGACGAGGTCGATCCCGCGCTGCTCGAGACCTACGAGAAGCTCGGCATCCCCATCGAGGAGCAGAAGGCGCTCGCCGGGGTGGCGGTCGATGCGGTGTTCGACAGCGTCTCGGTGGCCACCACCTTCCGCGAGACCCTGGCCGAGGCCGGAGTGATCTTCTGCTCGATCTCCGAGGCGGTGCACGCCTACCCCGAGCTGGTCAAGCAGTACCTCGGCTCGGTGGTGCCGCACACCGACAACTACTTCGCCTGTCTCAACGCGGCGGTGTTCAGCGACGGCACCTTCGTCTACATCCCCGAGGGGGTGCGCTGCCCGATGGAGCTGAGCACCTACTTCCGCATCAACGCCCGCAACACCGGGCAGTTCGAGCGCACCCTGATCGTCGCCGAGGCGGGCAGCTACGTCAGCTATCTGGAGGGCTGTACCGCACCGCAGCGCGACGAGAACCAGCTCCACGCCGCCGTCGTCGAGCTGATCGCGCTCGATGACGCCGAGATCAAGTACTCGACGGTGCAGAACTGGTATCCGGGCGACGCCCAGGGACGCGGCGGTATCTACAACTTCGTCACCAAGCGCGGCGACTGCCGCGGCGCGCGCTCGAAGATCTCCTGGACCCAGGTCGAGACCGGTTCGGCGATCACCTGGAAGTATCCGAGCTGCCTGCTGCGCGGCGAGGACGCGGTCGGCGAGTTCTACTCGGTGGCGGTGACCAAGGGTCGCCAGCAGGCCGACACCGGCACCAAGATGATCCACATCGGTCCCAACACCCGCTCGACCATCGTCTCCAAGGGCATCTCGGCGGGCGAGGGGCGCCAGACCTATCGCGGGCTGGTGCGGATCGGTCAGCGCGCGGCCAACGCGCGCAACCACACCCAGTGCGACTCGCTGCTGATCGGCGATCGTTGCACCGCCAACACCGTGCCCTACATCGAGGTCAAACACCCCTCGGCGAACATGGAGCACGAGGCGACCACCTCCAAGATCAGCGACGACCAGCTCTTCTACTGCCGCGCCCGCGGGCTCAGCGAGGAGGATGCGGTGTCGATGATCGTCAACGGGTTCTGCAAGGAAGTCTTCAACGAGCTCCCGATGGAGTTCGCGGTCGAGGCGCAGAAGCTGCTCAGCATCAGCCTGGAAGGTGCGGTCGGCTAGCGCCGCGCGGGCTCGGCGAAACAACACGCAAGATTCGGACAGGGAACCCGCGCGGGTTCCGGACGATTGGGAGAGGACGATGCTATCTGTCACTGGCCTGCGGGCCAACGTCGGCGACAAAGAGATCCTGCGCGGGCTGGACCTGCGCATCGGCCCCGGCGAGGTGCACGCCATCATGGGCCCCAACGGCTCGGGCAAGAGCACGCTCGCGCATGTGCTCTCGGGCCGCGAGGGCTATGCCGTCACCGGCGGCACGGCGAGCTTCGAGGGGCGCGACCTGCTCGCGCTCGAGCCCGAGGAGCGCGCCCAGCTCGGGCTGTTTCTCGCCTTCCAGTACCCGGTCGAGCTGCCGGGGGTGAACAACACCTACTTCCTCAAGTCCGCGCTCAACAGCATCCGCAAGGCGCGCGGCGAGGACGAGCTCGATGCGGTCTCCTTCATGCGCCTGATCAAGGAGAAGCTGAAGGTGCTGCACCTCGACGACTCGCTGCTCAAGCGCGCGGTCAACGCCGGCTTCTCCGGCGGCGAGAAGAAGCGCAACGAGATCTTCCAGATGGCGCTGCTCGAGCCCAAGCTGGCGATCCTCGACGAGACCGACTCCGGACTCGACATCGACGCCCTGCGGGTGGTCTCGGAGGGCGTCAACGCGCTGCGCAGCCCCGAGCGATCGATGATCGTGGTCACCCACTACCAGCGTCTGCTCGACTACATCGAGCCCGATTTCGTCCACGTCCTCTACAAGGGCCGGATCATCCGCTCCGGCGGCAAGGAGCTGGCGCTCGAACTCGAGCAGCACGGCTACGGCTGGATCACCGACGAGGGCGCGGCGGCATGAGTGGCGAGCTGGCGACCTGGCTCGGGGCCGCCACCCCGAACGGCGGCCCGGCGTGGCTCGAGGCCTGGCGCACGAGTGCGCGCGAGCGGGCGACGGCGCTCGGTGTTCCGGGGAGCAAGCAGGAGGCCTGGCGCTACACCAACCCGCGCCGACTGTTCGAGCAGGCGTTCGACGAGGGCGCGGCGGTGCTCGCCGCCGAGGCGCTGGCGCCGCTGCTGGTCGAGGGCCTCGAGGCCGATCGGGTGGTGCTGGTCAATGGCCGGTATGCCCCCGAGCACGGCCGGCTCGGCGCGCTCCCCGAGGGCGTGCGGATCGACTCGCTGGCGCGCTTGATCGCCGAGGATCCGGAGGCGGTGCGCCCCCATCTCGGTGCGCTCGCCGACGATCCCGCCGCGCTCTTCCCGGCGCTCAACGCCGCCGGCGGCGCCGACGGGCTGGTGGTGCTGCTTGCGCCCGGCGCGCGGCTCGAGCGCCCGCTCGAACTGCTCCACGTCACCACCGGCGAGCGCCCGACGCTGGCCCAGCCGCGCCACCTGATCGTGCTCGGCGAGGGCGCCGAGGCACGGCTCGTCGAGCGCTATGTCGGGGCCGAGCCGAGCATCGCGCACGCCACCAACGCCGTGCTCGAGATCGACCTCGCGGCCGAGGCGCGGCTCGATCATGAGCGCATCCAGCACGACTCGGCCGAGTCGTTCCATCTCAGCACGCTCTATCTGCACCAGCAGGCGCGCAGCCGCTATCAGGGGCTCAACATCGGTCTCGGCGGGCGCTGGGCGCGCACCGACATCAACACCCGTTTCGCCGGGCCGGGGGCCGAGTGCGTGCTCCACGGGCTCTATCTCTCGGGCGACGGTCAGCTCATCGACTATCACCTCGATGTCGACCACGCGGTGCCCGACTGCACCAGCGTCGAGCTGTTCAAGGGCATCCTCTACGGTCAGGGACGCGCGGTGTTCGACGGTCGGGTGTTCGTCGCCCAGGACGCCCAGCGCACCGACGCGGCGATGTCCAACCGCAACCTGATGCTCTCCGAGCGCGCCGAGATCGACACCAAGCCGCAGCTCGAGATCAACGCCGACGACGTCAAGTGCAGCCACGGCACCACGGTCGGTCAGATCGACCCGCAGATGCTGTTCTATCTGCGCGCCCGCGGCATCCCCGAGGCCAGCGCCCGGCGCATGCTCTGTCTCGGTTTCGCCGAGGAGATCATCGGTCGGCTCGGCGACGAGGCGCTGCGCGCCGAGATCGCGGCCCTGGTCGGCGACCGGCTCGAGGCCGCGCCCCTGGACTGAGCGGTGTCGGCGCCCGCGCGGGCGCCGGCCCGTCGGCATCATCTGCAGTCGAAGAGGTTCGCATCCATGAACAGACTGGCCCGCCTCGCCGGATTCGGCAAACGCGAGCAGGACCACGAGGACGAGGTGGCGGCGCTCGCCGCCGACGCCGGGCGTGACGCCACCGAGGTCGAGGACGCACCGCCGGCGGTCGTCGACGCCGAGGCCCTGCGCGAGTCGATCGTCACCGCCCTGCGCGGCGTCCACGACCCGGAGATCCCGGTCAACATCTATGACCTCGGCCTGATCTACACCATCGACATCGCCGCCGACGGCGCGGTGGCCGTGGAGATGACCCTCACCGCCCCCGGTTGTCCGGTCGCCGGGATGATGCCCTTGATGGTCAAACAGGCGGTGGCGCGGGTCGAGGGCGTCGGCGAGGTCGATGTCGCGCTGGTGTGGGATCCGCCCTGGACCCAGGAGCGGATGAGCGACGAGGCCCGGCTCCAGCTCGGGCTGATGTGATCCCGCCCGCGCCCGGCGCTCAGTCCGGGCGCAGCAGCGCCAGCGGCACCTCCAGCTCGGCGCGACTCAGCCCGCCGTGCACCCCGACCACCGGGTGGGGGCGCTCGTTCGGCAGGCGATCGACGACGATCGCGTTATCGCGCGCGAGCAGACAGTAGTCGCCGATCCGCTCGGCCAGTCGCGGGTTGCGCTCGCCGCTGCCGAACATCCCCAGCTCGATCAGCCGGTTGCTCGGCACCACCTCCACCCGCTCGGCCAGATGCGCCTCGCAGTAGTCGAGGAACTGGCGCTCGCGCCCCGAGCGCAGATAGCAGAAGGCCGCGCGCGGCTCGCCGCACAGCGGCAGCGCCAGACACTCGGCCAGCTCCGGGTGGTCGTCGAGATCGACCCGGGTCTCGGGGGTGCTGTCGACCTGGCCGTGGTCGGCGCACACCAGCACCTGGGTGTCGGTCCCCGTGATCTGTTCGAGAAAGCGCGCGAGCGCGGCCTCGATCTGCGCCAGATGACCGACCGCCGCCGCGCTCTCGATACCCTGCTGGTGACCGATGGTGTCGAGCCTCGGCCAGTAGAGATAGAGATAGCGCGGGGCGGCGTCGTGACGGCGCCGACCGGGACGCCAGGGGGCGGCGCGGATCACCCGCGCGGCCTGGCCGAACATGTCGTCGAGCCCCTGGAAGCCGAGCCGCTCGGCCTGCCCGCTGTGGGCGCGGTTGAAGTCGGAGTCGATGATGAACTGCGGCGCGATCACGCTCGAACGGGTGGCGATGCGGTCGAACACCGGGCGGGTGCCGAACAGCCGCGCCGGGTCGATCCCGGCGCGCGCGTAGGAGACCCCGCCGTAGCGCGGGGTACCGGGCAGCACCGCCATCACGCAGCCGAGTTCGCGCAGATAGGTGTGCCAGCCGGTCAGCCCGTGACGCAGCGGCGCGTCGCCGGTGAGATAGGTGGTGATGGCCGCGGCGGTGGTCGCAGGGAACACCGTGCTCAGGGTGGCGATGCGATGACGCGCGAGCAGCCCCTCGGGGGCGTGGCGCCGCAGCCAGTCGGCGCCCAGCCCGTCGATCACCAGCAGCACCAGGTTGCGGGTGTCGGCCAGTCGCGCCGGGGGCAGGGCGGTGAGCGTCGGCGTCTCCGGCTGGCCGCCGCGCGCGGCGATCAGCGTGCTCATCAGGTTGACGATGCCGCCGCCGGCGTAGTCGGGACGGTGATGCTCGAGCAGCGAGCGGGGCTCGGATCGGGTCATGCCTTCTCCTCGGGGCGGTTGGCGCGTGGTCACCGGATGGCGGCCCGCTCCCCGACGCTACCACACCAGCAGCAGGATGAGCCCGCCGAGCGCCACGCGGTAGAGCACGAAGGGCAGCATGCTGACGCGCTCGATGAAGCGCAGGAACAGATGGATGGTGAGATAGGCAAAGAGCATCGACCACACCGCGCCGAGCGCCAACCCCATCCAGTCGACCGCAGCGCCCTGTCCGGCCAGCTCGATACCCTCGACCGTGCCCGCCATGAGGATGGTGGGGATCGCCAGCAGGAAGGAGAAGCGCGAGGCGGCGCGCCGGGTCAGCCCGAGCAGCAGCCCGGCGGTGATGGTGATGCCCGAGCGCGAGGTGCCGGGGATGATCGCCAGCGCCTGCATCACCCCCACCACCAGCGCCCCGCGCCAGCCCAGGCTGTACTCGTCGCGCCGCCGCGCGCCGCGCCAGTCGCTCCACCACAGCAGCAGGCCGAAGCCGATGCTGGTGGCGGCGATCACCGTGGCGATCAGCGTCGGGTCGTCGCGGAGGAACTCCAGCACCAGCTTGAGCGGCAGCCCGAGCACCACCACCGGCACGGTGGCGAGCACGATCATCCAGCCGAGCCGGGCGTCGGGATCATCGAACCGACGGTGACGCAGCGAGCCGAGTACGGCGACCGTCATGCGCGCGATCTCGCGGCGGAAGTAGAGGGTCACGGCGCCGAGGGTGCCGAGGTGCAGGGCGACGTCGAAGGCCAGCTCCTGCAGTTCGAAGCCGAACAGCAGCGGGGTGAGGATCAGGTGCCCGGAGCTGGAGATGGGGAGAAATTCGGTGATGCCCTGCACCAGGGCGAGGAGGATGATCTCTAGGGTGTCCACCAAGGGTAACTCCTGGATACGGGGGCGGCAGTATACTGCCGATCAGTCATCGACGAGCGCCAGCGCGCGCCAGCGCGCGCGCGGCGGCAAGGTCGGGCTGGCCAGCGCGGCGATGTAGCCGGGGGCGGGGCGGCAGTGGGCGATGCGCGGCAGTGGGCTTGCCGCCGCGCGCGGGCGCATCAGCCCGCGCCCGTCGCACTTGGCATCGGCCTCGAGCGCGGTCCAGGCGCGACAGAAGGGCACCAGCCGCGCCTCCTCGGGGTGGGCGAGCACCGCCGCGCAGGTGGCGGGGTCGAACATCCGCCGCGCCACCGCCGCGAGCCGCGCGCGCGGGCGGATCCACTCGCAGTCGACGCCGAGCTCGGCCCGTGGCCCGCTGCCGCGGCGCACCCCGAGCAGCGCCAGCTCGCCGCTGGTGGTGAGATTGAAGGCGAGCGCCGCCTGCCTCGCGTCGAGATAGGGCTTGCCGTTGGCGCCCTTGACCAGTTGCGGCGGCTCGCCCAGATAGTGCCCGAGCACCCGCCTCAGCCCGGCCTGGGCGCGAACGGCGCGGGCGTGCTGGGCCGGGTCGCGGATGCGCGCGAGCCGCGCCAGCTGCGCCGTCTCGAGCACGGCGCGCGCCGTCTCGAGCGCCTGGCCGTGGTGCTCGCCGGTATCGATCCGCCACAGATGGATCTCGTCGTCGCCGAGTGCGGGCGCGGTGCTCGCCGGTTGCCAGTGGAGGTCTTCGTCGGTCATCGTTCGGGTCCTGTCGCGCGGCGCCGGGAGATCGCCGCCGCTGTGCTCGGGTATGATGCCACGGGCGCGACGCCGGCGTGGTCGTGACGCCGCGCCCGGTTTTCCCTTTTCGCAACGATGAACGAGAGTCAATGATCAGCATCACCGAGACCATCAGCCAGGAACTCGCGGTCCGACCGGAGCAGGTGGAGGCGGCCGTGCGGCTGCTCGACGAGGGCGCCACCGTGCCCTTCATCGCGCGCTATCGCAAGGAGGTCACCGGCGGTCTCGATGACGTCCAGCTGCGTCATCTGCAGGAGCGGCTGGTCTATCTGCGCGAGCTCGACGAGCGCCGCGTCACCGTGCTCAAGAGCATCGAGGAGCAGGGCAAGCTCACCGCCGAGCTGCACGCCGAGATCGTCGCGGCCGAGACCAAGCAGCGGCTCGAGGACCTCTATCTGCCGCACAAGCCGAAGCGTCGCACCAAGGCGCAGATCGCCCGCGAGGCCGGGCTCGAGCCGCTGGCCGAGGCGCTGCTCGCCGATCCCACCCAGGTGCCCGAGCAGTGCGCCGCGGCCTATGTCGAGGCCGAGCGCGGGGTGGCCGATGCCGAGGCCGCGCTCGAGGGCGCGCGCCAGATCCTCATGGAGCGCTTCGCCGAGGACGCCGAACTCGCCGGCGAGCTGCGCGACCGGTTGTGGGAGCAGGGCATCCTGGTCTCGCGGGTGCTCGAGGGCAAGGAGCAGGAGGGCAACAAGTTCGCCGACTACTTCGACTATCGCGAGGCGATCGCCAAGATCCCCTCGCACCGCGCCCTGGCGCTGTTTCGCGGTCGCAACCAGGGGGTGCTCGCGCTGGAGCTGCTGTCGGGTCCCGGCGAGGACCCCGACGCCCCCTGCCGCGCGCGCATCGCCGCGCGCTTCGGCATCGCCCAGCAGGGCCGCGCCGCCGACGACTGGCTGGTCGAGACGGTGCGCAAGTGCTGGCGCGTCAAGCTCCTCACCCGACTCGATCTGGAGCTCAAGGGGCGGCTGCTGGAGGCCGCCGAGGGCGAGGCGATCCGCGTCTTCGGTCTCAACCTCAAGGCGCTGCTGTTGGCCGCGCCGGCCGGGCGGCTGCCGACCCTCGGGCTCGACCCGGGGCTGCGCACCGGGGTCAAGGTGGCGGTGGTCGACGCCACCGGGCGGGTGGTCGACACCGACACCATCTATCCGCACGCGCCGCGCAAGCAGTGGGACGACGCCATCGCCCGGCTCGCCGAGCTGGCGCGACAGAACGCGGTCAAGCTGGTGAGCATCGGCAACGGTACCGCCTCGCGCGAGACCGACCGGCTGGTGCGCGAGCTGATCGAGCGTCACCCCGAGCTGGGGCTGCGCTCGCTGGTGGTCAGCGAGGCCGGCGCCTCGGTCTACTCGGCCTCGGAGTTCGCCTCCAAGGAGCTGCCGCTCCTCGACGTCTCGCTGCGCGGCGCGGTGTCGATCGCGCGGCGGCTGCAGGACCCGCTCGCCGAGCTGGTCAAGATCGAGCCCAAGGCGATCGGCGTCGGCCAGTACCAGCACGACGTCAACCAGGGGCAGCTCGCGCGCACCCTGGACGCGGTGGTGGAGGACTGCGTCAACGCCGTCGGCGTCGATCTCAACACCGCCTCGGTGCCGCTGCTCGCCCAGGTCTCGGGGCTCAACCGCGGGCTGGCCGAGAACATCGTCCAGTTCCGCGAGGACCACGGCGCCTTCGCCAATCGCAAGGCGCTGATGGCGGTGTCGCGCTTCGGCGACAAGACCTTCCAGCAGAGCGCCGGCTTCCTCCGGGTGCCCGACGGCGACGAGCCGCTCGATGCCTCGGCGGTGCATCCCGAGGCCTATCCGGTGGTGCGGCGCATCGTCGCGCACACCGGCAAGGAGATCGGCGCGCTGATCGGCGATACCGCGACGCTGCGCGCGCTCGACCCGGCCGCGTTCACCGACGAGCGTTTCGGCCTGCCGACGGTGCGCGACATCCTCGCCGAGCTGGAGAAGCCCGGTCGCGACCCGCGCCCGGAGTTCAAGACCGCGCAGTTCAAGGAGGGCGTCGAGACCCTGGCTGATCTCAAGCCGGGGATGGTGCTCGAGGGCACGGTGACCAATGTCACCAACTTCGGCGCCTTCGTCGACATCGGCGTGCACCAGGACGGTCTGGTGCACATCTCGGCGCTCGCCGATCGCTTCGTCAAGGACCCGCATGCGGTGGTCAAGTCGGGCGATCTGGTCAAGGTCAAGGTGCTCGAGGTCGATCTCGAGCGCAAGCGCATCGCCCTCACCCGGCGCCTCGGCGACGAGGATGGCACCAAGGGCGGGGCGAGCGGGCGCGGCAAGGCGCCGGCGCGTGCCGCGGGCGAGGCGGCCAGGTCGGGCCAGCGCCCGGCCCGGCCCAAGGCCAAGTCGGACAAGCCGCGTCAGGGCGGAGAGCGCCGCCAGGGGGGCGGCGAGCGGCGTCAGCGCGGCGCCGGGCAGGGCGCCGCCGCGCTCGGCGGCGCCATGGCCGAGGCCTTCGCCAAGGCGCGCAAGGGCTGAACGGCCCAGGCGAGCGCCCGCTCCGGGGCGCTCGCGACGGCGCCGCCCTCGGGCGGCGGCGCCGTGCGCATGCACGATCCCGCCGGTCGGATGCGCCGTCGGTTGCCGGGCTCACCCGGCGGCGGGCGGACCGACCCGAGCCCACGCAAGATCCAGGCTGACCCACGACATGACCGCACTGTTCGACTCCCTGGCGCAGGACAACTGGCACCTCTTCCTCGGCGTGCTGCTCGCCTTCCTGGTGGCGCGCGTCGTCACCTGGCGGGTCGACAACCGCCCGGTGGCCAGCCGCTTCCCCGCGCTGGTGGCGCTGCTCGACCTGCTGGTGCTGCCGGGGATGGTGATCGTCGCCGGCACCCTGCTGAGGCTCGGCGCGGCGGTGCTCGAGGTGCCCGACGTCGATGCCGGCATCCGCTCGCTGACCCTGCTGGTGGCACACCTGGCCGCCGGCTGGGCGGTGGCGCGGCTGATCGAGGTGGTGCTGCTGGTGCGCGCCGACGACGATCTCTCCGAGCGCGTCCCCAAGCTGGTGGTCGGTCTGATCTATGTGGCGATGATGCTCTTCGGGCTGGCGATCTATCTGTGGCAGCGCGGCTATTCCTTCACCGGCATCTGGGTCTCGACCGGCGTCGCCGCGGCGGTGCTCGGTCTGGCGCTGCAGAAGACCCTGGGCGACCTGTTCTCGGGCATCGCCCTCGGCGTCGAGCGGCCCTTCCGCCTCGGCGACTGGGTCGAGCTCAACAACGGCATCGTCGGTCAGGTGATCGATCTCAACTGGCGCTCGACCCGGCTGCGCGGCTGGGACAACTCCACCCACATCATCCCCAACTCGCAGATGGCCGGGCAGCCGATCAAGAACCTGCACGACGACCAGCACCTCTACGCCCCCTGGTACTTCGTCAAGCTGCCCGCCGAGATCGACCCGCGCTTTGCCACCGCGCTGATGCTCGAGGCGGCGATGCGCTGCGAGAGCGTGCTCAAGTTCCCCTATCCGGTGGTGCGTCTGAGCGAGGCCACCACGGTGCCCTATGTCTACATGGTCTGGGTGCATCTGAAGAACTATCCGGCGATGTTCCGCGCCCGCGAGGAGCTGTTTCGCGAGATCCATCGCAGCCTCCAGGACGCGGGCATCGAGATGGCCCCGGAGGTGCGCGAGATGCGCACCCGTCGCGCCCATGTCAGTCACGCCGAGCCGCCGAGCATCCTGCTCGCGCTCAAGGGGCTGGATGTGAGTGGCCTGCTCACCGCCGACGAACTCGAGGAGGTCGCCGCGCGCGGGGTCTACTGTCACTACGACAGCGGTCATGTGATCCTCGCCGACGGCGCCCAGAGCGATGCCTTCTACGTCGTCGCCGGTGGTCTGGTGGAGGCGGTGGTCACCCTCCCGGACCGCAGCCGCAAGGTCACCGAGACGCTGGGGCCGGGCAAGCACTTCGGCATCACCTCGATGTTGACCAACGATCCCTCCTTCCTCGAATTCACCGCCAAGAGCGATGTCAGTCTGATCCGTGTCGATCTCGACTGCGTGCGTCGTATCGTCGCCGCGCGCCCGGAGCTGGCCGAGCGCCTCGCCGGGGTGGTCAAGGCGCGTCTCGACACCGCCGAGGCGGCGCGTACCGCCAGTCGCCAGCCGGTGCGTCGGTTGAGCCTGCGCGATATCAGCCGCCGGATCGAAACCGTTATGGTCCGCCCCAATCGCTTCTACCGGGGGCGCTGAGCCCCGTCACCCAAGAGAGGAGCACCGGCGATGGAGCACCGACCCCATATCCGTACCGCGATTCCCAAGCGTCGCTACCGCCTCGACGGCTGCGAGGCGACCCTGCTCGGCGAGATCGATAGCGCCGATCCGCGTCCCTATCGCTTCATCCTCGCCTTCGTCCCCGCCGGTCAGGGCGAGCCGAGCCTCTATGTCTGCGCCGAGCGCGGTGGTGAGGGCGACCGGCTGCGGGTGGTCAGCGCGCTGCTCGACGAGGTGATGGCCGAGGGGCTGGCCTGGGACGGCCCGGACGCCTTCGCCGAGCAGGCGCTGACGCTCGGGCGCCAGGTGCTCGGGCTGCGCGGCGGCGAGGCGCAGCGGCTGCTCTAGCGGTGCCTTGCGGGATTTGAAATCGGTCACGGTTTTCTCCAGTTCACACCGAACCGTTACCATTGGGCCCTGTGTGCGCCGTCGGCGCTCACGATCCGTGCACGAGATCAGGGAAGCCATGTCATATCAGACGCATCTGCAACGCCTCGAAGCCGAGAGCATCCATATCATGCGCGAGGTCGCGGCCCAGTTCCGCAACCCGGTGATGCTCTACTCCATCGGGAAGGACAGCAGCGTGATGCTGCACCTGGCCCTCAAGGCCTTCTATCCCTCCAAGCCGCCGTTTCCGCTGCTGCATGTCGACACCACCTGGAAGTTCCGCGAGATGGTCGCCTTCCGCGACCGGCGTGCCGCCGAACTCGGGCTCGATCTGCTGGTGCACATCAACCAGGAGGGGGTGGCGCAGGGCATCGGCCCCTTCACCCACGGCTCGGCGGTGCACACCGACGTGATGAAGACCCAGTCGCTCAAGCAGGCGCTCGATCTCTACGGCTTCGATGCCGCCTTCGGCGGCGCGCGGCGCGACGAGGAGAAGAGCCGGGCCAAGGAGCGGGTGTTCTCCTTCCGTACCCGCAGTCACCGCTGGGACCCCAAGAACCAGCGCCCGGAGCTGTGGAACCTCTACAACGGTCGCATCAACAAGGGCGAGAGCATCCGCGTCTTCCCGCTGTCGAACTGGACCGAACTCGACATCTGGCAGTACATCTATCAGGAGGAGATCCCGGTGGTGCCGCTCTATTTCGCCGCGCCGCGCCCGGTGGTCGAGCGCGACGGCGCCCTGATCATGGTCGACGATGAGCGCATGCCGCTGGCCCCGGGCGAGAGGCCCGAGGCGCGCATGGTGCGCTTTCGTACCCTCGGCTGCTACCCGCTCACCGGCGCGGTGGAGAGCAGCGCGCAGACGCTCCCCGAGATCATCCGCGAGATGCTGCTGGCGCGCACCAGCGAGCGACAGGGCCGGGTCATCGACCAGGACGCCGGCGCCTCCATGGAAGCCAAGAAGCAGGAGGGCTACTTCTGATGACCCAGACACCCGAACACGCCGGCGCCACCGCCGAGGTCGAGGCCTATCTGCGCGCCCAGGAAGACAAGACGCTGCTGCGTTTCATCACCTGCGGCTCGGTCGACGACGGCAAGTCGACCCTGCTCGGACGGCTGCTCTACGACTGCCAGCTGTTGTTCGAGGACCAGCTCGCCAGTCTCGAGAACGACTCGGCGCGCTTCGGCACCACCGGCAGCGGCAACCTCGATCTGGCGCTGCTCGTCGACGGTCTGGCCGCCGAGCGCGAGCAGGGCATCACCATCGATGTCGCCTACCGCTTCTTCACCACCGATCGGCGCAAGTTCATCGTCGCCGACACCCCCGGGCACGAGCAGTACACCCGCAACATGGCCACCGGCGCCTCCACCGCCGAGGCCGCGGTGCTGCTCGCCGACGCGCGCAAGGGGGTGCTCACCCAGACCCGGCGCCACAGCTATATCGTCTCGCTGCTCGGCATCCGCCATCTGGTGCTGGCGGTCAACAAGATGGATCTGGTCGACTGGGACCGCGAGACCTTCGAGTGCATCAGCGCCGATTATCGCGCCTTCGCCGCGCGGCTCGGGATCGATGCGGTCACCTGCATCCCGGTCTCGGCGCTCACCGGCGACAATGTCACCGCCGCCTCCGAACGCATGCCCTGGTACGACGGGCCGACCCTGCTCGGTTATCTGGAAGGGGTCGATGTCGAGCGCGACCTGCGCGCCGGGCCCTTCCGCATGCCGGTACAGTGGGTCAACCGGCCGAACCTCGACTTCCGCGGCTTCAGCGGCACCGTCGCCGGCGGCGAGGTGCGCGTCGGCGAGCCGTTGGTGGTGCTGCCGGCGGGCAAGCGCTCGACGCTCGCGCGCATCGTCACCATGGACGGGGAGCGCGAGCGGGCCGGTGCCGGCGAGGCGGTGACCCTGGTGCTCGACGACGAGATCGACGTCTCGCGCGGCGACCTGATCGCCGGCGCCGAGGCGCGCCCCGAGGTCGCCGACCAGTTCGCCGCCCACCTGGTGTGGATGGACGAGCAGCCGCTGCTGCCCGGTCGGCCCTATCTGCTGCGCACCGCCACCGCCGCGCTCAACGCCCAGGTCACCGAGATCAAGCACAAGGTCAACGTCAACACCCTGGAGCAGACCGCGGCCAAGCACCTCGCGCTCAACGATGTCGCGGTGTGCAACCTCGCGCTCGATCGCGCGGTGCCCTTCGACCCCTATGTCGACAACCGCGAGACCGGCGCCTTCGTCCTCGTCGATCGCATCAGCAACGCCACCGTCGGTTGCGGCATGATCGACTTCGCGCTGCGCCGCGCGGCCAACATCCACCACCATGCGATGGAGATCGACAAGAGCGCGCGCGCCGCGGCCAAGGGACAGAAGCCCTGCGTGCTCTGGTTCACCGGGCTGTCGGGCGCGGGCAAGTCGACCGTGGCCGATCTCGTCGAGCAGCGCCTCCACGCCATGGGCCGTCACACCATGACGCTCGACGGCGACAACGTCCGCCACGGGCTCAACCGCGATCTCGGCTTCACCGCCGAGGACCGGGTGGAGAACATCCGTCGGGTGGCCGAGGTGGCGCGGCTGATGGTCGAGGCCGGGCTGATCGTCTGTGTCAGCTTCATCTCGCCGTTTCGCAGCGAGCGGCGGCTGGCGCGCGAGCGACTCGATGACGGCGAGTTCCTGGAGGTCTTCGTCGATGCCGATCTCGACACCTGCGAGGCGCGCGACCCCAAGGGCCTCTACAAGAAGGCGCGCGCCGGCGAGATCCCCAACTTCACCGGGATCGGCAGCCCCTACGAGCCGCCCGAGGCCCCGGAGCTGCGCCTCGATGCCAACGGCTCCGACCCCGAGACCCTGGCCGAGCAGGTCGTCGAGCTGCTCGCCGCGCGCGGGGTGATCTGAGCCGCCGCCCCCGGCGCCCGGGCTCAGGGCGCCAGGCGGTGTTCGAGCGCGAGGATGAAGTCGAACTGCGCCGGGCTCAACGGCATCACCGAGAGGCGGTTGCCGCGGTGCACCAGCGCCAGCCCGGCGAGTGCGCCCTCGGCGTGGGTCTTGAGTTCGGCCAGCGTGATCGGGCGGGCGAGATGACGGCGATAGCGTACGTCGACCAGATACCAGCGCGGTGTCGCCGGGTCGCCCTTGGGGTCGTGATGGGGCGAGGCGGGATCGAAGGCGGTAGGGTCGGGGCGCGGGCTGCTGGCGACCTCGGCCAGTCCGACGATCGCCGGGCGGGCACAGTTGGAGTGATAGAAGAACACCGGATCGCCGACGGCGGTGCGATCGCGCAGCAGGTTGCGCGCCTGATAGTTGCGTACCCCGTCCCAGGGCTCGACCCCGCGCGCGGCCAAGTCGTCGATGCCGAAGATCCCGGGCTCGGACTTGAACAGCCAGTGGGTCATGCGCTCACCCCCCGCGCCAGATGATGGAAGTTGTCCAGCCGCGCGGCTGCGATCTCGCCGCGCTCGACCGCGGCGCGGATGGCGCAGCCCGGCTCCTGATCGTGACGACAGTTGGCGAAGCGACAGCCGCCGAGGTGCGGGCGGAACTCGCGAAAGCCCCACTGCAGCTCGGCCAGACCGATGGCGCCGAGGCGGAAGCTGCGCACCCCGGGCGAGTCGATCAGCACGCCGCCGCCGGGCAGGCGGTAGCAGCTCGCCGCCGAGGTGGTGTGACGCCCCAGCCCGGTGGCCGCCGAGAGGCGCCCGACCTGGATGTCGCGATCGGGCAGCAGCGCCTTGACCAGCGAGGACTTGCCCACCCCGGACTGACCGACGAGGATGCTGGTCTGGTCGCGCAGCGCCTCGACCAGCGGGGCCAGCGTTTCGGGCTGCTCCAGGCTGATCCACAGGGTGCGGTAGCCGATCGCGCAATAATGGGCATAGCGCTGCTCGAAGGCCGCGCGCGCCGGGGCGTCGAGCAGGTCCATCTTGGTGGCCACCAGCATCGGCTCGACGCCGATGCCCTCGGCGGCGACCAGGTACTGGTCGACCAGATAGCCGCTCGGTTCGGGCTCGGGGGCGATCAGTACCGCCAGTCGGGTGAGGTTGGCCGCGATCGGCTTGTCGCGACCACTGTAGTCGGGGCGGCTGAGCACCGTCTGGCGCTCGAGGATGGCACTGACCAGCCCACGACCGGGCTCGCCGCGCTGCCACACCACCCGATCGCCGCACACCGGGTGGCCGAGGTGCTGGCGCGCGACACAGAGGTGCAGCTCGCCCGCATGGTCCTCGACCACCAGGCTCGCGCCGTGGCGCACCACCACCAGCCCCTCCTCGGGCGGGATCTCGGCCTCGCAGTCGGCGAGCGCCTGCTCGGGACGGTTGGCAAGGCGCTCGCGGCGCCGTTCCTGGATCGCGCGGATGCGCTCGATCTGTCGCTTCGACAGCCGCCGCCGGGTCATCGGGCGACCCGGCGCGGCTGGCGCGGGGTGGGGCGGGGAGGCTGCGGGTGGTCGGTGTGCATGCTCGGGCTCCTGGCTGGGGTGGGGCTATTCTAGGGAAAGCGCCGGCGCTCCGCACGATGCCGCTCCTTGCAGTACACTGCGGCTTGATTCCGTCACCTGGCCTTGCGACAGGCCCCATTGCTCAAGGAACGCTCATGACCAAGAGCCCGCAGAACCTGATCTGGATCGACCTGGAGATGACCGGACTCGACCCCGACACCGATCGCATCCTCGAGATCGCCACCATCGTCACCGACACCCAGCTCAAGGTGCTGGCCGAGGGGCCGGTGATCGCGATCCACCAGTCCGAGGCGCAGCTCGCCGGCATGGATGAATGGAATCGCGAACACCACGGCGCCTCCGGGCTGATCGAGCGGGTGCGGCTGAGCGCACAGGACGAGGCCGCCGCCGAGCGCGCCACCCTCGAGTTCCTCGCCGACCTGGTGCCGGCCGGTGCCTCGCCGCTGTGCGGCAACAGCATCTGTCAGGACCGTCGCTTCCTCGCCCGCTGGATGCCCCGGCTCGAGGGGTTCTGTCACTATCGCAATCTCGATGTCAGCACCCTCAAGATCCTCGCCCAGCGCTGGGCCCCGGAGGTCGCCGCCGGGGTGCGCAAGGCCTCGCGCCATCTCGCCCTCGACGACATTCGCGAGTCGATCGAGGAGTTGCGCTATTACCGCGAGCAACTGCTGCGGCTGGAGTGATGTATCGCACGCGCGATGCTGTGCGATCCCCGTCGTGCTGGTTATCATGGGGGCCAGATAGAGGCGGGCGTCCGAGGCGATCGCTCATCTCGTCGCCGGTCGTGCCGTTATTCGCAGCATGCGTCGGTTGCGGTCGACACCCTGATTGAGGAGCACTGATGAAGGCGGTCATTCTGGCAGGCGGTTTCGGGACGCGGATCTCGGAGGAGTCGCACCTGCGCCCCAAGCCGATGATCGAGATCGGCGGCATGCCGATCATCTGGCACATCATGAAGCACTACTCCGTTCACGGCATCAACGACTTCGTGATCTGCTGCGGCTACAAGGGCTATGTCATCAAGGAGTACTTCGCCAACTACTTCCTGCACATGTCCGACGTCACCTTCGACATCGCCAACAACCGCATGGAGGTCCACGAGCGCAAGGCCGAGCCCTGGCGCGTGACCCTGGTCGACACCGGGCTGCACACCCAGACCGGCGGCCGACTCAAGCGCGTGGCCGACTATCTCGACGCCGAGGCGCCCTTCTGCTTCACCTATGGCGACGGCCTGAGTGATGTCGACATCGGCGCGCTGGTCGCCTTCCATCGCGACCACGGCCATCTCGCCACGGTCACCGCGGTGCAGGCCCCCGGGCGCTATGGCGCGATCAAGCGCGAGGGCGCGCGGGTGGCCGCCTTCACCGAGAAGCCGCGCGGCGACGGCGGGCTGATCAACGGCGGCTTCTTCGTGCTCTCGCCGGCCTGTTTGGAGTTGATCGCCGGTGACGAGACCGGCTGGGAGGGCGAGCCGCTGGCGCGGCTCAGCGCCATGGGCGAGCTGATGGCCTTCGAGCACCAGGGCTTCTGGCGGCCGATGGACACGCTGCGCGACCGCACCCAGCTCGAGGCGCTGTGGCGCTCCGGGGCGGCGCCCTGGAAGACCTGGTGACGACGATGGAACAGCAGTTCTGGAGAGAACGGCGGGTATTCATCACCGGCCACACCGGATTCAAGGGCGGCTGGCTCGCGCTCTGGCTGGCACGGCTCGGCGCCCGGGTGCACGGCTATGCGCTGGCGCCGCCGACCACGCCGAGCCTGTACCGGGCGGCGCGGGTCGGCGAGCGCCTCGCCGGCGAGCACATCGCCGACCTGCGCGATCGCGCCGCGCTCGCCGCCGCCTTCGATGCCGCCGCGCCCGAGGTGGTGTTCCATCTCGCCGCCCAGCCGCTGGTGCGCGCGGCCTATCGCGACCCGGTCGAGACCTACGCGGTCAACCTGATGGGCACCGTCGACCTGCTCGAGACCGTGCGTCAGCACCCCGGGGTGCGCGCCGTGGTGGTGGTGACCAGCGACAAGTGCTACGAGAACCACGACTGGATCTGGCCCTATCGCGAGGACGACGCCCTCGGCGGTCACGACCCCTATTCGAGCAGCAAGGCCTGCGCCGAGCTGGTCAGCGCGAGCTATCGTCGCGCCTTCCTCGAGGAGGCCGGGACGGCGCTCGCCACCGTGCGTGCGGGCAACGTCATCGGTGGCGGCGACTGGGCCGCCGAGCGGCTGGTCCCCGACGTGTTGCGCGCGATCGACGCCGGCGAGCCGGTGGTGCTGCGCGCGCCCGGGGCGATCCGGCCCTGGCAGCACGTGCTCGAACCGCTCGCCGGTTATCTCGATCTCGCCGAGCGGCTGTGCGCGGACGATGGCGAGTACATCGGCGCCTGGAACTTCGGTCCCGAGGCCGCGGACGCGCGCCCGGTGCGCTGGCTGGTCGAGTGGCTGTGTGCCGCCGTGCCGGGGGCGCAGTGGCGGCTCGATGACAGTCCTCAGCCGCGCGAGGCATCGGTGCTGCGACTCGACAGCAGCAAGGCGCGCGCCGCGCTCGGTTGGCGTCCGCGCTGGCCGCTGGAGCAGGCGCTGGCGCGCACCCTCGACTGGCACCGCGCCTGGCGCGCCGGGGAGGACATGCAGGTGCGCACCCTGGCGCAGATCGCCGACTACATGGCCACGGAGCCACCGCGATGAGCGCGCGCCTGGTGCGTCATCCGACCGCGATCGCCGGGGTCGAGGTGATCGCGCGGACGCCGCTCGCCGATGCGCGCGGCGTCTTCGAGCGGCTCTATTGCGCGATGGATCTGGCAGCGCTCGGCGGCGGGCGTCCGATCGTCCAGATCAACCGCTCGCTGACCCGCGCGCGCGGCACGGTGCGCGGGCTCCACTACCAGCGCCCGCCGCACGCCGAGACCAAGTTCGTCACCTGTCTGCGCGGCGCGGTCTGGGACCTGGCGCTCGATCTGCGCGCCGGCTCGCCGACCTTCCTGCAGTGGCACGCCGAGCGGCTGGAGGCCGAGCGCCCGACCACGCTGGTGATCCCCGAGGGTTGCGCCCACGGCTTTCAGACGCTGACGGAGGACTGCGAGCTGCTCTATCTGCACACCGCGCCCCATGTCCCCGAGGCCGAGGGCGGGGTGCGCGTCGACGACCCGCGTCTGGCCATCCCCTGGCCGCTGCCGCTCGGCGAGCGCTCGGCGCGCGATCGTGCCTTGGCGTTGCTCGACGACGAGTTTCGGGGGATTGCGTCGTGAACTGCCGTCACTGCGGCGCGCCGCTGCGCCTGCCCTTCGTCGACCTCGGCAGCGCGCCGCCCTCCAACGCCTATCTGAGCGCCGCGGCGTTGCACCGCCCCGAGTCCTGGTACCCGCTGCGGGTGCTGGTGTGCGAGCGCTGCTGGTTGGTGCAGACCGAGGACTTCGCCCGCCCCGAGACCCTGTTCGACGCCGACTACGCCTATTTCAGCAGCGTCTCGACGAGTTGGGTGGCCCATGCCGAGCGCTATGTCGCGACCATGGTCGAGCGTCTCGGGCTCGACGGCGACTCGCGGGTGGTGGAGCTGGCGGCCAACGACGGCTATCTGCTCCAGCACCTGCAGGCGCGCGCCATCCCCTGTCTGGGGGTCGAGCCGACCGCGGCGGTCGCCGCCGCGGCGCGCGAGCGCGGGTTGGAGATCGTCGAGGCCTTCTTCGACCGCGCGCTCGCCGCGCGGCTGCTCGCCGAGGGCTGGGGTGCGGATCTGGTGGTCGCCAACAACGTCCTCGCCCATGTCCCGGCGATCAACGATTTCGTCGCCGGCATCGCCCTGCTGCTGCGCCCGGACGGGGTGGCGACCTTCGAGTTCCCGCACCTGCTGCGGCTGATCGCGGGCAACCAGTTCGATACCCTCTATCACGAGCACTACTCCTATCTGTCGCTGGGCGCGGTGGGGCGGGTGTGCGCGGCCAACGGCCTGGCGGTGTTCGATGTCGAGACCCTGCCGACCCACGGCGGCAGCCTGCGGGTGTTCGCCCAGCGTGCCGACCACGGCGCGCGTCCGACCACGCCCCGGGTGGCGGCGCTGCGCGCCGAGGAGCTGGCCGCCGGGCTGGAGCGGGCGGCGACCTACCAGGGGCTGCAGGCGCGCGCCGAGCGGTTGCGTCTCGAGCTGCTCGACTATCTCATCCGGGCGCGGCGCCAGGGGCTCCAGGTGGTCGGCTACGGCGCCGCGGCCAAGGGCAACACCCTGCTCAACTTCGCCGGGGTGCGTCCCGATCTGCTGCACTATGTGGTCGACCGCAGCCCCGGCAAGCTGGGGCGCCATCTCCCCGGCAGCCGCATCCCCATCGTCGCCGAGTCGCGTCTGCGTGAGACCCGCCCCGACCGGGTGCTGCTGCTGCCCTGGAACCTGCGCGATGAACTCACCGCGCAGCTCGGCTATGTCCGCGAGTGGGGCGCGCGCTTCGTCGTCGCGGTGCCCCGACTCTGCGAGTGTTGAGGCGACAGACCATGAATGAACGGGTCATCGTGACGGGGGCGAGCGGGTTTGTCGGACGCCGCATCGTCCAGGCGTTGCTCGAGCGAGGTGTCGGGGTGCGCCTGCTGGTGCGTGATCCTGCGCGTGCCGCGGCCTTGTTCCCGGCCCGCGGTGTCGAGCTGGTCGAGATCGAGGATCTCTTCACCGCTTCGGTGGAAACGCTGCAGACCGTGCTGGCCGGGGGGGAGATGTTGGTGCATGCGGCCTGGTATGCCGAGCCTGGTCGGTATCTGGACTCCGAGCGCAATCTCACCTGTTTGAGTGGGTCGCTGCGTCTGGCCGAGGCGTTCATCGTCGTGGGCGGGCGGCGCTTCGTCGGTATCGGTAGCTGTGCCGAGTACGATCCGACGCCGGGGTCTCTCGATATCCACACGCCACTGAGGCCGCAGACACTCTACGGCGCATGCAAGGCATCGACCTATCAGGTCCTCGAGCAGTTGCTGCGAGTGGCGGGCGTCGAGTTCGCCTGGTGCCGACCCTTCTATCTGTACGGCGAGGGCGAGGATCCGCGCCGGCTCGTGGCCTATCTCCATGCCCGGCTCGCCGCCGGGCTGCCGGTCGATCTCGGCAGTGGCGAGCAGGTCCGCGACTATCTCGATGTCGAGCGGGCCGGCGAGATGATCGCCGAGGTCGCGCTGGGCGGGCGATGCGGTGCGTTCAACATCTGCTCCGGCAGGGGCCAGAGCGTACGCCAGATCGCCGAGCGGGTCGCCGACGGTTATGGTCGTCGCGATCTCTTGCGCTTCGGGTCGCGGCCCGATAATCCGCAGGATCCACCGTGCATCATCGGGGTGCTGGACGAGACGTGAACGGGGTTCGCGCCCGTTCTCACCAAAATCCACGGAGTTTTGCTGCTATGGCCACTTCACTATGAAAGATGACCGCGAGAGTTTCATTGCCGAACGTACCGCCCGGGTCGAGGACTATCGTGACGATGGCCCCCTGCAGGAGGCCGCCGAGGGGTTCATGCGCGAGAGTCTGCGGGCGCGTTACTCGTATCAATTCGACTGGCTCGGTCTGCCGATCATCCAGTATCCCCAGGACGTCTTCGCGCTGCAGGAGATCATCTGGACGACGCGGCCGGATGTCATCATCGAGACCGGGATCGCGCGCGGCGGCTCACTGATCTTCAGCGCCTCCATGCTGGCGCTGCTCGATCTGACCGATGCCGAGCGCGCGGGCGTCCCGGTCGCCGATCGGCGACGGGTCGTCGGCATCGATCTCGATATCCGCGCGCACAATCGCCAGGCCGTCGAGAGCCATCCGCTGGCCGGGCGGATCGAGATGGTCGAGGGCGACAGTACGGATCCGGCCGTCCTCGACGAGGTCCGCCGTTCCATCCGCAGCGAGCAGCGGGTGATGGTCTGTCTGGATTCGAGCCACACCCATGACCATGTCGTGAAGGAGTTGGATCTGTATGCGCCCTTGGTGACCCCGGGGTGTTACTGCGCCGTCTTCGATACGGTGATCGAGGAATTCGAGACCGCGGTCTTTCCCGGGCGGCCCTGGAGTCAGGGGAACAACCCGATGACGGCCGTTCGCGATTTCCTTGCAAGGGACTCACGTTTCGAGATCGACGCATCGATCTCCGACAAGCTGTTGCTGACGGTTGCGCGGGGAGGTTTTCTCAAGCGCGTTGCTTGAGTGATGCGACCTTGTACGACCCGGTCTGTCGCCGGGGTGCTCGATGACGATGTGGGGACCCTGACCTCGGTATGAACGAAAGTCTGCTCACTCAAGCTCACGAACACCTCGTCGCCGGACGGCACGATGTGGCCGTGGCGCTCTGTCGCGCCGTGCTTGCCATCGACCCCGATCAGACCGAGGCCCGGGCGATCTTGCGCCAGTTGGGCGAGACTGGTCCCCGTCTTGACGAACGGGTACCACCGTCCTTGCGCGAAGCATGGGTCGCGCGGGCGGCTGGTGCCGACCTCGAGGGGGCGGAGCGCGAGGCGCGGCGGTTCGTCGTCTGCTACCCGGGCGATGTCTTCGCCCACAAGGCGCTGGGCCTGATTCTGGTGCGGCGTCGGCACCATGCCGAGGCGCTCGCCGTACTCGAACGGGCGTTGGTATGCGATGCTACTGATCCCGAGATCCATGACGGTATTGCGACAGCATTGTTGCGTCTGGGGCGGGCCGAGGATGCGCTGAGACACTACCGACGTGCCCTGGAGATCGCCCCGGACCAAGCCAAGATTCATTACAACCTCGGGCTCGCATTGCACGAGCTTGGCCAGCTCGACGAGGCCCTGGCGTGTTATGCCCGCGCCCATGCGATCGACCCCGGGCTCCTCCTGGCATGTAACAACGCCGGCAATGCCTGTATCCAGCTCGGTCGGTTGCCGCAGGCCACCGATTGGTTCAATCGGGTGCTGGCACGAGACCCTTGCAACGTACAGAGTCTCAACAACCTGGCCAGCGTCCAGCTCCGCGCCCGCCTGTTCGAGACCGCGCTGGAAACCCTGGAGCGTGTCCTGGCGCTCGATCCGGATCACGTCGAGGCGTTGAACAATCGCGGCAACGCGTTTGCGGCCTTGGATCGACTCGGCGCCGCGCAGCAGAGTTATCTTGCCGCGATTCGGATCCGTCCGGATTATGCCGAGGCCTATTGCAACCTGGGCAACACCTTTGAACTGGAGCGCAAGCCCCAGCAGGCGATCGACTGTTATCGGCAGGCGCTCGTCCTCAAGCCCGACCTGATCGAGGCCCATCTGAATCTGGGTAACAGCTTGCGTGATCTCGATCGTCTCGGTGAGGCGCGCGCCTGCTACGAGCAGGCCCTTGAGCTTCAGCCAGACTACCCCGGCGCCCTGCACAATCTGGGGTGTGTGCTCCAGGATCTAGGCGATCTCGATGCCTCGATCGCCGTGCGCCTTCGGGCCCGGGAACTGGCCGAGGATCCCTTCGGGGCTGACAGTAGTCTGCTCTTCACCCTGAACTATCATCCGGATCGATCGGTCGAGGCGATCCGTGCGGCCTATCAGGACTTCGAATACCGCCATGCCGCTCCTGCACGCGTGCATCGGCGTGCATATGCCAACCCTCCTGATCCCGAACGTCGGTTACGTGTGGGCTATGTCTCCCCGGACTTTCGATCACATGCGATCCGCTACATGCTCGAGCCACTGCTCGAATGCCATGACCAGACGCAATTCGAGCTGTACGCCTATGCCGAGTTGACGCGTCAGGACGCGCAGACGGCGCGCTACCAGGGGTTGGTCGATCATTGGGTGCCGACCCGTGGTCTGAGCGATGCCGAACTCGATACGCGCATCCGTGCCGATGGTATCGATATCCTGGTGGACCTGGCCGGACATACGGCGGGCAATCGGCTGAGGGTCTTCACGCGCAAGCCGGCGCCGGTGTCGGTGAGTCTCTGGGTCGGTTACGGCTACACCTCGGGGTTGAGCGCGATCGACTACTTCCTGTGCGACGAGGTCCTGGTGCCCGAGGGTGCGGAGGAGTTGTTCAGCGAGCGGCCCTGGCGGATTGCCACGCCTGCCGGCATGTATCGTCCGAGCGAGGGGATGGGGGCGGTGAACGTGTTGCCGGCGCTGGAGCGGGGATACATCACCTTCGGTACGCTGACCCGTGGGGTGCGTGTCAACCACCGTACCATCCGGGTGTGGTCCGAGATCCTCGAGCGGGTGCCGGGTTCGCGCCTGGTCGTCGACAGCCGAACCTATGCCGATCCATTGAGTGTCGAGAGCCTGACCGAGCGCTTTGCCGCGCACGGGATCGGCGGCGAGCGCCTGGAGATCGGCTATCACTCCCCGCCGTGGGACGTGTTGCGGGGCATGGACATCGGACTCGACTGCTTCCCGCACAACTCGGGGACGAC